>NZ_DBDF01000229.1:307-13621 GCF_002293435.1 Bacteroides sp. UBA939 | reverse complement strand
TTCGACAGACTCGTGATGGTGGCAATTAGCTATAAGACCGATTTCAAGTCCAAAATTTATAATAGGACAGCATGCGGATAATCATATTAAAATGCCTAATAATTTAGTACAACGGGGCGTTTTTTGCATAGCATTGGCGGACTGGGCACAGGGTCTGGCGAATATGCTTATTTGAGAAGTTTTACTTTAGGGAATGATTCTATAGTAATTTGAGATCCGTACCTCAGGAAGTTTCTTATATACGATTTATATGGTAACTGGTATAGGGAGGTTTCGTAATTTTAGAAAGACGGATGAATAAAAGAATGCTATTAACTGTCAGCTTCCTGATAATGCAGTATGTAAAACACGGTTTATTATTTGCTGCTCTATGTCTGCCTCTAAGCATGGTGTGTGTGGTTACCCCTGAACTATCGAGTGGAGAAACCATCGGGCAATGGGTGTGGTTTAAGAAAAACGGAATCACAAAATCAGTAATCTGAAAAGGGATTTAAACAGCGATGAATAAACAGTTTGAAGCTGTTTGCTTGCACCTAAAATGACGAAGAACCATATTTATTTCTGATTTTTTAGTCAAACAAGCATTATTTGTTATATAAATTATTAGTTTTGCACAACTGATAATCTTTAAGTTTCAAAATTATGAAAAACAAGCTATTTATATTCTGCATATTTAGTCTTTTGTGTCTTCCGGCAGCTTTTTCCCAACGAGTGGAAGCAGTAATCAAACCTGACTTGAAATATGGAAGGCCTTCCAATGAAGAATTATCACTAACGACGTACACTCCCGATACGACTGCCAAAGCAATTTATCTGTTCCATAAAGGAGTGACAGGGTTTACTTACAATGAAAGATTCCGGTTGTTCACGGAGCACTGGGTACGCATCAAGATATTGAAGCCGCAGGGGGTATCGCATGCTGACGTTACCATTCCTTATTATGCACCTGACGACCAGGATAAGGAGAAAGACAGGATTTTGGATCTGGACGGATGTTCCTATAATCTGGAAAACGGCAAAATTGTAAAAAGTCGTTTGAAACGCGATTTTATCTCTGACGAGCGAGTGAATTCTTCTTATAGAGTATTGAAATTCTCGTTGCCTGCCGTAAAAGTCGGAACGGTGATTGAATATCACTATAAATTGATTTCTGATTATTCCGTACATATTGAAAACTGGATGATGCAAGAGGAAATTCCCATGATATATAACCAGTATCAGATAACCATTCCCAATGTTTTTGTATATGACGTTGAGTTCAGAGGCCGTCCCTATATAGATATTGTTGAAGCTAATTCTTCCATGCAAGCCAAGGGGCATATAGGAGATGGCATAACAAAGGTTGACCGGGATTTCACCATTTCGGCGCGAAAGCTCACGTTTACCTCAGAGAATCTGGCTGCTATCCGTCAGGACGAATCCTATTGTTGGTGTCCGGCAGATTATAAGATACAAGTTAGTTTTAATTTGCAAGGTACTAATTATCCGAGTGAAGGTTACAAACCGTATAGTGCCGAATGGGGAGATGTGGATCAACAACTGACAAAGAAAGAAAATGAGGGTTTTGGTAAGTATCTGGTGTGGAAGAATCTATATGTCGAAGAAATACGGCAACTTACTAATTCCGCAGAACTCGATTTCAACCGGAAAGTTGTGAAAACTTTCCAGCTATTGAAGCAAAAGTTGTCATGGAACGGAGAGTACAGACTCTACAGTGAAAATCTTGATAAAGTGATTGAGAAAGGAAGCGGTAGCAATGCCGACCTGAATTTTATCTTTATCAATATGCTCCGGACTAATGGAATTAAAGCTTACCCCGTCGTTATGAGCCGGCGTTCGCTGGGAATGTTGCCGTATCATTTTCCCTCCCTCCAGAAACTGAACACGTTTGTTGTTGCCGTTTATGATGATGCGAAGGATAAGTACGTTTATCTGGATAGCTCTATGGACGTACCGGCTCTTAATGTACTGCCTCTTGAATTGTCCGTAAATAAGGCGCGCATACTTTCTCCTGATGTCCCGGAAAATAAGAAGTGGGTGAACCTTCAGGACATCTCTGTAAACCAAGCTGTTATGCAAATCAATGCCACTGTTCAGGATAACCTGATTACAGGACGCCGGACTACAATACTGAAAGGTCATCAGGCTTTGGAGTACCGGAAAGAACATCTGCAGCAGGATTCTCTTGTGAATAAACAAGAACAGGCCAAAGAAAAGCTGACTATCAGTAATCTGAAACAGACAGATACGGATGATGATTTTACTATTGTCAAGGAGGGTTTTGACTTTGTGCTCGAAGCAGAGAAATCGGATGATCACATTTACATTAATCCTCTAATCTTCCCGCAACTGACCAAGAATCCTTTCATTCAGTCGGAACGGATTCTTCCTGTCGAGTTCCCTTATCCGCATAAGATCAGGCTGATATGTACCCTGACGCTTCCCGAAGGATATAAGATAGAGGAAATTCCCCGTACGCAAGCGGTAAAGACCGAAGACAATAAATTGCAATGTAAATACATGTTTCAAAGAACCGGAAATACCGTTACTGTGGATTATTCCTTCAATCTGAATCATTCCGTATTGGCTCCTGAATATTACAAGCAGTTGCAGGAAATGTGGCATACGGCTGTTGAGATGAATCAGTCTCTCATTGTATTGAAAAAGTTGTAGTTATTTCAAATAAATCACTACTTTTGTAGTGAAGATTAGGACTAATTATCATAGAAAAAGCCGTCCGACGTTTCTTTTAAGGAGTCACTAAAGATTTAGTATTTATGGAATTGCCCGTACTTTTATCCCTGTATCCGATGATTGTTTCGGATTTCCGCCATCGAAGGATAGTGCTGTGGCATCTATTGCTGTTCGGAGCGTTGCAGTTTGCGCTGGATTTTTACCGGATGGGAGCGACTGATGTATTCCGGAACTTTGTGACCAACCTGTTTATCCTATCCTTTATGGGCGGCATTCTGTGGATATACATGCGGCTCCGTTTTGGAAAGAAGAATATGATTGGCGCAGGAGATGTCTTTTTTATCCTTTTGCTTTCACCGCATTTCGAGTATCGTGCTTTCCTGTATTTTCTGATAATCTCATTCTGCCTGATACTGGTTGCATGGTTTATTTATGGAAGTACTACAGATGGTGGCATCCCGCTTGTTTCCGCATTAGGCATCTGCTATTCCATAGTCTTATTGTACCAGTTATTTCAAGGAATCATTGCTTTATGAAAACAGATATTCATATATCCACCGAAGTTATCCAGCTCTTCTCTGCATCGGAAGCGCACATATACAGATTGGTTCCCTGCCTGCGTTCGGGAAATGAACTCCAATGTTACGGACAGGAAGGGAAAGATTATTCCGATACCCTTCGCGAAATAAATGTCCTTTTCGGTTTTGATGTTTCCATTATCCCCATTCCTTTATCTGAGCTTGATAAGATGCTCAATATGCATTACAGGGATTCGGGAGGCGGCATATCTGCAGAAACAAACGGCGCCGGCGTCTCTGCTCCCCGTACTTCCGGTGTGACAAGCGTTAATGACCCCGACTTTGTCGGCTCCCTCATTGAAGAAGCCGTCCTGGTACGTTCCAGTGATATTCATATCGAGGCTTACGAAGACCGTTGCCGCGTACGTATGCGTATTGATGGGCGTCTGCTGGAACGTTATGTCATTGACAAGGCTCATTACCCGGCATTAGTGAATCGTATCAAAATCCTTTCTAACCTGGATATTTCCGAAAAACGCCTTCCGCAGGACGGGCGTATTCTGTTTGAGCGGAACAACCGGAAACTCGATGTGCGCGTCTCCTCGCTTCCTGCCATTTACGGAGAGAAAATTGTGCTTCGTCTGTTGACGCGCGATATGAGTTTATTAGACCTGAAGAATCTGGGCTTCACTCCCAAGCAGTACGACGATTATACGAAGTCCGTAGCCTCGCCAAACGGCCTTATCCTGATAACCGGCCCCACCGGCTCAGGTAAGAGTACCACCCTTTATGCCACCCTGCGCATGCTCAACCGTGAAGACAACAATGTTCTGACCATCGAAGACCCAGTAGAATACACTCTGGAAGGCATTAACCAAGTGCAGTTGAAAGAGGAAATAGGACTTACCTTTGGCAATGCCCTGCGTACTTTCCTGCGTCAGGATCCCGACATCATCATGCTGGGTGAGATACGCGACCACGATACAGCCGAGATGGCCGTCCGCAGCTCGTTGACGGGACACTTGCTGCTATCCACCATTCATACCAACAGTGCCTGGGGAAGTATAACCCGCCTTGCCGACATGGGTGTTCATCCGTGGCTCATATCAGATACGCTGGCAGCTTGCGTTGCTCAGCGGCTTGTCAGACTGCTGTGCCCCCATTGCAAACAGGAATATCATATAGAAGAAGGAACTTCCTCCCTGTTCGGAATAGACCCATGCCGGAATTACTTCAAACCAACAGGATGCGGGCAATGCCACTATACCGGATATTCGGGACGAAAAGCCATCTACGAAGTAATCCGGATAGACAATACCCTGTCAGAGGCCATCAGGCAGAACCGGCTGAACGTAGAGAATTATCTCAAGGAACAGCAGGTGACCACATTGAAGGACTCCGCCCTTTCCTTATTGGCGCAGGGGCAAACTTCCCTGGAGGAAATACTGCCGATACTTAATGACGGACTTTAAATAAGCATACCATGAAAATCAACAAGCCAACCACTTATGTATTGATAGTGCTATCCATCGGAATATGGGGCACAGTTGCATACCGCATATACGATGCACTGAAAGATAACGGAACCACCGCATATCCGCCTGTGGTGAAAGCTGCAAAGAAAACGGGAAAGGATACAACGATGCTTCTGCTGAACTACCGTGACCCTTTTCTGGGAGATTACCAGCCCCGGAAATCCGAAGAAAAAAGACAGCAAAGGGAAGTGGTGTCCGGAGGAGAAAGTACCGTTGCGCCAATGATAGAAGTATCTCCCGACTTCCTGTATAAAGGTGTCGTCCGTTCGGGTAAGAATGTCTGGGCTATCGTAAATCGCAACGGAGAAAGCATCTTGATGAAACCCAAAGAAACAATCGGGGAATTTGCTGTGGCAGAAGTTACGGACGATAAACTTGTCGTGATACGGAAAGGAAAGAGGTATGAACTGCCACGGCAATAATTAAATACCTATACTATAAAATATGATTGAACACAGAGGCGCAGAGGCACAGAGTTTTATCTATCTTTTAAGAAAAGAAGATGAACAGGAATACACAGAGAGGGCGACTACGTCGCTGAAAAAAACGCTGTGTCTCTGTACCGCTGTGTTCAGGCTAAATTCTCATTATAAATAAGGTATATCATATATAA
Source organism: Bacteroides sp. UBA939 (assembly GCF_002293435.1). Lineage (GTDB taxonomy): Bacteria > Bacteroidota > Bacteroidia > Bacteroidales > Bacteroidaceae > Bacteroides. The sequence goes on along the minus strand of NZ_DBDF01000229.1, from coordinate 8,261 downwards.
AACTAAGTATGAAAAGGAGGTTCTTGCCCCGTCGCACACTGTCTGCTTCCACAATGATGGAGACGATAACCGCTTCGGTGGTTTTTATGATAATATTTGTGTTGGCGATGGACACATTGACCCGCTTAGTGGTTAACGGCAATGAAGACTCGGACAGTTTGCTTATTGAAACCGATATGAACAAGTGCCGGAGGCGAATCTGCCAAAGCACGCTTGTGCCCGGAGTAGAAACTTATGAATACGATTGGGGACAGATGGTAGTGGAAATTACCGCTTACAAAGATAAAGAAGATATTTATCAAATAGAGATGATTGCTACTACCGATAAACATCGTGAGATTCGTTTTCGTTTTCTTGAAGCCAATGAGTAAAAGATGCCTTTATAAACCATTGAAAGGGGTTACGCTGACAGAAGTGTTGGTTGTGATGATTCTTACAGGTATCCTGTTCCTGCTTTTATTTGACGGGGTGACTATTGTCAACACGTACGGGCGGCTTGTGTACAAAAAGCTGGGCTTCCAGGTAGAGCTGCTGGATGGGCATCAGACATTGGAACTCCTTCTGGAAAAGGCCGACAGTATAATAAGGCAGGATGAAGGCGAGTTGCTGCTGTTCAGACCGCAGGCAGGAGCAACCCGTATTCTGACAGACGGCACTAACCTGGTTCTTTACCGGGATTCAAGCAGTACGGATACGATTTTCACCGGTTTGTCTGCTGTCAGGTTTCATTTACAGTCCGAAGAACGGCAATCTGTCGATTCCATTTTCTTATCCTTACCGGCAGGGCGCGACACCCTGCAATTGGAATATGGTCTTCCGCCCGCTGCCGGATTCACTTTGAATAATTCTATTTTCAACCATGATGCAGAACAATAAACCCTACAGGCTGAACGATACTAAAAAGTATCTGCTCTTTTCACAACTTCACTCGTTGCTGAATGCCGGATTAAGTTTCAGCCGCTCATTCGATTTGCTGATACAGGGAGAGAGAAAGCAAAAAGAAAAAGATCTTCTGAAAAACGTCTATCAGCAGGTACTTGTAGGCAATGAACTTTGGAAAGGTATGGAGTTGGCGGAAGCATTTACCGGACTGGATTGTGGGGTAATCCGTATAGGGGAAGAAACCGGTAAGCTGGACCGTTCATTGATTTTTCTTTGCGATTACTATCATAAAAAGAATGAGCAACGCCGCATGCTTGCCGGCGCTTTGAGTTATCCGACAATAATAGTGGTGGTAGCCGCACTTGTCCTTTTCTTTATGATAACCGTCGTAGTTCCCATGTTCGAACAAATTTACTCACGAATGGGAGGTCAGTTGCCGGAAGTCACCGTACTTTTACTAAAGATGTCGTCTTACTTCCCTACCGTACTTCTCATATCCGCCATAGTTCTCGTTTCTTTCATCGTAATTAAGCAGATGTACGGCAAGACTGAAAAGTACAGAAAACTTAGTTCTTCCGCACTGATGCACATACCTTTGATAGGAAATCTTATCAGGACACACTACCAGGCACAGTTTTGTAAGCTGCTTTATCTGCTCGTGTGTTCCGGAGTACCGCTGATACGGTCGCTATCCATGTTGGAGGCAGTTATAAGATTCTATCCTTACAGCAAATCTTTTTCGGAAATCATCTCCGGACTTAAGCAGGGTGATTCTTTCGCAAGCAAAATGGAAGGATTCAGGGAAATCTATGGGAACAAGCTGGTAACCCTGATAAGGGTGGGCGAGGAAACCAATTGCCTGGACAAGATGTTGCTGAACCAGGGAAACGACCTGACTTCCGAACTGGAACACAACCTGAAGCAACTGGGCAATATCCTGGAACCTGCATTAATCCTTGGCATCGGTGCAATTGTAGCTTTTGTACTTATAGCCATGTATATGCCGATGTTCCAGTTGGGGCAAACTATCCAGTAACTAATCACTAATCACTACAAAGAAGTACCCCATCATGCTCTACCTCATCCTGCCTGAGATACGGACAGAATATAGATGATCATAGCTATCTTTTCAGGCTTACTTTTCAATGCTGATAAATGACAGAGTCATAGTCAGCACTTTTTCCGTTTGTCTCCCTGCCAGTCTCGGATTGGAAGTTTCAAAATGAACGGAGGAGATGCGCAGTGGCAGTGTCTGTTGCTCTATATACGAAACCAGCCTCACTAAGTTGACAAACCTGCCCGTCAATGCCCACGTCCCTAAGCGAAGGTGATAACCGCCTTCGGAACCAAGAATCGCAGGAGTGTAACTCACCGTACTGAGGTTTTCTTTTGCAAGCACATCTGCAAACTGTTGCAGGATAGTGCCGTCGCCCAGCAGGGAGGTTGTTGTCATTGCCGGCGGAAAGAAACGCCCTGTAGAAACCTGAGAGATACTGTCCGGAGATGAGTTTGTAAGGTGCCGGTTCTCCTGGTACAGACCGAAAGTCTGTCCGATGGCCAGCTTCCATATAAGGATAGGAGCCAATAACAGCAGGATGGATAATTTGATGATGCCACCGTATTTTTTCATGCTTATTGTTTTTTACAGTTAGTTGGAACTCAGGGTTAATTGCAGTTCAAAATCAAACAAGTCTGCGTCTTTCCTCCGCGACAGTGACACGATTTCCGCTTTACCGAACATCGAATCCTTGCCGAGAAGTTGAGAAAAGAGGGTGATACTGCCCGGTATGTCCGACCAGCCTTTTACGATGATATTCCTGTTTACCAGTTCCCGGTTTTCCCGTCCCTTGCCCGGATTGGTTATGCCGGAGGCGAGCGGATGGATGGAAAGTACGTTCAACGTCAGTCCCTGGGGCATATATGACGCTATCCTGTCGGAAATCGTAGCCGCCGAGCAGTCCGGGAGCTTATTGTACCGGTTTGTAAGATTTGCCAGCTTCTCTGTCTCCTTTTTGCGCGAATTATCCACTCTTTGTTTGTTGTATGCCAAAGCGCCCAATCTTTCATTCTCCCGTAGAAGATGCGAATTGATGAAATAGTTGCCCAGTAACAAGAGAAGGAAACCGATGAGCACGGGAAGCTGCAACTTGTAATAGAATGTGTTGCATACTGCGTTCAGCCTTCCGGGCGTTTTCCGCACGGCACTGAAAGTCATCTCCTTATCCCAGAATCTCCTGATCCGTTCTTCAATAGAGAGTTCTTCCTGCTTACCTACGAACAAGCCCATGAGCGAGATGTGGTTTTTGTTCAGTTGCTCCGGCAGTTCTCCGAGTATTTCCTTGCGTACGAAAGAAATGCTACTGTCCCCGTCTTCGCCTGTAATATCATACAGTAAGTCCTGATTTTCCGTAATTCTTCGCGATGTGATATCCTGAGGAATATAACTCCTGGTCATTACCTGATTCCCCGTAACGAAAATCAGTGCAAGAGAATGTTTCCATTTCTCTAATGACTTCGCTCCGTCATATTCTTCCTTCCACAGGGAAACCTTCTCTTTGGAAACGACCGCTTTGTACAGTCGGAGTTCACTGCCACCGTCCGTAGTCTCGATCTTGAAAAGCAATATTTTTCCTGTAATCAACTTCATCATATACTCGTTCAGATAATAGTCGGTTTTATGAAAACATTCAGTTTCTGTACTTTCTTTGTTCGCGATGAATAACCGAAAATCCATCTCAGTACAGGAATACGGGCAATGAAGGGTAATCCTGAACTTGTTTTGCCTGTCAGGTTCCGTTCGATACCTCCCAGGAGTACCATTTCCTGGTTCCTTACCCTGATGATGGAATTGAAACTGCGGTTGGTTGTTCCCGGAGGAGCATCTTCTGCCACTTGTTCGGTGAATTCACTTTGAGACAGGTCTACTTTCAGTGTGATACAACTGTCAAGGCTAACGTAAGGAAGTATCTCCAACGTCATGTTTGCTTCCACATTCTTCCATTGGTAAGAGTTGGTCTGCAATGGGTTCTGTGTACCTATGAAGTTGGTCTGGCTTTCTTTATAATATCTCATCTCCCCGCTCTTGAGGGTAGCCTTGTGCCCATTCAGTGTGGAGAGTTTTGGTGTGGAACGCAGTGTGACTATATCGTTCTCTTCCAGCAGTTTCAAACCTGCGTAGAAGTTGGGACCTACTTTCCCCAGATTGACGGAAGTAAAGTCGCTGAAAGAATTGAGCAACCGGTTGATAGTTGAGGCGCTCAGCGAAAGGTCTAATCCGGGGCTGAAAGTACCTTGACTGGCGCCTGACGGTTCTTTCCCCTTTCCGAATCTGATTCCGGCTTCGCGTGTGCTCGTATCCGAAGCGTCCACGATGATAACGTCAATGGATATGAGCGGGACACTCCGGTCAATATCGGCAATGAACGTGGACAGGCGCAACAGCGCACTCCGGTCGCCGCTCACCACAAGGCTGTTCAGTTCGGGGAAAACCAATATTTCCACTCCTTTTTTCAGTGTGGCGGGGATAATTTCCGTCACTTTTTCCACCGTCCGGTATTTCATAGGCAATACTTTGACGGAAGAAAACGGGTCGGTTCCATTGTTCCGGGCGAACAGATAAATGCCCTCTTCAATCCGCCATGTGAAGTCTGTCCCGGTGAACAGGATTCTCAGGAACGTATCAAGATCTACTTTCTCGACCTGAATGCCTGTCGTATGGTTCATATCGGCAGTGAGGAAGTAATTCTTCTTAAGTAGCCCGCATATACCGGGCACGATTGTATTGATGTTACCATTGGTGATATGTGCGGTAATCAGCCCGAGCGAATCAACGTCCAGTTCGTTGGGACGGAAGCTGAATCTGTTCCGAAGGGGCAGTCCGCCTTCTCTTTCCTCTTCCTGAAAGAGCATCCAAGTGGTTTCATCTTTCTTCAGGGTAGTAAGTGAGTTGGTGGCAGCAATGCTTTGCACTGCGTTTTCTATAGTCATGGATTTGCCGAAGGAAGTTACTCTTTTCCCGGATAGATTTTCGGGAATGATGACGTTAGTACCTGTTTTCTCTGCAAATTTCCGAGTGACGTCCGCCAGTTTGGCGCCGGAGAAGTCGAATGATACTTCCTGTTCGGTGGGGGCATAGTCTATCCTGATTTCGGGTTCCATAACAGGAGGGTGGTATGGTATAATCGACAGAATGTTTCCATCCGTTTCGACGTCCAGTGCATATTCCTTGCAGATAAAATACAGCAGGTCGGCAATTCGGATTTGCTTGAAACTGCATGTGATTTGCTGTTCCATGCCGAAACCGGTATGAATGTTCAGCCCGTTTGTTTGGGCAATGCTCTTTACCAATTCATTGACAGGCATGTTGCTTACAGTAAAGTCCATCTTTCCGGCATACAGCGAATCCCGGCGCATTGCATCATCCAGCTTTGTTCGCAGCGAATGCAGGCGCAGGGAATCGGGTGCTTGTGCCTGCATTCCGGCAATATTCGCAAAGGCTGTGAAAGCGATAAGTAAACAGATGATTAGTTGTCTTTTCATGCTGGCGATGTGTATGATTGGTTAGTCTTTAGTAATTTCAACGAGTCTCTTGTTTGTGTCTATTTCCCATACGTTATACACGCCGTCACGGTCGAAATCGACAAGAGAAGTGGCGGTAGCGCGGAAACCGTCTTCGTCGGCTTCCACTATTTCTATCAGATAGTTTGCGCTGCCACCGTCGGTAACTGTTGGTTGCTGCTCGAAACCGATTTCGTCCAACGAATTGGAATAGCGGGAATATGTATAGAAATAAGTCTTCTCCAACGAGTGCAGGAAGATGAGCTGTTGCTGCGCCTCCACACTCCTGGCACGCGATATCAGAGGCATGAGGTTGGGCAAAGCAATGAGTACCAGGATGCCGATGATAACAATGACAACCAGAAGCTCGGGAAGAGAGAAAGCGCGCAGGCTGCGAGCGGATGACATGTGCTGACGATAGCTGTTTTTTAATTTCATGATATAATATTGAGAAACAAGGAACGGGACAAATTTAGTAAATTATATGGGATATTGCCTATTTCTTGTCTTTAATTTTTTTGTCAGACTGGAAAATTTACTACCTTTGTGCCATAACGTTTGAGAAGAAACAATAAATGAAACATCAAATCCTCACAGAGATTCGTCAGACATTGAAAGATAACGTCGATGCGAAGACACAGACTTCGGGCGACCGTTATTTTAAGGAAGAAGTAAAGTTATATGGTGTCAAGGTGCCATTAGTAGGTCAAATCGGGAAACTCGCCTTTGAGAAGGTTCGGAACTACTCCAAACAGGAGATATTTGAACTGTGTGAAGAACTTTGGAAATCGGGTTACACCGAAGAGGGCTTCATTGCCTGCAACTGGTCATATTACCTTCACAAACAATACGAACCTGCTGATTTTATCGTTTTCGAGCGTTGGGTGCACAACTATGTGACTAACTGGGCTACCTGCGATACGCTGTGTAATCATACTATCGGCACATTCGTTGAAATGTATCCTGATTATGTTTCCGAACTAAAGAAGTGGGCGCACTCCGACAATCGTTGGGTGAAGCGTGCTGCCGCCGTTACGCTGATTGTCCCTGCGCGAAAAGGGTTGTTCTTCGACGACATTCTGGAAATTGCCAATACCTTGCTTATGGACGGGGACGACCTGGTGCAGAAAGGATACGGCTGGATGCTCAAAGCCGCCAGCCTGAGCGAACGCACCGCCGTCTCGAAGAAACTTAATCCCGAAACCAAACGCGAACATCTGGAAGCGGTGTTCAACTTTGTAATGAAGCACAAAGCCGTGATGCCACGTACTGCTCTGCGCTACGCCATCGAAAAGATGTCGCCGGAAATGCGGGCAGAGGCGATGAAAAAATAGGGTTGGGGCGGTGGCATAGTTGCTATATATGATACCACCAGGCAAATAAATATTAAAAGGCGGGAACTAAAAACTGTCTTTTTTACTTTCGAAATTTGAATAAGTAATTAGTGAATTTACATAATCCGAGTCAATATCGATTGCCACTATTTTAGCGTATGTATATTTGTAGGAAACAGTATCCCAACCCCCTCTTGTATCCATTGACATAATTTGGAAGAACTTTTTCGACATATCGCCGATTCTCCCCACATAGCAAATGGAATCATCTTTGGGGTTAAATTGAACGACAACATTGCGTTCTTTCAACCATGTAAACGGATCTGTTTGAGTCTCCAATGATATATTGTAGAAATTAGGTATATCCATGATACCTTTTGCCAATAACACCTTTTCCGTAAAAGATGTCTCGTCATCGCATTGGTTACTTTCTATATATTTTCTTTGAATCAAACTATAACCGTCTAAAGTATAGTCCACAGTAATACGCTTGACCAGTATCCACTCTGAACCTATAAGTTCAATGACGCCATCAACAGATGTGTGCCATCCTTTCAGTTTAAATGAATAGAATTTGTTTCGTTCCATATTTCTCTTATTTATGTCTTGTTCTTCGTGCATTATCTCCTTTAAACCGTGGCGTTAATTTTAAAATATAACCGGATACTGAAAGAGACTGCATCTCATCAGTGCCGTCTTAATCTGTACCAAGTTATTTTTTTATCATTACTTAATCGTTAATATGTCCTGCAAATCTAAGGTTTTTATTTGATTGATTTAAATAGTTCAAACCCCTGGTTAGACTATGTATGCTTTTTATTGTACATAAAATATATCTATCAATTCCTCCAATAATTTACCATCATAATTCAACTCGTAATTTATATCAAATCCTTTTTTTTGCAATTCATCGCTTGCCCAATCACGTATTCTATCTGCTATATCCTCATCAACTTCTATAGAAACAAATTGATTTTCGTTGTCTACGTGTATTAGCTTTAATTTTGATATTTCTTCTTTAGAAAGGCTATATTTCAAATAGTCGAACTGATTTTTATTTAATTTAGCTATCATTGCCCTAAGTTTGAAAATTAATGATTATCCGCATGCTGTCCTATTATAAATTTTGGACTTGAAATCGGTCTTATAGCTAATTGTCACCATCACGAGTCTGTCGAATA
>NZ_DBDF01000229.1:0-136 GCF_002293435.1 Bacteroides sp. UBA939 | reverse complement strand
CTTTGTACGTGTTCATCTAATTCGGTATAGGATGTGGAGTCATCCGTGGTCAATTCTACTGATGGTTCCATTCGTTCTTTGACAATATGGGTAATTGTCTGAGCTTTCAGGTCGGGTATGACTTGCATTTTCAGAT
>NZ_DBDF01000016.1 GCF_002293435.1 Bacteroides sp. UBA939 | reverse complement strand
GTTGACTTACCCTGCCCGGTTTTCCCCTTCGATCCGGCTTTTCAGGAGATATTTTGCTCTAAAATAAATGTAAGTATTTCGATATCACGCTATCAGCCTGGCAGTTACCGATTTTCGCTCGCGTATTTCCGGCCGTGCGAACATCCGGACGGAAATAACGCATTCTCAGCCAACTNNATACAAAGTGACAAACTGACAACTCCCTTAACTCCTATAGTATGTATGGTTCGCGCAGGAAGTAGACAAAGATTGCATATTGCTAACCTGCATTATTCATAAGTGTCTCGTCATAAATGAGAATTTAGCGGTGTAAATGATTAATAGAGATAGTCTTGCTAATCACTAAAAAGAGAAGAATCCGCGTTCATCCGCTTAATCCGCGTCGTCCGCGTACCCATTCCCACCGCTAAATTCTCATTTATAGTAGAATAATTATTACGAAGTACTTACACTATGAATAATGTAGGCTAATTCAATGTATTCTTGTCTGCCAGCCACTTCCACACAGGAACTACTTTTATGCTTATTCCATCCTGCTCAATAGTTTCTTCCTGATCTTTGCTGATAATTAAAGCAGTATTTATGTTCATGAAACGGGAAAGGCTGACAAGAGCATTGACTTCCCTGTTTCGAGTCTGCTCATCGCGCAGAGAGTAGGAAACCTGAATGGCAAGCCCGGTATCGGGAACTACGAAATCCACTTCTACATTTTTATTATAGTAATAGAGCGTTTCTCCGTATTGTTTGTAGAGACGGATAGCTACTATGTTTTCAAGTAGTTTGGTTTCAGGCTGGAAAAGGAATAGATTAAGGATGCCATTGTCGTAAAAGTAATGCTTTTTGGTGCCTTCTCTCTGTGGTATTGAATCGTTGAAGTTACTTAGTGAGAAGATAAGACAGGCATCGTGCAGATAACCCAGATAGCTGGAGATTGTTTCGCGGGTCACTTTGCTTCCGTCTCCCTGCAATATGTTCTGTAGTCTTTTGATGGCTATAGGCTGGAGCACACTATCTGCCAGTTTACGTACTAACAAGCGCAGGCTTTGCTCATTTCTGACATTGTTCCTTATCACAATGTCCGAATAGAGTATCTTTTGATACAAAGATGTGAGCCAGGAACGCTTATCTGCATAATTAAAACTTTCGGGTAGCCCTCCATTGTAGAAATAACCTTCGAACAGGCGCACTACATCGGCTCTGACGGGAGCCAGATACCAGTGGGCATCCAGTGTAATGTGATGATATTCCAGATATTCCATGAAACTGAAAGGATATATTTCTTGCATCAGATATCGCCCTCCCAATGTAGAGGCTATTTCCCGGCTAAGCATGTGTGCATTGCTCCCTGTGATGAAAACCCGTCTTTTCTCATCTGCCAGCCGGCGTGCGAAGTGCTCCCATCCTTCTACATTCTGTATTTCGTCCAAAAAGATGATAGGCTCGTAGGCGAACATTTCTTTGTAGCATTCTACAATCAGATGAAGTTCTTCCTTTTTAATATCCGTAATACGTTCGTCCTCAAAGTTGATAAAGAGGATTTCTTGTTTGTTGTGCCCATTGCGTAGCAGTTGTTGTATATGCTGGTAAAGCATATAGGTCTTACCGCTGCGGCGGATGCCGACAAAGACATAATTGCCGTTTTCCTCAATGGATATCCTGCGGGGCAATAGCTTTACCTGGCTAATGAACTCTTGCTGGTTCAGAATGATTTGTTTGATGATATCTTTTTCCATACTTTAACTTGCTTGATATGCAAAGATAGGGAATAATTCCATAAACAGCATATTTTGATTGGAATATGCCTTTTATGGAAGTCATATTATGGGCTTATTGAAAAAGTACACTATTGTAACCAGATTTTCTACCATTGTTGTGTTTAGACCCGTTATTTTTGCAGAATGGAATAACAGATTAAGTAATTCGAGATATTTAGAAGCGATAACTCCTTTAACTCCTGATTCGCATAAGGAATAAATTCAAAACAGCTTCTTATATTTCGTGAAATTGTAGAAGAAATGATGAAACGACAACTTTTTTATTTACTGCCTTTCCTTGCTTTGGCAGGTTGTGGAGAACCATCTTACAAGGATGCTTCTTTGTCTCCTGAAAAGCGTGCGGAACTTTTAGTGAAAGAACTGACTTTGGAAGAGAAAGCGCAACTTATGATGGATGGTTCCCGGCCGGTGGAACGATTGGGTATAAAACCGTATAACTGGTGGAATGAAGCGTTGCATGGCGTTGCCCGGGCAGGATTGGCTACGGTCTTTCCTCAGCCGATAGGCATGGCTGCATCGTTCGACCCGGAAACGGTACATGAAGTGTTCAATGCAGTGTCGGATGAGGCGCGTGCGAAGAACACCTACTACACATCTCAGGGTAGCCGTGAACGTTATCAGGGGCTGACTATGTGGACTCCTACAGTGAACATCTACCGCGACCCGCGTTGGGGCAGGGGTATCGAAACCTACGGCGAAGACCCTTACCTGACAAGCCGGATGGGAGTAATGGTGGTAAAAGGTTTGCAAGGCCCTGCCGATGGAAAGTATGACAAGCTGCATGCTTGTGCCAAACATTTTGCCGTTCATTCGGGGCCGGAATGGAACCGCCACTCTTTCAATGCGGAAAACATCAAACCGCGCGATTTGTATGAAACCTACCTGCCGCCTTTCGAAGCATTGGTGAAAGAGGGTGAAGTGAAAGAGGTGATGTGCGCCTACAACCGTTTTGAAGGAGAACCTTGTTGTGGAAGCGACCGCCTGCTGATGCAGATATTGCGTGAAGAATGGGGATATGAAGGAATCGTCGTCGCCGATTGTGGTGCAATAGCCGACTTCTACAATGACCGCGGTCATCGTACCCATCCTGATGCAGAGGCTGCTTCTGCCGCCGCTGTAGTCAGCGGAACCGATTTGGACTGTGGCTCCAGCTACAAGGCTTTAGTAGAAAGCGTGAAAAAAGGATTAATCTCCGAGGCAACTGTAGATACATCTGTCAAGCGCCTGATGAAAGCCCGTTTCGAACTGGGCGAAATGGATGAACCGGAGAATGTATCCTGGACAAAGATTCCTTTCTCGGTAGTAGCTTCGGCTACCCACGATTCCTTGGCTTTGGACATCGCCCGCAAATCTATGACACTGCTGATGAACAGGGATAACTTTCTGCCTCTGAAGCGTGGCGGGTTGACTGTAGCCGTGATGGGGCCTAATGCCAATGACTCCGTTATGCAATGGGGGAATTATAATGGGATGCCGCCGCATACCGTCACCATTCTGGATGGAGTACGGAATATGCTTGGCGCTGATGATAAACTGATTTATGAGCAAGGTTGCCCGTGGGTGGAAAGAACTCTGATTGAGAGTGCATTCAGCCAGTGTAAGTCCGACAAAGGCCCCGGCTTCACGGCTCTTTACTGGAATAACCTGACGCGTGAAGGCGAGCCTGTAACCACTGCCCAAGTCACCACTCCTTTCCACTTTTGTACTTCGGGTGCTACGGTGTTTGCTCCGGGCGTAAATCTGACGGATTTCTCCGCAACCTATAACAGCGTATTTACTCCTAAAGAGTCAGGAGAAATCGTCCTTGAGGTTTATTGTTATGGAAGTGGAAGGCTTCGCGTGAATGGAGAGGAAGTGAAAGGTTTCTCCAACAAACACGGTGCAAGAAAATCTACTCATGCAATGAAGGTGCAAGCCGGAAAATCTTATGATATAGAGCTTGATTTTGAATATCTGAGAAGTGATGCGCAACTGAACTTTGACCTTGGATTCAAGAAGGATGTGAATATCAGGAAATCTGTTGAACGTGTGAAGGATGCGGATATTGTTATTTTCGCAAGCGGCATATCTCCCAGTCTTGAAGGGGAGGAGATGGGCGTGAACCTTCCCGGTTTCAAGAGAGGCGACCGTACGGATATTGAATTGCCTGCCGTTCAGCGCGAATTGATCAATGCTCTGCACCGTGCAGGTAAAAAGATTATTCTGGTTAACTGTTCAGGCTCTCCCATCGGGCTGGAACCTGAAACCCGGAATTGCGAAGCCATCCTTCAGGCATGGTATCCCGGTCAGCAAGGGGGCACGGCTGTTGCCGAAGTACTGTTTGGTGACTATAATCCGGCAGGCAGATTACCGGTGACATTCTATCGCAATGTGTCCCAACTTCCCGACTTTGAAGATTACAATATGACCGGAAGAACATATCGGTATATGCAGGATGCGCCTTTGTTCCCATTCGGTTATGGGCTTAGCTATTAGGGTGTCCAGTTCTATGT
>NZ_DBDF01000212.1 GCF_002293435.1 Bacteroides sp. UBA939 | reverse complement strand
CCGGAAGATAAAAAGAGATCCGCGTTATCCGCGTCATCCGCGTCTAAAAAATGATAGTATAAACTAATTATGAACAGCTACTTAACGTTAATCACTAATCACTAATCACTAATCACTATACGCTAATCACCGTCTTTCCTGCTTAGATTTCCCCGAAGCATTCTTCTGTTGGTGATTTTTTCCGGTATGCTTTTTAACACTATTCTGCCGGAAATTCTGCCTGCCTCTGTTTTCATTACTCCGTGGCTTATATTCGGGAGCTTCGCCAAGTTCTTTGGGAACAGCTATTTTATAGATGTCCTTTTCCAGAAACTTCTCAATATGCTTGAACTTTGTCTGCTCTTTCTCACTGACAAAGGTTATGGCAACTCCATCATGATTGGCGCGTGCCGTGCGTCCGATGCGGTGCACATAATCTTCACTATCATGCGGAACATCAAAGTTAATAACCAGACGTATATCATCAATATCAATGCCTCGGGATACGATATCGGTGGCTACAAGTATATTAATACGGCCTGCTTTGAACTCATACATGACTTCTTCGCGCTGTACCTGCTCTAAATCCGAATGCATTTCACCGACATTCAGCTTCATTATTTTCAGTGCTTTAGTTACTTCTTTTACCTTTATTTTTGAAGAAGCGAAGATAAGAACACGTTCCGGTGCTTGCTCTGCAAAAAGGCTACGGATAATACCTAACTTCTGATTTTCATAACAGACGTAAGCGGTTTGTATTATTTTGTCGGCAGGACGGGAGACTGCGAGCTTTACTTCAACGGGATTATTTAAAATTGTCTTTGCAAGTTGTTGTATTTTAGAAGGCATGGTAGCCGAGAACATGATTGTCTGCCGTTCTTTAGGCAGGAATTTCGCGATCTGCATAATATCGTCGTAAAATCCCATATCGAGCATGCGGTCGGCTTCGTCCAGAATGAAGTAAGAAACACGCGAAAGGTCTACGTATCCTAAACTGAGATGGGCTATCAGACGTCCGGGAGTGGCTATCACTACATCAGCACCCAATGTCAGACCTCTCTTCTGTTGCTCGAAAAGTATTCCATCGTTACCTCCGTAAACGGCAACACTGCTGACTGGCACAAAATAGGAGAAGCCTTCCATTTGTTGGTCAATCTGCTGCGCTAACTCCCGTGTAGGCGCCATAACAATACAATTGATTGCTTCTTCGGGATGTTCACCCTCTGACAGTTTGTTCAGTACCGGCAATAAATAAGCAGCGGTTTTTCCGGTTCCGGTTTGTGCCACGGCAATCAAATCCTTACCTTCGAGTATAACGGGAATGGATTGTTCCTGTATAGGAGTACATTCATCAAAACGCATGGCGTCCAGTGCTTCGAGCACTTGGGTGTTCAGTTTTAGTTCGGAGAACTTCATGTTTCTTTTTTTTAATTTAACCGCAAAGATAAAAAATAAATGTCTTATCAAATCAATTTAGCCTGCATTATTCATACTTTGGGAGATAAAGGAGTTATCACTTCGTTAGTAGTTAAGTAGTTAAAGCTGATACTCTTGCTTATGTCTCACGGAGTATTGGCTTTAACTACTAAGCCATGTTGGCTGATAACTTCTTTAACTACTCTAACTACTACGGTTATGAATAATGCAGATTTACTTAGGTAAATCAATGTATGAGTCTTTAAAACCTAAAAAGTAAAGTACTCCGTCCAAACCGATAGTGTTGATGGATTGCTTGGCATTAGCCACTACCTTTGGTTTGGCATGGAAAGCAATGCCCAATCCGGCTATACCTAACATCGGAAGGTCATTTGCTCCGTCTCCTACAGCGATAGTTTGGGCGATATCAACTTTCTCGACTTGTGCAATGAGGCGCAATAACTCGGCCTTACGCTTGCCGTCGACCACATCACCCAAGTAGTTTCCGGTCAGTTTGCCATCTATAATCTCTAACTCATTGGCATATACATAGTCTATACCATATTTATTTTGCAGGTATTGCCCGAAGTAAGTAAAACCACCGGAGAGGATAGCTATCTTATAACCATACTTTTTCAATACGTACATCAGGCGATCCACACCTTCGGTAATCGGCAATTTTTCCGCTATTTCCTGCAGAACCGATTCGTCGAGTCCCTTCAACAAAGCCACGCGTTCACGGAAACTTTCTGTAAAGTCAATCTCCCCGCGCATGGCTTTTTCAGTAATGGCTTTCACCTCATTGCCTACATTGGCACGTATGGCCAGTTCATCAATCACTTCCGTTTCAATCAAAGTGGAGTCCATATCGAAACATATCAGGCGACGCATACGGCGGTACATGTTATCAAGCTGGAAAGAAAAATCCATTTCCAGTTCACTTGCCAGTTTCATGAGTTGCTCCTGCATGTTGATACGATCCTTCGGAGTACCACGAACCGATAGTTCAATACAAGCTCTTGTGCGTATATCACATTCGTCCAGAGGAATACGCCCGGTCAGACGCTTAATGGCGTCAATATTCATTCCTTGCTCGGCAAGAATGTGAGTTACGGCAGAAATCTGACGGGCGGATAACTTACGTCCCAATAGAGTAAGGATGTAGCGGTTTTTACCCTGCATGTTCACCCAGTCCTCATATTCTTTAACCGTAACAGGGTAGAAGCGGATGGTCACTCCCAAGGAAGAAGCGTTAAAAAGCAGTTCTTTCATGATGAATCCGGAATACTGCTCTTCCGTTTTACACAAAATACCTAATGATAAGGTATTATGAATATCAGCTTGCCCAATGTCCAGAATAGTAGCATCGTATTTTGCTAATATTTCCGTGACTGATGCAGTTAGCCCGGGACGATCTTCACCCGTGATGCGGATGAGTATAAGTTCTGTACTCAAAGGTTGCATAAGTTGTTTTCAATTAAATAATAATCAGCTGCAAAAGTAGGGAAAATCCTTGCTATTTATGCTAAATAACATAAAAATATAAGCTAAAAAAATAAGAAAGTTATTTGTTTATTTGGATTTTAAGTCAAGAATAGCTTACCTTTGTAGCAGATTTCTGAGTTAAAGGCTTTGAATATCAGTAAATTCCTCTCTACTGCAAGGTCTTATAGACAATGTTCCGGGAAGAGGTCACTGTCAAAAGGACAGTCCCGGATAGTTTTAACCAAAACAACATTACATGAAAAATGTAAAATGGCTTTTTGTTGTATTACTAATTAGTTCCTTGATTTCTTTCGTAGAAAAAGACAAACCAACCGGTGGTTTGAGTGTGGGTGACATAGCCCCTGATTTTAAGATCGCAACTATGTCGGCTGAGCAACCTGTTCAGACACTTTCCGGTATGAAAGGAAAGTATGTGTTGCTTAGTTTCTGGGCAAGTTATGATGCGCAGTCCCGGGTGCAAAACGCAAGTTTAAGTAATGCGCTTCGTTCAACTTCTCAAAACAACAATGTGGAAATGGTTTCCGTATCATTCGATGAATATCAATCGATTTTCACGGAAACTATTCGTAAGGACCAAATAGTTACGCCCATTTGTTTCGTGGAAACTAAAGGCGAGTCGTCCGGCATCTTTAAGAAGTATCGTTTAGGCCGGGGATTTACTAACTATTTACTGGATGATAATGGTGTAATTATTGCCAAAAACATCTCTGCTGCAGAACTTTCTACTTACTTGAACTAAATTTTCGTTGCATGCGCTGCGTAGGAAATTTGGAGAATTTGTAAGACGAAAGTGAGACTTGAAGAGGAAATTAATACAACAAAAAAGCCCCTCCCGTATCTTGTGGTGACACAGAACGGGAGGGGCTTCTTGTTGTTCTGTAGGCAATTACCCTATTAGGATTAAGTAAAAATAATTGCTGTTAGTGGCCTTTTTCGGGCTGACTCTGATATTATTTGAACTTACTACGTAGTAGTGTGTGAACTACCAGTAAGTAGTTAGTCAACTACTACGTAGTAATTGACTAACTACTACTAAGTAGTTACCCAACTACTAGTAGGTAGTTAATCAATCATTATCGCAATGCTGGAGTAATTTATGGTTCAAGACAAAAAAACATGTACCGGAAATTGGAGTGACCTTATTATTTCGGCGCCTTCCGGTATAGATAGAATGCAATAAATGTATAGAGTATGTTGGGAATCCAGACTGCAACTACCGGAGGAACATTGCCGTTTATAGCAAAAGTGGAAGCAATGGTTTGAAACAGAATATACGAGAAACTGAGTCCCAAACCTATGCCTAAATGCAATCCCATTCCGCCTTTTGTCTTTCTCGAAGAGAGCGAAACACCTATCAGCGTAAGAATAAACGATGCAAATGACATGGCAATGCGTTTGTGATATTCAATCTCAAATTCTTTGATATTAGCAAAACCACGTTGTCTTTGGCGTACGATATATTCGTTTAATTGAGGGCTGGTCATCATTTCCTGCTGACCTTGCATGATAAGAAAATCAGCCGGTTCCATGAGAAGGGTGCTGTCGATACGATCGCCTTTTATAATAGATTCTTTCATTCCGTCCATTTCACGTATCATATAATCTTTGATTATCCATTTATGAACAGACGTGGTATCGTAGGTTATGGAACGTGCCGTAAGATGGGATACTAACTGCTTGTCATTAAACTTATCTAATGAAAAACGATATCCCGTTTTAGAATAATCTTCAAAACGTTCAATATAGGCAATAACGCCGGAGTCCACTTCCAACTGAATATTTCGTGCCGTATTCGTTTTACGGGGTTTATAATATTTATCTTCAAAGTCTATACGGGTTACGCTCCCTTTCGGTATGACATAAGAACCTAAACAAAAAGTTACTAACGCAATGATAGCTGCCGATACCATGTAGGGGCGAAGCATACGCTTGAAACTCATTCCGGTGGAAAACATGGCAATAATCTCGGAGTTTTCCGCCAACTTGGATGTAAAGAAAATAACAGCGATGAATACAAACAGGGGACTGAACAAATTGGCGAAATAAGGAATAAAATTCAAGTAGTAGTCAAAGACAATGGCTCTCCACGGCGCTTCATTTGACATGAATTTATCCATTTTTTCATTAAAGTCGAATACTACTGCGATGGATATGATTAATGCAATAGCAAAGACGTATGTCCCCAGGAACTTCTTTATGATGTACCAATCAAGCCGCTTTAGCCATTTCTTGTCTTCCGGCAGCTTTATACCTTTTATGTTCCAGTCAAATTTCTTCATAGCCTTGTTGATACACGTTTCACCATCATTGGTTTCCAAATAGAAAAATCACCGGCAATAATATGTTTACGGGCTTCACCTGCTAACCATAGATAGAATGCTAAATTATGGACAGAAGCAATCTGCATAGCCAGTAATTCCTGTGCATGGAACAGGTGACGCAAATAGGCCTTACTATATAAGGTGTCTACGTATGAAGCGCCATCCGCTTCAATGGGAGAAAAGTCTGTTTCCCACTTCTTGTTCCGCATATTGATAATGCCGTCTTTGGTAAACAACATGCCGTTACGTCCGTTGCGGGTCGGCATTACACAGTCGAACATGTCCACACCGCGCTCTATACCTTCCAGAATATTCACCGGCGTGCCTACACCCATTAGGTAACGGGGCTTGTTTTTCGGCAGGATTTCGTTTACCAGTTCAATCATCTCATACATCTTTTCTACCGGTTCGCCCACTGCCAAACCACCAATAGCATTGCCATCGGCTTCTTTCGAGGCAATAAACTCTGCCGATTGCTTGCGAAGATCCGGATATACACATCCTTGAACGATAGGGAAGAGAGATTGGTGGTAACCATATTTCGGTTCCGTCTCGTTGAAACGCCGGATGCAACGATCCAGCCAACGATGTGTCAGTCCTAATGACTTTTTGGCATAGTCGTAATCCGAATCGCCCGGAGGACATTCATCAAACGCCATCATGATATCCGCACCAATTGTGCGTTCGATATCCATTACCTTTTCAGGAGTAAAAATATGTTTGCTACCGTCGATGTGTGAACGAAATTCTGCACCTTCTTCGCGCAGTTTACGAATCCCTGATAATGAAAACACCTGAAATCCGCCGCTATCTGTCAGCATCGGGCGGTCAAAGCCGTTGAACTTATGCAATCCGCCGGCTTTTTCCAGTACATCCAATCCCGGACGCAGATATAAATGATAGGTATTTCCCAAAATAATCTGCGCCTTAATATCTTCTTTCAGTTCGGTTACATGCACACCTTTCACTGTTCCCACTGTACCTACCGGCATAAAGATAGGTGTTTCTATCTGTCCGTGATCAGTGGTAATCAGTCCTGCACGCGCATTACTTTTACCGTCAGTATATTGTAGGTCGAACGTCATTCTCCTTTTTTTTCTGTTTTCTCTTTCTTTGCAGACAAGTCAATGGCATCGGCCACCTTTTCATTGGTCAGCGCAATGGCAAACACCTCTTTTACATCTTTCACATAATGGAAAGTCAATCCTTTGAGGTAGATTTCCTGTATTTCGTCTATATTCTTATGGTTTTCCTCACTCAGAATAATATCTTTGATACCGGCACGTTTGGCAGCCAGGATTTTTTCTTTGATTCCACCTACGGGAAGTACTTTTCCGCGAAGTGTAATCTCACCTGTCATTGCCAGGTTGGCTTTTACTTTCCGTTGCGTAAGAGCGGAGGCAAGGGAAGTAGCCATCGTGATACCGGCCGACGGTCCATCCTTGGGGATAGCGCCTTCCGGCACGTGTACGTGGATATTCCAATTATCAAATATTTCTTCATCCAGATTTAATAGAGAGGCGTGCGACTTGATATATTCCAATGCCAACATTGCAGACTCTTTCATCACATCACCCAAGTTTCCGGTCAGTGTAAGGCGTCCGCCTTTGCCGCGGCTCAAACTCGTTTCGACAAACAAAATCTCTCCGCCTACGGCAGTCCACGCCAAACCGGTTACCACACCTGCGTATTCATTACCCTGATACTTGTCACGGCTGTATTCCGGCACACCGAGGAATTCATACAAATCTTCCGGCTTGATTTCCTTTTTTGCAAAATAACCGTCCGTAGCATACTGACGTGCAGACTTGCGAAGTATCTTGCCGATTTTCTTTTCCAATTCACGTACTCCGCTCTCCCGGGTATATGACTCGATGATTGCCTCTAATGTATTTTTCGGTATTTTGATATCATTTTTCTTCATACCGTTTGCCTCAAGTTCTTTAGGAACCAAGTGACGACGGGCTATCTCTACCTTCTCTTCAGTGATGTAACCGCTTACTTCAATCAATTCCATACGATCAAGCAGTGGCCCGGGAATTGTATTCAGATTATTTGCGGTAGCAATAAACATGACTTTCGACAGATCGTAATCTACATCCAGAAAATTATCGTGGAAGGCCATGTTCTGTTCCGGATCAAGTACCTCGAGCAGAGCTGAAGATGGATCTCCCTGACGGTCGGAACTAACCTTATCTATTTCATCAAGAATAAACACCGGATTGGATGAACCGGCCTTAATCAGGCTTTTTATAATACGTCCCGGCATTGCTCCGATATACGTTTTGCGGTGTCCGCGTATTTCTGCTTCATCGTGTACGCCACCCAATGACATACGGATATATTTACGTTTCAATGCAGCGGCAATAGAACGCCCCAAAGAGGTTTTACCAACTCCCGGAGGGCCGTATAGGCAAATGATAGGCGATTTCATGTCACCTTTTAATTTTAATACTGCCAAGTGTTCCAGAATGCGTTCTTTCACTTTTTCCAAACCATAATGATCCTTATTCAAAGTCTTTTCCGCATTTATCAGATTCAGATTATCCGTGGTGTATTTGCCCCACGGTAAGCTGAGCATTGTCTGCAAATAATTAAGTTGTACGCTATAATCGGGAGATTGAGGGTGTGTACGTTCCAGTTTATCTACTTCTTTCAGGAAAGTTTCCTTCACCTCCGCATTCCACTTTGTAGTCTCCGCTTTACGGCGCATTTCCTCTATTTCCTGCTCTTGACCACCGCCACCCAGTTCATCCTGGATGGTTTTAATCTGCTGTTGCAGGAAGTATTCGCGTTGCTGTTGATCAATATCCTCCCGTGCGCGCATCTGGATAGCCTCCTTAATTTCGGCAAGTTGAACTTCCCGGTTTAAGATTTCCAGCAAACGGTATGTACGGGCGCGCAGTGAGTCAATATGCAGTAATTCTATCTTCTCGTCTTTTTTCAAAGGAAGATTAGTACAGATGAAGTTCACTAAAAACATCTGATTAGTAATGTTTTTAATGGCAAAAGCCGAATCTTGCGGGAGCGTGTCGGACGACTTAATATAACGAATCGTCAAGTCCTTACAAGCTTCTACCAATGCATGAAATTCTTTATCACTTTTTCCGGGGATGTCTTCTTCTAATGTCGTTACATGTCCTTTCAGATAGGGAACCGTGTCAACCATGTCTTTCAACTCCATACGTTTGACACCTTGCAGAATGATTGTAGTCGTTTGATCCGGCATCTCCAGGATACGGATAATCTTACCTACCGTACCGATGGTATGCAAATCTTCCAATTGAGGCATTTCTGTTTCTGCCACTTTTTGACATACCACTCCGATATAGGCATTTTTCTTCTCTGCTTCACGTACCAATTTCAAGGAAGGCTTTCTTCCGACGGATACAGGCATAAATACACCCGGAAATAAAACCATATTCCGCAGAGGTAATATCGGAAGTATCTCATCTACTTTTACATCCATCAACTGTTCCTCATTCCCTTCAAAATCAGCAATTACCGAGAAAGCATTTTCTTCTCTTTCCTCCGTATCTTTTAGGTAAAGTCTTTTCTTCATTTCGTTCTTTTTAAGTTTATGTCATACTGACAGAGCCTATAAAGCGTTTGCAAAGTTACGCTATTCTTCAATATTATAAAGCGCCTTTTGCATAAAAAACAAAAACAGTGCCAAATTTGTCGCAATATTCCCGGGATTATCTATTTTTGTTCTCGATAAATAAGCATAAGCCATGTCGAATCCCTATTTCCAGTTTAAACAATTTACTGTATGGCACGATAAATGCGCCATGAAAGTCGGTACCGATGGTGTACTTTTAGGAGCCTGGGCTTCGGTGGACAAGGTACAACAAATCCTTGATGTCGGAACTGGTACAGGATTGATAGCTTTACTGTTAGCACAACGAAATATGCAGGCGCAGATTACAGCTTTGGAAATAGATGAAGTTGCCGCATCGCAGGCAGAAGAGAATATCGCCCGTTCTCCATGGTCTGACAGAGTCAAAGTTGTTTGTGCGGATTTCCGTTTGTTTCATCCTGAAAGTAAGTATGATTTGATAATTTCTAATCCTCCGTATTTTGTTGATGCTTTAAACTGTCCGGATAAACAACGAAATATGGCACGACACACATGCGAATTGAATTACGAACTTCTTTTTCGTCATTCTGCAAAGATGCTTCAGGAACAGGGGAGTGTATGTGTTATAATTCCGGCGGAAGTAGAGAAACTTGTGATTGATACTGCCTGGAAATATAAATTATTCCCTTCACGTAGCCTTCGTGTTTTTACGAAACCCGGTAAACCATGCCGGCGGGTACTCTTGTCATTCAGTCTTCAGGAAAACGAATGTATAAACGACATATTATGTATTGAAGAAACCCATCACCAATATACTCCGGAATACATTGCGCTGACTCGGGAGTTTTATCTGAACATGTAAGTTCTGTCTATTCGAACAGCAATGTCATAAAGAATCCCCCATAGAATATCGCTGTGGGGGATTCTCTAATCATTTATTGAGCAGTTTGGGATAGCATAATCAAATCACAATGTTGGCGGAAATCGGAAAGATAGAATTTATATTGAGGATAATCTTGCAGGAAAGAACTGATTTTGTCCATAAATGCAGGTTTATCAAATAGCAGAAGGTCGATGTAGCAACTTCCTTGACCGATAGCTCCTCCTAACAAGAGTCCCAAGCCTTCCGGTTTCATGATTTCCAATTCAAGGCGTTCTTCCAATTCGTAGCGAAAATCAAGTATTTTTTTCTTCTCTCCCTCCTGGCTGTAGTCAAATGGAAAAGCAAGGAAAACGGCTTGGGCGCCAAACTGATTGATATGGTCGATCAATTCAGTCGAATTCTGATAATATTGAGCTACTAAAGGTTCAAAGCAGGTACTTCCTGCGATAACGTCGTATCGCAGTTCCTCATTATCTTGAGGTTCGAAGCTATAGCCGGTATAAACTTGTTGCGGATTATCAAACACTTCCTTGTTATATGCTTTTAAAGTTTCCTCAATGTGTTTGCGGAGTTCAGGAAGAGTTATCATCTCTTTCGTCAAACTATCGGCACGTTTCACGTCGGCAATGTATTGGTAAGAAAGTCCTTCGCCTAACATGATTTCCATCATGATATAATAGGCGTTGTAGCTCTGTGCTTCGGGCAATGAACACAAGTTTTTCTCGTAAAATGAGATGGTGAAGTTGTTTTGCTCTTCCTGATAAGCGACTGCAATACGCACATCTGCCATATCTATTTGTGTCTCATACATTCTGAACGAGAATGAAGAATCTGTTCCCTGGTTGAAGGGGAAAAAGTTCCATTTATCTTTAAACTGTTCGGGGATGCGGGAAATGAGATAGGGATAGAGGTAAAATAAATCTATCTGTCCTTCTACCGAGAAGGTGAATTCATAATTTCCTCCCAAGTTAAAATGAACATCGTCAGACAGTATATTTGTTCCTTCAGAAACAAATTCAACGATGCGGTCGGCGTCATATTCGTTGCGCTTTTCCATCATGCGCGAAAGTTCCGGTTCATGGGTGGTGAACCATTGCCAAAAGTTTTCTACGCGTTTCTTGAACGGTAGTTCCACATGGCGGTGGTGAGTGGGGTTGAGTGGGTTGTTCATATATTACTATTATTTCTATCGTAAGGTGAAAATGGTTGTTTTTGGAGTAGTTGATATGATTTTAACCAGATTTTTTTCAGTTTTATTACTCTTTACATGATTCAATGAGTTTTTCTATCCATGCTCTAAATCGGGGACATTTCTCTATAATTTTAGCAAAACCGATTTCCAATGCAATCAAGTTGCCTTCCAATACTTTATCATAATCTTCTTTGATAGCTAAGATTCGTTTGGAAGGTGCACCATTTGGAGCTGTATTAATATCTTCCGGATTTTCGTAAGAGTTAATAATTTGTTGAGTTTTCTCTTTCTGTTTTTCATCAAAGAACGAGTAGAAACCCTTGTTTGAAGCAAAAAGTAAGGCTTCGAATTCATGTAACTGTATGTAGGGAATGAAGCGTGCGTCTTCAATATCATCTTTTATACACTGCTCCATTTCTTCTACTTGCTCTACATGACTGTTTTTTACACTCCACCTTTCTTTATTAGGAACTTCCGGACAACGGAAGAAATCAACAAACATAGACACTACGAAATCTGTTTTTTCTGATTTCAACAACCGTTCCACATCATTTTTCAAATATTGGTAGTTTGAAAAACCACCTCGTCCCGTTTTACTTGTGCGTATCAGGATGGGAGTTACCTCGAAAATCCCATACTCTCGTAAATAAGGGGCGATGAGTGTTCGTACAAATTCTTGTTCAGTCGGTCCTTCGACGATGATATACAGTCTTTTCATGGCTGACCTCCTATCACATTTTTCTCCCATATATCACCGATGCTGTACTCATCAATCCATGCTGCCAAATCTTCTGTATTAAGTCTGTTGAATACGGTTTGTTTGTTTTTCTTATCTACTACGATAATGTCTTGTGGTTCAAAACAGTTAACAAGATTCACCGACTGAGTTGCCAGAATGACTTGTTTTTTTAGAGAAGCTTTCCTTACTAATGCTGCTAATTTGTTGATGGCAGTAGGATGTAGTCCTAATTCCGGTTCATCTATGATGACGGTTTCAGGAAGTTCCGGTTGTAAAAGTAAGGTTGCTAAAGCAATAAAGCGAAGTGTGCCATCGGAGAAACTGTTGGCATCCAAATACATGTCCGATTCAACTTCTTCCCATTCCAGGGTTATTTGATTTGGATACAAAGGGTTAGGCCTCAATTTGAAACCCTTGAAGTAAGGAGCAATGGAACGTATCACTCCCTCTATCAGCCTGAATGTCTGTGGCTCGCTCTCTTGCAAACGATACAGATAGGCGGCTAAGTTGGAAGCATCGTGCCTTAATCTCTCATTATCTCCAACTTTACATGCTTGCCTCATAGGAGAGTTTATGCCGGTATCATGGAAATGATAGACGGTGAAACTTTTTAGGAATGTACGTAAATATCCGGCACGCCATTTGGAACTATGAAGGATTTCTGATTCTTCCACAGATTTGTCCCACCATGTTTTGTGCCATTGGCCTTCATAGTCTTTGGTCTTTTCTCTTTGGGTGTTGAAGTAATCTCCCGAATATTCAATAAAGGCTTTTTCTCCAACGGCTGGTTTCAATTCAAAGAAGAAAGCGTTGGTATTATTAAAGTCAATGAGGCTTTGGATAAAGTCTGATTGTTTCCTTCCTTGGTATAATATACGTTCTATGCCTCCTTTGCTGAGAATGTAATTACCTAAACGTTGGTTTAACATAGCTTGCACCAACTCAAAGAAAGAGATGAAATTACTCTTTCCAACACCGTTGGAACCTATCAGCACGTTCAGGCTATTCAACTTAATCTTTGCGTTGCGGATGGATTTATAGTTTTCTATGAGGATTTGTTCTATCATACTCACATGTTTTTATTCTACAAAGTTAGAAAAAGAAATTGTATAAGTGGTAAGAAGCTGTTTTGAATTTAT
>NZ_DBDF01000027.1 GCF_002293435.1 Bacteroides sp. UBA939 | reverse complement strand
TAACTATCTATAAGTAGATCGCTTGCTACCTATAAGTAATTGACTTGTTACCTATAAGTAAATGACTTATTATTCACGTTTTTCCCTTAGAAGCCTACTTTTCAGGAGATATTTTGTTCCAGAATAAATGTACGTATTTCGATATCTCCCTGTCAGTCTGACACTTACTAATTTTCGCTTCGATATTTCCAACCGATCCTGCCTTCGGGCGGAAATATCGCATTCTAAGGCATATAGAAAATACAAAATGACATTATGACAAAAGGTGTTTTTCAGGTGCGGATTACACGGACTCTTTTCTTACGTGATATTATTCATCCGCGTAATCCGCGCCTAAAAAACAACATCACACTCACTTCTTCAAAGTCCACTCAATAGCATTGCGTAACATCTTCGTGAAGTCTTCCGTTTCAAACATCTTCGGGCTATGCCCTATCTGGAAGTACACATTACGGGCTTTCTTACCTTCATTAACCCATACCACCGGATGATCCCCCATCTTCACATCCGAAGCCGGATTGTAACTGTACTCATCCACGTGCGCAAGTACATGCACATTGCGGCGCGGGCTTTTATCGTACGTGTACCATTCATCATCGGGAATCACAAACGTGTTACTTACTCCCGCCATAACCGGATGCTCCGTGTCTTCAGTAACCACTACCCCATCCGCCAGAGGAGCAATGTAACTCTTGAAACGAATACCCCCCATGAAGTCGGAGAACCATTGCCACATAGGATAGCCGTCGAACTCGCCCAACAAAGTAGCATGATGGAAACCTATCCAGCCGCCACGCCCCTCGTCAATGTACTTGGTGAAAGCAGCCTGCGCCTCATCTCCCCATGTATAAGGAGGAAAATCAAGCTGAATAATCAGGTGGAAGCGGTTGAGATACTCCTCCGTAACAGGTTGGGTATTAGTAATCTCCGTCAACTCAAAGTTCTGTACTCCGCTCTCTTTAGCGAGCCATTGCAAACCGGCATCCGTAAAAGCGCGATGCCCGCCACCACTCTCTGCCAGCACCAATACCTGACAGGGAGCGGCTTCGCCTTTCTTCTTCACAAGCAGGCTTTCGTATATCGTGCGGCGCAAATCACTTTGTGTATTATCTCCCGCATAATCCCAGTACATACCGCCAAGCAGTCCTTTGTCCAATATATATTGGCACTTGATAGCCAGCGAGCGGGGATTCTCGTAACCAAATACCAGCTCATCATCTTTATCTACCAGATAAGGAACCTTTGCCGTGTCGTCCCAGCGTTCTTCAAATTCGATAGTTCCGCCCACCTTGCGATAGTCGCGGAAGTTGGGATACTTGGAACCGCCGCGTCCATAGAAAGGTACTCCCATAGTCAGTTTGGAAGCCGGAACACCGGCCTTGAGATGCGCCTCAACAGCAGTATGGGCTGTCATATCACCTGTATTCTTCGAAGGATAAAGCCCGGCGTGATGTATGGGAGCATTCCCCATGTCGTAGGACATGATATTAACAAAATCAATATAGCCGAGGATAGCCTTGAAGTCTATATACTTGGCAGATGCCACAGTGGCAAGAGTCAGCAGCTTCTTCTTTCCGATCGCTTTCCGTATATCGCGCATCAACAGCGTGAAGTTCTTCGTATCGTCCGGTGAAGCCGAAATATTGGCTGCCTTGCTCGTGGGGTATTCCCAGTCAATGTCTATACCGTCGAGTTTGAATTCCTTCACCACTCTTTGGCAATCTTTGGCAAACGACTGGCGGAGCTTATCGTCAGCCGCCATTTCACTGAAGCGACCGCTTCCCCATCCGCCTATTGAAAGCATCACCTTCAGCTTCGGGTTCTGCGCTTTCAAGGCAACAATCGAGCGGAGACGGGCTTCGTTGTCAATCCCTACTCCATCAAACGTTTCAGTCACATGCCCAAAGGCATAGTTGATGTGTGTCATGTACTGCGGATTGGGCATAATGCTACTCCAGGAAGTTACATACGCCACTATCACTTTCTCTTTCGGGGCAGCCGCCATGCTTAGCTCTCCCGCTTTCACACCACTGCACGACAGCAATACCGCCCATGCAGTCAAAATCATTAATCTTACTTTTCTCATCATATTATATATAGTTAATCAGCCCTCTGACGGACACGTGAACCCATCAAGGCGTAATACAACATAAATAACTCCCCAAAAATCACAATAAACCAGGAACTTCTCCAACCTTCCAACATATCGGCCAGGACTCCCTGCAACAAAGGCAGTATGGCGCCGCCCACCACACCTATCATAAACACACCGGAAGCTACCGAAGTGTATTTACCCAAGTGGGCCACGGATAATGTGAAAATAGCACCCCACATGATAGAGTGGAACAATCCTACCGCCGTCAGCAACCAAGGATTATTGAAGATAATAGCCAGCAAAGTCAGCACTGTAGCCGAAACGGTAGTTACCGTCAACTGCGTACGAGGCGAAACCTTACTCAATGAACTGCCCGCCAATCTGCCAATCAGCATACCTCCCCAATAAAGAGTAGCCATCAATGCCGGAGAGGCATAGTTCTGCTCAATGGCATACAAATTGATATTTGCCCCGATACATACCTCTACTCCCACATAGAAGAATATGGCGCACACGCCTAACGTGAGATGCCGGAACGACCAGACACTCTTTTCCAGCTTCTCGCCCTTTTCAGCCCGCGTTCCCTGAATATCCGGCAGGGACAGGTTCATCAGCAGGACGACAATCACGGCAATGGTAACCATCAACAGGAAGAAAGGTAGCATCAACTGCCCGATTTGAATATCTTCCATAGCAAGACCGCCGAAAACTACACCCGTCACAAAGTAAGGAGCAATCGTGGTTCCCACCGAATTGGCCGTACCGCCAATAGCCAGACGTTGAATGGCCTGCGTTCCTTTCACACTGGAAGCCGCCAGATAAGGATTGATAACTACTTGCAGAATAGTGGCCGAAGCGCCTACAACAAAAGAGCCTAACAGGAATATAAAGAATCCCAGAGGAATAACATTCTCTCCTATCGTCATATCGGCATCGGGGAACTGCACCGTGAAATAAGAGGAAGCGAAAAAGAGGCCTAAACCGATAATCATAATCCAAAGTCCGCGAATCAACGTGCCTTTATAGCCGTATCTGTTAATCCAGGATGAACCGACTCCTCCACATATAGGATATGCCAGGAACCAGGAGAAGGTAATCAACGTGGCAAACGTATTCTTCAGGTCACCCACCTTCTGCAGGAATGTTTCTTTCAGCGGGCCTTGAAACTGGGTATTGGCTGTAGTCAAAAAGCCAACGATAAGGAACAGGAAGACCATGGTAAGGAATGGTCTCATGTAACTGATTTGTTTTTCTTGTTGTGTCATCATTAGTTATATCATAAGATTGTTTTAAGAATAAATTCAAAACAGCTTCTAACCTGTATTATTCATACTGCAGGTTAAGATAGTTCGGAGGCGGAAGCACTGTCCAGCAGGAATTCACAATTGGGATGCAACTGAAGGATGGAAGCGGGAACACCGGCAATCACCGGGCTTTCAAGCATTTGCTTCACAATACCGGCTTTATTATAACCTTTTGCTACCAGTACAATCTTGCGGGCATTCATAATACTCTTAAGCCCCAAGGTTGCTCCTCTCAATTCTTTCTCCACCGGAGTTAGGGTTTCTCTGCGGATACGCTCCTCCAGTTCCGGGTTCATGTCAGTAATCCAGACTTCATGCCCCCAAGGTGAGTGGGGTTGGTTAAAGCCCAGATGTCCATTCTCGCCCAATCCCAGAATCAACAGGTCGATTCCTCCGCGCCTGTCTATCTCTTCCTTAAAAGCGATACAGTCTCTATCGAAATTGTCGGAAATGGTAGGTAACATCAGGAAGTTCTCTTCCTTTATTAATAAGGTGTCTATCAATTCCGTCTTCAACATGGTATAACAGGCTCCCACATACTCGCGCGGTACGTTCACCACTTCATCCAATCCCACAAAAGTGACTTTGGAAGCATCAAAGGGATAATGGGAATATATTTCTCCCACAATGCGGTGCAAGTTTCCGGTAGTACGCCCGGTAGAAAGTCCAATGACACAGTCCGGCTTACTCAAAATCTCTCCGATTATACGCCATGCTGCAGTACAGTCAAATGCTCTTTCGTCATTCGTTATCGTTATCTTCATAAACTCTACATTATATATTAAGGGATCATCTACATATTCATAGCCACAGCTCCTGCGCCCAGAAGCCCGATGAACTCAGGGTTCAACTTGGTTATAACAACACCATTGCTTACAAAACGCATTGTGACGGGGTTCAGCAACTCCAGTACCTTAGCGTGAATGTATCCGTCGGCTACAACACCGCCACCCAAAACTATTATCTCGGGATCCGTTACCCGTACCAGATTCATAATAAGGTTAGCCAACGCATCAGAAGCATTCTCCACGAGCTTCACACACAATGGATCGCCTTTCCGGCTCAATGCAAAAATCTCGCTAACCGGTATTCTTTCTCCTTGGTCGGCGGGAATATGCAGGTCTGTTTCATAGTGTTCGCGCAGCAATCTGGCACAACGGTCAAAACCTGTACCCGAAGCTATGGCTTCTACACAATCGATTCTTCCACATGTACATTTGATACCTACATTTACCCCTACCCGTACGTGCCCTACTTCGCCGGCGTTGAAATGGCTGCCACGTATCTGACGTCCATGCACCACCGTACCGATTGCAATACCCGTACCGATATTCAAGTATATGAAGTTCTTGGATATTTGTCCGAAACCCCAGACACGCTCCGCCCGGGTAGCGCTTTTCACATCATTATCTATATGACAAGGCATACCATATATATCTGATAGTTCTTTGGCCAATGCAACAGGATGCGTCCTGCTGGGGTCTATCTGCAACCAAATACCTTGATTAGGATCTACCCGTCCTATCAAGCCTACCCCCATTGCTAAAGGCTTCTTGTCATACCAGCCTACGGTTTCAATGTAATCGTCCAGAGACGACTTAATAATGTCCAGCGCCGCCTGTTGATTAAAGTAGCCGGAGTCATATTTTTTGTACTTCAATATATTACCGTGACTATCAATCTCGCCAATCAGTAATTTCGTTCCCCCTAAGTCTAAACCTAAATAAGTTTCCATCTTCTCTTCTGCATTTTTTTTAGTTTACTATTGACTACAATATTACGCAGAATCAAGGAAACAGGGGTTCATTATCTAACAAAAAAGGTTTGTTTCCTATCCTAAAGGTTTGTTTTCTATCTTATTTGGTTTAAAATCTGTTTTTTTGCTCTACAAATTACTTGGCCTCACTCCAAACTGCCTTTTAAAGCAAGTACTGAAATACTTCGCATCAGCAAATCCAACCATTGTAGCCACCTCTCCGACTCCGTGGTTACGTAACGCTAAAATCTCTTTCGCCTTATTCAAACGAACGAAACGAATGAGGTCGTTTGGCGGCAATCCTGTTAAAGTTTTTATCTTATTGTAAGTAGAAGTACGGCTCATTCCCATCAAGTTACAGAAGTCGCTGATTGAGAAATGCTGGTTACTCATGTTATCATTGATAATCTCTAATGCAGCGTCTAAGAATTCTTTATCCAGGTGGCTGCCGTAATCCACATCGTCTATGGGTGCTGCATTAGATATATTAATAGACAAGAGCTTTTCACGCAAGTGCTGTCTGCTCTGAAGTATATTGCGGAGCCTTACCTTCAGCACCGACAAATCGAAAGGCTTGATTACATAATCATTCGCACCGGCTTCCAATCCTAAAATAATATTCTCCCTTTCGCTGAGAGCGGTCAACAGTACTACCGGTATATGGCTGGTCTCAACAGAAGACTTCAATATCCGGCACAATTCATCTCCCTGAATAACCGGCATCATAATATCCGAAATGATGATATCCGGATTCATCTCCTTTGCCATCTCTAAAGCCTTTCCTCCATCAGGAACACTGACCACCTTGTATTCTGAAGATAGGCTATCCACAAGATAGTCACGCATATCCTTATCGTCTTCCGCCAACAGCAGAGTATTCTTGCCCGTCTGTTCTTTTTCTATCCGGGATGATGAAACCTTCATTGTTTCCTGTAGTTCTTCGTTCACGGCAATCACCATTCCCGACTTCAATTTCTTCGGGAATGTAATGGTAAACGCACTTCCCTCATTCTCCTTACTCCTAAACTCTATCCTTCCGTGATGCTGCTTTATGATTCTGCAAGTAATCATCAGCCCCATTCCTATGCCCTGCTCCTGTAAGTTCATCACATTCTTGGCGCGGTAATATTCATTAAAGATATTCTTCTGCTCTTCCTCCGGAATTCCAATGCCTGTATCTTTCACTGTAATCGACCACTTGCTTTTGCTTTGCCCCACTATCACACCGATACTTCCTTTTTCTGTGTACTTCAGCGCATTTGAAAGCAGGTTATCCATAATATGATCCATCTTGTCTTTATCCAGCCATACCTCCGGCATACCGGGTTCAACCTCCAGGTACAGTTCTATATCTTTCCGCATAGCCGCCATGTGGAAAGCCGACAACTTATCTTCCAGGTAAGACTGTATATTATAGAACATAACTTCCAGATATTCCGAACGCGCTTCGGTTTTTTGCAAATCCAGCAATTGGGTAATCATCGTGAACAGCTTTTCTGCATTCTTCACGGCAACATCCAACTTCTTCCTGCTCTCTTCAGGCAGATCCGCCTGCATCTCAAGTTCACTCAACGGAAGTTTTATCAAAGTAACCGGAGTACGCAAGTCATGGGCAATACCGATGAACGACTGTATCTTCTCATTGATTTTATTCTCGCGCATTCTCTGCTTCATGAACTGAATAAACAAGTAAGCTAACACGAACAGGAACAGCAAATAAATAGATATAGCCCACCACGACGCCCATGACGAACGGGCAATATGTATATCAACCGCCCGCTCTCCTACTTGCAACTGGGTATATTTATCAAAAGCCCTCAACTCAAAAGTATATCTTCCGGGAGAGAGGTCCATATAATCGACACTGCGAACAGCATCTACCCGGTGCCACTGCTGTTCGTGATCCTTCAGCCGGTATTCATACCTGACCTTATGAGGAGAAACAAAGTTTATGGCCGAAAAGGAAATAGAAAAAGAATTCTGATCATGTTCCAGCTTGAGATGCTGCGTTTCATTAATACCTGCTTTTAACGGAGAACCGGGCATACCCGCAATTACCGATTCATAAGGCAACTTAAAGTCGGTAAATATCAGTTCGACGGGCATACTCCGCGAAAAGTCAAAAGCCGGTGTAAAGACAAGCACCCCCTGAGCGGTACCAAACGCCAAATGCCCATCCTTTGTTCTTAAAGCGGCATTTGCATTATAATATCCCCAGCCTATGTTCAACAGGTCGTTCCCATCCATTACAATATCTTCAATCAAGTCCAGGCAATACAACTCCTTCTCCGTATTAAACCAGATATAGCCATTATTGTCTTCAACAATACTGTTGATGGAATTAGATGCAAGCCCGTCGGCAACCGTATAGATGCGCGACTTCTCAGTTTGCGGATTAAAACGTATCAACCCTTCTCCATCCGTAAGCAGCCAGATATCACCGGATGATGAACGAAACAAGCAACGAACCGGATAGTTCAAGGTTACATCGCCGAACTGTTGCTGCCACCTGACTTCTCCGGTAGTCTTATCGAAATAGCCCAATCCGTCACAAGCTGCCAGCAATAGCGTGTTCTTATCACCATACTTTATATCGCCGATACAATTAATCGGATAATACGTATATACATCGTTCCTTCTATTGTAACGGACAAAATCGCCTTCGATGCCTCCGAACCACAGACAATCGCCTTCGGCGTGAATCGCATAGATATAGTCAGTGGATATGCCGCGACCGGAAAGTTTATCCCGGTTCGGCATTTTCCTGACCTCGCCGTTCCTTTTATTAATACGGTGCAAGCCGATACCATAGCCGCCTGCCCAAACGTATCCTTCATTATCTTCACAAAGAGCCAGTACAACAGATAAATAAGGTGTTCTCTTTCCGTTAAGGAAATGTGTCCACCGTTTCGTTTTCGCCTGGTAAAGACTGATTCCGTCATTGGTTCCATACCAATAATCGCCTTCCGAGTCCTGAATCATCACATTCACATGATTCGAACTTAATGAAGAAGAATTATT
Organism: Bacteroides sp. UBA939; assembly: GCF_002293435.1. Lineage (GTDB taxonomy): Bacteria > Bacteroidota > Bacteroidia > Bacteroidales > Bacteroidaceae > Bacteroides. The sequence goes on along the minus strand of NZ_DBDF01000027.1, from coordinate 14,500 downwards.
CCGTGCATGCTTTATCCATCGTACATCGGCGCCGTCAAAGGCCATATAACTTACACCATTCGTATTGGTACTTACCCAGACTCCGCCATATTCGTCCACACAGATATCGGAAACCGTATTACCGGTCAGACTGTTGTCATCATCTTCATCGGTGATATAGTGAATTAACAACCTGTCGTCCGCTTCATCAATTTTAAAGATACCGGCGCCGTCTACTCCTACCAGGATAGCGTGCCCTTTGTCGTGAGCAAAGGCACGGACGGGTATATCGGGAACAAAGTCGTTAAGGGATTTCACATATCCGGTTTGAAGTTCAACTACAAATGCACCATTCGAGAAGGTTCCTATATACAGTTTCCGACCGTATAGGAACAGGCTTTCTATACGTGCCTCCACAGGAAGCGCGACCTGCTCTTTCTGCAACTGATGAGTAGCCTTTATTCTATTCAGTCTATAAACCCCGGTATTAGTGCCGACATAGAAGGCGTCGTTCCCGCTTTTTATAATGCAACTGGTCCATTCGCCTATCACTCCCGCCGGAGACAAGCTGTTGCTTTCACTACTCCAATGATACACTCCCGTTGAAGTACATAGCCACAAACCTTTACCGTCATCAAACTCTATATCATTCAGTATCGTAGAAGAAAGGAACTGTGATAAATCCGTCTGCAAGTGAAAGGCATCCTTCAAGCTGTCATACTTGTAGATTCTACCATTTCTTAAAGCAATCCAAAGGTTTCCGCTCACATCTATCTTCATAACGGTAAAAGACAGGATGTGATTTCTCGACTCAATCGTCTCATCCAGTTTATAGTGTCTTATTTCGTTTCCGTCATAACGGTCTACCCCCATGTGGGTATAAGCCCAGATAAATCCGGCAGAGTCCTTGCAAATCTGATAAACCTGCCTGCTACTCAAGCCCTCACTGATATTAAGGTGATGGAAAGAACCGGCAAATAGACAAGTATGCCATGAAATAAATGCAAACAAAATAAACCGGCGCTTTAATGTTACTAAGTTGTTTTTCATACTATTCTTTTTTCCGGATGCAATAATACGAGCAAATATAATATAATACCTCTGCTTTACTTGCATTTCACCGGAAAAAGAGCGTATTTTGTCAGTCAAATCCCCAAATAATAAAAGAAGAGTCTATGCTTAGCAAGCTTAAATTAAACCAGCTTTATTTCAAAGATACACAGTTCGCCAATCTGATGACGCGACGTATTTTCAACATTCTTCTGATAGCCAATCCTTACGATGCCTTCATGTTGGAGGACGACGGGCGCATTGACGAAAAGATGTTCAACGAATATACATCCCTCTCCTTGCGTTACCCGCCCCGCTTCACCCAGGTATCTACATTCGAGGAGGCGTTGGCGCAACTCTCTACCGTACCGTTCGACCTTATTATCTGTATGCCCGGAACGGGAGACAATGAAGGTTTCGATGTAGCAAGGCATATCAAGGACTTGTACGAAAACATACCGGTAGTGATATTGACCCCGTTCAGCCACGGCATTACCAACCGGATTGCCAACGAAGACCTGAGCGCTTTCGAATATGTTTTTTGCTGGTTGGGAAACACGGACTTGTTGTTGTCCATCATCAAGCTGATAGAAGATAAGATGAATCTGGAGCACGATGTGAACGAAGTAGGCGTACAGGTTATTTTATTGGTGGAAGACAGTATCCGTTTCTACTCGTCCGTACTGCCCAATCTCTATAAGTTCGTGTTGAAGCAGAGCCAGGAATTCAGTACCGAGGCCCTGAATGCCCACCAACGCACGTTGCGCATGAGAGGGCGTCCCAAGATTGTACTGGCGCGCACTTACGAAGAAGCTATCGGCATCTACGAGAAATACAGGAACAACATTCTGGGAGTAATCACCGACGTTTCCTTTCCACACGTGGAAGGCGGGGAGAACGACAGAATCGCCGGAATCAAACTCTGTTCCGTTATCCGCAAGGAAGAACCGTTCATGCCGCTCATTATACAATCATCCGAATCGGAAAACGTTCTGTACTCTTCCAAGTACGCCGCCGCCTTTATTGACAAGAACTCCAAGAAGATGGACGTAGACTTGCGGCGCATCGTATCGGACAACTTCGGTTTCGGCGATTTCATCTTCCGCAATCCCGACACGCTGGAAGAGATTGCCCGCGTAAAGAACCTGAAAGAACTGCAAAACATCCTCTTCGCCGTACCGGCGGAGTCGTTCCTCTATCACATCAGCCGCAACCACATCAGCCGCTGGCTCTACTCACGCGCCATGTTCCCCATAGCAGAGTTCCTTAAGCCCATCACCTGGAGCAGCCTGCAAGATGTGGACGCCCACCGGAGAATCATTTTCGAGGCTATCGTCAAATACCGCAAGATGAAGAACCAGGGCGTGGTGGCAGTATTCAGGCGCGAGCGTTTCGACCGTTACTCCAACTTCGCCCGCATCGGCGACGGTTCGTTGGGAGGCAAAGGACGCGGACTTGCTTTTATAGATAATATGGTGAAGCATTATCCCGAGTTTGAGGAATTCGACAATGCCCGCGTCGCTATTCCTAAAACCGTGGTACTGTGTACCGACGTGTTCGACGAGTTTATGGAGACAAACAACCTGTATCAGGTGGCGCTTTCCGATGCCGAGGACAGTGTTATCCTGCGTTGTTTCCTGAAAGCCAAGTTACCCGACCGTCTGGTGGAGGACTTCTTCACTTTCTTCGACGTGGTGAAGTCACCTCTTGCCATCCGCTCGTCTTCTTTGTTGGAAGATTCGCATTACCAGCCCTTTGCCGGAATATACAATACGTACATGGTTCCTTATCTGGATGATAAGTATGAAATGCTCCGCATGTTGTCCGACGCCATCAAAGGGGTATATGCTTCGGTTTACTTCCGCGACAGCAAAGCGTATATGCAAGCCACCAGCAACGTTATTGATCAGGAGAAGATGGCGGTTATTCTGCAGGAAGTTGTAGGCAATCAGTACGGCGACCGTTACTATCCTTCCATGTCGGGCGTGGCGCGCTCGCTGAACTATTATCCCATCGGTGATGAAAAGCCGGAAGAAGGTACTGTGAATCTTGCCCTCGGTTTGGGGAAATACATCGTGGACGGCGGAATGACGCTGCGTTTCTCTCCTTACCATCCTCACCAGATACTGCAAACCAGCGAAATGGAGATAGCCTTGAAGGAAACGCAGACCCGCTTCTATGCTCTCGACTTACGCAATGCAGGGCATGACTTTTCCATAGACGACGGTTTCAACTTACTGAAGCTACACGTAAAGGAAGCGGAAAAGGACGGTTCGCTGAAGTATATTGCTTCCACTTACGACCCGTACGACCAGATAATCCGTGACGGTTTGTATCCGGGCGGACGTAAGGTTATTACTTTCGCCAATATCCTGCAACACGACGTATTCCCTCTGGCGCATATCCTTCAGTTGATATTGAAATACGGCCAGCAGGAAATGCGCCGACCCGTAGAAATAGAGTTTGCCGCTACCATGAACCGCGAACGGGATAAGACGGGTACGTTCTATCTCTTGCAGATACGTCCCATTGTTGATACAAAGGAGATGCTTGACGAAGACTTGTCGGCAATCTCGGATGAGAGAGTTCTGCTTCGTTCCGACCACTCCCTCGGACATGGGATTATGAATGACATGCACGACATTGTCTATGTGAAAACAGATGATTACAGTGCGTCCCACAATCAGGAAATAGCGTGGGAAATAGAGAAACTGAACCAGAGATTCCTGAACGAGAAGAAAAACTATGTGTTGGTTGGTCCCGGACGTTGGGGAAGCAGCGACTCCTGGCTTGGTATTCCTGTGAAGTGGCCCCATATCAGCGCCGCCCGTGTTATCGTGGAGGCCGGGCTGACTAATTATCGTGTCGACCCCAGCCAAGGGACGCACTTCTTCCAGAACCTGACTTCTTTCGGTGTCGGTTACTTTACCATCAACGCCTTTATGAACGATGGCGTATACAATCAGGACTTTCTTAATGCGCAACCCGCCGTATTCGAAAACAAGTATCTGCGCCACGTTCATTTCAAACAGCCTATCGTTGTGAAGATGGACGGAAAGAAGAATCTGGGGATAGTGTTGATGCCGGAAGAAGATACGGAAGGAATAAAACAGAGATACTTTTTAAAGCTTGCGGAGATATCTAAATGACAATGAATAACAGCTATTCACATTCATTATGATAGCATTATCCGGCTTTTCATAACACGCCTTGATTTATAAATTCATCTTTTAGAGTGCTTGATGAATAAACAAAGAATAATGATGCACTAATTTTGTATATTATTGCATATTTACAGGCTGTTTATGCAAAAGAAGCCAGTTACTTAGAGGTAGAACACTAACTATCTATAAGTAGATCGTTAACTACCTGTAAGTAGTTCACTTGTTACCTATAAGTAAATGGCTTATTATACACGCTTGTCCTCTTAGAAGAGTACTTTTGGGGAGGTATTTTGTTCCAGAATAAATGTACGTATTTCGATATCTCGCTATCAGTCTGGCACTTACCGATTTTCGCTCGCGTATTTCCAACCAACCTTGCCTTCGGNNCCAACTTAAAATACAAAGTGACAGAATGACAACTCCGGTTTTTCCTCTAAAGAAAATAGCTTTCTTTATCCAACCAACATAAAATACGAATGAATTTATGTAAGTTTGCCGGAAAATGCAGAATATACTAAAGATTAAGCAGATGAAAGAGATTAAGCAAAATTCATTCCCTGCATGGCTCCTCGCCGCCCGCCCCAAGACATTGACAGGAGCCATCATACCGGTACTTGTAGGTACCGCACTGGCATTTACCGACGAGCAACTTAGAGTTACGCCCGCTTTGCTGTGCCTGCTTTTCGCCTGTGGTATGCAGATTGCCGCCAACTTAATCAACGACTTGTTCGATTATCTAAAAGGAACCGACCGCGAAGACCGCCTCGGCCCGGAGCGCGCCTGTGCCCAAGGCTGGATTACACCGGGTGCAATGAAACTGGGTATTATTCTCACGGTCACGTTCTCTTGCCTTGCCGGCTGCGGAATCTTATACGATAGCTGGGGGCTATTTCCTCACGGCGGATGGGAACTGGTTGCATTAGGAGTGTTCTGCGTAGTATTCGCTTTCCTGTACACCACCGTCCTCTCCTATCAAGGTTGGGGAGATTTGCTGGTACTTATATTCTTCGGATTTATCCCCGTAGGCGGTACGTACTATGTACAGGCTTACACGATTACGCCGGATGTCATAGTCGCTTCGCTTATCTGCGGCTTGGTAATAGATACCTTATTAGTAGTAAACAACTATCGTGACCGTGACCAGGATGTCCTCAGCGGCAAACGTACGCTTATCGTCCGCTTTGGAGAACCTTTCGGAAGGTACTTATATCTCTGGCTCGGCATCATCGCCGCCTGTCTTTGTTTCCGGTTCGCTTGGGGATGGAATCCGGCAGGCATCATCCTGCCTTTCTTCTATCTCTATGCCCATGTGCGCACCTGGAAACGAATGGTGCAGATACGAAGTGGCAAGAAACTAAACAGCATATTAGGTGAAACTTCACGTAATATGCTGCTTATGGGGATAATTCTCAGTATGATAATAATCTTACACTAACCTGCATTATTCACACTGCGGGAGCTAAAGTAGTTATCACTCCGTTAGGAGTTAAGGAGTTAAAGCCGATAGTCTTGCTTATGTTTTCTGAAGATTAATAAGGTAACTGTTTGAGCCAGATTGCCATAAACCGGTCGTAAACCATGTAGCCGTCGATCGATTTATAGATTAACTCCTTATCAAGGAGTTTACGAAGGGAAACGTTTACACTGCTGGCAGCCTTAAGACGGTTCGCTGCAATGAATCCACTGGAGTTGACTTCTTTCACCGAACCCGCTTTGGCTATTGCTTTCAAGAGCTTGATACTACCTTGCGGATAAGCTGCAAGAAGAGTTTCGTAGGCATACATGTTTTCAGCGATAATCTGTTCTATCGCACGCTGCACCAACAACAGATCTACTTTCCTGCAATAACCGTAAAGGCGGTTGAGGATAACCTGAATATACCAGGTATGTCCTCCGAAAGTATCATAAATATATGAAAAAGTCTCTTCGGAAAGGCTACGTCCGGCAAAAAACTCCGCTGCAAAGTCATAGTATATATGTTTGTCGATACTACCGATGGAAAGGGTATGCGCACTCTGGTAGAACGGACGCTTTGCCGAAAGGAACATCTCCTGCATCACATGTTGGCGACTGCCGGAAAATATGAAATGGACATTCGGCAGGTCTTGAATATAGGAACGAAGTGCAGCTTCAAGTCCTTTTTCAGGATATTCGGTCACCTGCTGAAACTCGTCAATGGCAATATAGCACTGTTGTTCGGAGGAAGCAAGGTAATCAAAAATCTCTTTGAGTGTAGCCTGTTCAGTCATTGGCGACACATCAATTGTTACCTGCGGTTTACCCGAAAACTCGTCTAATGTAAACATTGGACGGATACTTTTAACAAACTTGGTAATGCGCGACATTGCTTTCTGTGGCGCAGAATCTAACTGCCCAAGTACTGTACCGGCAAACAACCGGACAAATTCTCCCATATTCTGCGTTGGGAAAATGTCCATATAGAGAGTAACGATATCGGGTTGCTGCTCACGAAGTTTATAGAAAACATTCTTTATCAGACCCGTTTTACCCATACGCCGTGGGGAGACGAGGGTTAGGTTTCTACCGTTTTTCAGTGATGAAATTATCTCAATAGTTTCCCGTTCACGGTCGCAAAAGTATTTCGGACTGACATAGCCGTACTCAAGGAAAGGATTTTCAACTTCTTTTTTCATATTACACTTTTCGCGTTACACTATTAACGTTACGCAAATTACGCAATAATAATCCGTATTTCCAAATCTATATACCTGTACTTATAATCACCTCTTCCCATACATATTCTCATAGTAGCGCTGATAATCCCCACTGGTAACTTCCTCTACCCAAATCTGATTATCCAGATACCACTCGATAGTCTTTACGATTCCAACTTCGAACTTAGTTTCAGGATACCAGCCTAAGGCATCGCTTATTTTCGCGGGGTCGATAGCATAACGTTGGTCATGACCAAGACGGTCTTTCACGAAAGTTATCAGGTCGTCGTTAATCCAACTGATATCAATCTGAGCATCGGCAGTCTTTATCTTCTTTTTCAGAACTTCACGATACTCCGGTTGTTTCTCCATCAGGCTATGAATCGTAGCGATAGTCAGTTTCACTATCTCAAGATTAGTCTTCTCGTTATGGCCGCCCACATTGTAAACTTCACCATCAACACCTTCGCGAACCACCAAATCAATAGCCTTGCAATGATCCTCCACATACAGCCAATCACGTACGTTACTGCCATCGCCATATACCGGAAGTTTCTTTCCTTCAAGGATATTCTTGATAATCAGCGGAATAAGTTTCTCAGGGAAATGATACGGACCATAGTTATTGGAACAACGGGTGATGGTTACCGGCATCTTATACGTGTCGTGATAAGCCATAACCACCATATCGGCACTGGCCTTCGACGCACTGTAAGGGCTATGCGGACACAGCGGAGTTTGTTCGGTGAAGTAGCCTTCGGCACCTAAGGAACCATACACTTCATCTGTTGAAACCTGATGGTAACGCACTCCCTTACGCCAGGCGGGATAACCGTTTTCATCCTTACCGGTGACCCATGCGCGGCGTGCCGCATCCAACAAGTTCTGCGTTCCCAGAATATTGGTCACAAGAAAAAGCTGCGGGTCTTCAATGCTACGGTCTACATGGCTTTCGGCAGCAAAGTTCACCACATAGTCAAATTTGAATTTGGCGAACAGGTCATCAGCAAGCGTCCGGTCGGAAATATTGCCTTTTACAAAGAAACAACGTTCATCATCAATGTCTTTAGCGATGGTTCCAAGGTTACCGGCGTATGTTAATGCATCAAGTATAACAACCTTGGCGTCATTATGCTTTGCCAGGATATACTTGATATAATTGGCGCCGATAAATCCGGCAGCGCCGGTTACGAGATAGGTTTTCATGAATTATGAATTATGAATTGGTTAGCGATAGGAGTCGGCAAGCTCCATCAGGTACGTACCATACTCCGTCTTGCCAAGCTGTTCGCCCAGACGATAGAGTTGGTCTACATCTATCCACCCCTTACGCCATGCTATTTCTTCAATGCAACTGACCCGGAAACCTTGCCTGTTCTGTATGGTAGCCACAAAGTTGCTTGCTTCCAGCAGACTGTCGCAATTACCCGTATCGAGCCATGCAAAACCACGGCCAAAGATTTCAACCTTTAAGGTACCTTCATCCAGATAAAGACGATTGAGGTCGGTAATTTCATATTCACCACGGGCGGAAGGTTTCAGAGACGCAGCTTTGGCAGTTACGGTAGAATCATAGAAATAAAGACCGGGTACAGCATAGTTGCTCTTGGGGTGCGCAGGCTTTTCTTCAAGGGAGATGGCATTTCCGTCAGCATCAAATTCTACTACACCATAAGCGCGCGGGTCTTTCACATAATAGCCGAAAATACACGCTCCTTTATCTATAGAAGCGGCACGCTTCAACATTGCGGAAAATCCTTGCCCGTAGAACATGTTATCACCCAGAATGAGACATCCCGGTTCACCGTTCAGGAATTCGGATCCCAACACAAAAGCCTGTGCCAATCCATTGGGGTTTTCCTGTATCTTATAAGAGAAAGACATTCCGAGTTCCTCGCCTGTACCGAGCAAGTCACGGAACATGGGTAAGTCACGTGGAGTAGAGATTATCAGCACTTCGCGTATCCCCGCCAACATAAGCGTGGAGAGCGGATAATAAATCATCGGCTTGTCATACACGGGCATAATCTGCTTGGAAATAGCCTTTGATAAGGGGTAAAGACGGGTGGCGCTGCCACCGGCAAGAATAATTCCTTTCATATTTCAGTTCTTTTTTCGGTTTTATACAAATGTAGAATAAAATAAGAAGGAGGACTATGCCCCACGGCTCTCGGTGATCTATTCAGGCGACAAAGATAGTGTAAACTGAATGTAGTACAAAATAATCTTAGAAGTTTTTTAAACTAAATATCACAACAACAAAGCATGAATATCAAGTTCATTGTTGTTGCTTTCAGCCTGCCAATTCTATTACTTCAAGGTCTTTGAAAGCACCATGGTCTACCACGAATCGCACCATGGTACGCACATTGTGAAATCCGGAGATACCGGCAGCCCCGGGATTAATATGCAGCATATCCAATGTTTTATCATATTTCACCTTTAATATATGGGAGTGTCCGCTGATAAAGAGTTTGGGTGGACGCGTCAGAAGACTTCCCCGTATCGAAGGGTCGTAATTACCCGGATAACCGCCGATATGTTTTATCAACACCTCCGCTCCATCTACCGTAAACCGGTTGATTTGCGGATAAACAACACGGATATCCTGCCCGTCTATATTGCCATACACAGCACGAAAGGTACGGAACGCCGCCAACTTCTGCGCAACTTCCGGCGAACCGATATCACCGGCATGCCATATTTCATCGCACGATTCAAAATATTGCAGATACTTTTCGTCCCAATATCCGTGCGTATCGGATAATAAACCAACTTTCGTCATTTTTCTTTTGTTTATCTGTGCAAAGGTAACTATATTTGGGGAATCAACTTAATATAAGTTTATGGAAAACAGATATTTTAAGCGTGACATCAGTTGGCTATCATTCAACTACCGCGTACTGCTGGAAGCAGAAGACAACACATTGCCTCTGTATGAGCGCATTAACTTTATTTCTATTTATTCGTCTAATCTGGAAGAATTCTATAAGATACGTGTAGCCGACCACAAAGCCATAGCTACCGGCGCCGCGCAAAGTGATGAGGAAAACGTGCAATCCGCCACCGAACTGGTAGATGCCATCAATCTCGAAGTAAACCGGCAGTTGGAGGAGCGTATCCGCATTTACGAACAAAAGATACTGCCCGAACTGAAGAAGAATCACATCATTTTCTATCAAAGCCGCAATGTAGAGCCTTTCCATCATGAGTTCGTCCGGCGCTTCTTCCGGGAAGAGATATTCCCATACCTTCAACCGGTACCGGTATCCAAAGATAAGGTAATCTCCTTTCTGCGGGACAACCGCCTCTATCTTGCCGTCCGCCTGTATCTGAAGGAACTACCACCCGGCGCTCCCGGACGGACGCAATATTTCGTCATGAAGCAACCATACAGCAAAGTGCCCCGCTTTATTGAACTGCCCAAAGTAGGAAACAACTACTACCTGATGTTCATTGAAGACATTATCAAAGCCAATATCGACACGATATTCCCCGGCTATGAAGTGGACAGCAGTTACAGTATCAAAATCTCCCGCGACGCGGATATTCTGATAGATGATACCGCCAATACTTCGGAAATCATCGAGCAAGTAAAAAGCAAAGTGAAAAAGCGCAAGATAGGAGACGTCTGCCGCTTTGTGTACGACCGTGCCATGCCACAGGACTTTCTGGACTTTCTGGTAGACGCTTTCCATATCGACCGTCGCGAGCTGGTACCCGGCGACAAACATCTTAATCTCGAAGACTTGCGTCATTTGCCTAACCCTAACCCGGATATACACCCTGTCCGGAAGCCTCAACCCATGAAGTTGACATGCCTCAACGAGCGGGAATCCGTATTTCAATATGTGGAAAAGAAAGATTTGCTGCTACACCATCCCTACCACTCGTTCGATCACTTCATTCACTTCCTGTACGAAGCGGTTCACGAACCCACCGTACGTGAGATAATGATAACCCAATACCGTGTTGCCGAGAACTCAGCCGTAATCAATACACTGATAGCCGCCGCACAGAACGGTAAGAAAGTAACTGTTTTCGTGGAGTTGAAAGCTCGTTTTGACGAAGAGAACAATCTTGCCACCGCCGAGATGATGAAAGCGGCAGGTATTAATATCATATATAGCATACCCAAGTTAAAAGTACATGCCAAAGTCGCCCTCATATTACGGCGAAGCAAAGACGGCGCCAAGCTGCCGGGTTACGCCCATATCAGCACCGGTAACTTTAATGAAAAGACCGCCACACTCTATGCCGACAGCGGCTTATTCACCTGCAACCCCATAATAGTGAACGACCTGCACAACCTGTTCAGAACCTTGCAAGGTAAAGAGAATCCTGTCTTTCACCGTTTACTGGTAGCACGCTTTAACCTGATACCGGAACTGAACCACCTTATCGACCATGAAATAGAACTGGTGCGGAAAGGCAAAAAAGGACGAATCATACTGAAGATGAATGCTTTGCAAGATCCTACCATGATAGACCGCCTTTATGAAGCATCTCAGGCAGGCGTAAGCATAGACCTGATTGTACGTGGTATTTGTTGCCTGATACCGGGACAGCCATACAGTCGTAACATCCGCGTAACACGTATTGTAGATACATTTCTGGAACATGCCCGTATTTGGTATTTCGGCAATGGCGGCAACTCCAAACTATTCCTTGGTTCACCCGACTGGATGCGTCGTAACCTATACCGGCGTATTGAAGCTGTAACGCCCATATTGGATCCTGATTTACGCAAGGAGCTGACGGATATGTTATTCATTCAGCTTGAGGATAAACGCAAAGCCTGTTTCGTAGATGAAAACCTGCAAAACTGTTGGAAATCAGATCATCCTCAAAAAGAAAAAGTACGCTCGCAATACACATTCTACGAGCTGCTCAAGACAAAGAATGAAAATCAGGAATAGGGTTTGGCGAAGCAGAGCTTCGCAGTGATTCACATAAATACTCATCAAAAATGAAGTAACCCAAGCATAAATATAATCTTGATGAAGTTACTCTGAATTATAACGAGCTAATCACCCGGATTATCTTTCAATTTTCAACTTCCAACCCCTTTGTAACAGTTCTGTAATATATATGACATTCCCCTGCAATATGGTTTACGTTCCTTTGCAGCCAGAAATAAAATATATTATTATGGAGACTATTTATCTTTGCATTGTTATCTTCCTGTTTGTCCTTGCGGTTTTCGACCTTATGGTGGGAGTCAGCAATGATGCGGTGAACTTCTTAAATTCGGCTGTCGGAGCAAAGGCAGCATCTTTCAAGACCGTGCTTTTCATTGCAGCGATCGGTGTATTTATCGGTGCCGCCATGTCTAATGGCATGATGGATATTGCCCGGCATGGTATCTACCAGCCGCAGCATTTCTACTTCACGGAAATTATGTGTATTCTGCTGGCGGTAATGTTAACCGATGTTGTGTTACTGGATGTATTCAACAGCATGGGTATGCCAACCTCCACCACCGTTTCCATGGTATTTGAGTTGTTGGGAGGAACATTCGCCTTGGCGCTTATCAAAGTATATAGCAACGATTCGCTTGGCTTGGCAGACCTCATTAATACGGATAAAGCCCTGTCGGTCATCATGGGTATCTTCCTGTCTGTAGCTATCGCTTTCTTTTTCGGTATGCTGGTACAGTGGTTGGCACGCGTCATCTTTACCTTTAATTATACCAAACGGATGAAGTACAGTATCGGACTTTTCGGTGGTATTGCCGCCACATCCATCATTTACTTCATGCTTATCAAAGGATTAAAAGACAGTTCATTCATGACAGCCGACAATAAGCATTGGATACAGGAAAATACCGCCATGCTTATCGGCTGCTCTTTTGTTTTCTTCACCATATTGATGCAGATTCTGCACTGGCTGAAAGTAAACGTATTTAAAGTAGTAGTGCTACTGGGTACTTTTGCATTGGCGCTGGCTTTCGCCGGTAATGACCTGGTTAACTTTATCGGAGTACCTCTGGCAGGTTATTCTTCTTTTATGGACTATACTGCCAATGGTAGCGGAATTGGCGCTGACAGTTTTCTGATGACTTCACTCCTCGGACCTGCCAAAACACCTTGGTATTTCCTTTTCGGTGCGGGCGCCATTATGGTTTATGCACTGTACACTTCCAAGAAAGCGCATAACGTAATTAAAACATCTGTGGATTTATCACGGCAAGATGAAGGTGAAGAAACGTTCGGTAGTACTCCTATTGCACGTACACTGGTACGCTTCAGTCTTGGATTATCCAATGGGATTTCAAAGATTATGCCCGAAAGCAGCAAACGGTGGATAGGCACCCGCTTCCGTAAAGATGAAGCCATCATTGCCAACGGTGCAGCGTTCGACCTGGTCAGAGCTGCCGTAAACCTTGTATTGGCAGGTTTGCTTATTGCTCTGGGTACTTCCCTTAAATTACCTCTCTCAACTACCTATGTAACATTTATGGTCGCTATGGGTAGTTCGCTTGCCGACCGTGCCTGGGGACGCGATTCAGCCGTATTCCGTATTACAGGCGTACTGAGCGTTATCGGTGGTTGGTTCATTACAGCCGGAGCTGCATTTACCTTCTGTTTCTTTGTCGCTATACTTATCTATTACGGAGGTACGGTTGCTATCGTAGCAATGATCGGGTTGGCAGTATTCCTACTGATTCGCAGCCAGTTGATGTTCAAGAAACGTAAAGCTAAGGAAAAAGGCAACGAAACAATCAAGCAACTGATGCAAAGCAGTGACAATGCCGAAATCTTGAATCTGTTGCGGAAACACACCCGCGAAGAGTTAAGCAAGATACTGGAATTTACGGAAGAGAACTTGGAACGTACCGTTACCGCTTTCGTGCACGAAAATCTTCGGGGTCTACGCCGTTCTATGGGGGCGGTGAAGTTCGAAAAGCAACTTCTCAAACAGATGAAACGTACGGGCGCTCTTGCCATGTGCCGCCTTGACAACAACACTGTATTGGAGAAAGGGTTATATTATTATCAGGGCAATGATTTCGCCAGCGAACTGGTATATAGTGTCGGTCGTCTCTGCGAACCGTGCCTGGAACATATTGACAATAATTTCAAGCCGTTTGACGCTATTCAAAAGGGTGAGTTTACAGATGTCACGGAGGATATAACCTATCTGTTACAAGTTTGCCGCCACAAATTGGATCACAATGATTATGAAGAACTTGAAAATGAAATTCGCAAAGCGAATAACCTGAACGGGCAATTGACTCACCTGAAACGTGAAGAGTTACAGCGCATCCAAAACCAATCCGGAAGTATCAAAGTCAGCATGGTTTATTTGACAATGATACAGGAAGCACAGAATGTGGTGACCAATACTATCAATCTGATGAAGGTAAGCCGCAAGTTCCAGGCGGAAGAATAAACTGATGGTTTCAGGCACGGATTAAATAAGAGGCTTCGCCAAAAGCCTGCTCCTATAAAAAACCCTTGCTGTAGTATATTACAGCAAGGGTATTTTATTGTCTTTTCGACTTATGACACAATCTTAGAAGCTGTTTTAAATTTATTCAGTTCTCTTTTAAGAGTTGTTTTTGAGGATATTTTTCTGTTTTTAAGAGGAACATAGCGGACTATGTGACGTCACCACCCCGCATGTTCC
>NZ_DBDF01000015.1 GCF_002293435.1 Bacteroides sp. UBA939 | reverse complement strand
GGTAAAGTCACTCCTTTTGGTGGTATATTCTATGTGATGGACGAATTTTCCCGTTTAGGCATCCCTTCCCTTAATAGATCGTGTCTTGGGGCTTCGTTGCACAACCTATGGTTATCAATCAGACAGTGGCATTCAATACTCATTCAATACCGGCGACAAACTGAACGGCCTTTTGCTAGACTTGCTACAGCATACCGGTCAATTGCCCCCGGGCAAGGATTACGACCTGGATTTCGACCACCAGTTCCTTGCTACTGAGAAGTATGACACCCGCTATTCCTACAAGAAAGCGCGTGGCTACTTCCCGGGCATCGCTACGATAGGCTCTCTGATTGTCGGCCTTGAGAACCGTGACTTGTTCGACGGCAACTATGTCTACAGGTGTATCGTAACCAATGACTGGGAGGGTCGGAAGAGGATATCATCACTTTTTATAACGCCCGGGGAACCAGTGAGAAGAACTTCGACGTGATGAACAATGACTTTGGGTGGAGTCATCTGCCCTGTTCGTTCCTGAATGAGAATACGGCATTCCTGCTCATCACGGCAATGGCTGCGAATTGCTATCAGTATCTAATACGAAGGATTGCAAAGGTATTTACGGATCTCAAACCCAAAAGCAGGATCAAGCGATTCCTATTCCGATTTATTGCTGTGCCTGCAAAATGGATAAAGACAGGACGAAAATGGGTCTTGAACATCTATTCCCAAAAACCATATCACCTGTTATGGAAAACCTAATCTACGGCTTTTGAGGGACTTTTTAAGTGAACCCTCAGTTGGGGAGGGGGGGGGGATTGTACATGGAAACGAAGGAATAGGAAGAAATAAGGAAGAAAAAAGGGGATTGTTACGAAAGGAAGCAACTTCTAATGGCGAATTAAAAAGTAGATAAGTTAGTTGCGGATTTAAGGTTATTCATCAGTATTTGAAAGAAAAAAGTTGTACCTAAAATAACGAAGAACTATCAACCATGCCGTTAAAAGTTCTCTCATATCAGCGGGAGAGAACTTTTTTAATGAGAGGGGGAGCTATTCAGCCCCAATAGTGTTGTATATACCTGTCCAGAACATCCGTAGCCGTTAAAGCCAACTTCCCTTTTATACGCTGTTTGGCCTTCACTACCGAACGGGAAGTTATATTACAAAGAAGCGCAATAGCCTTATTGCCTATCCGGGCGCGAATCAGGTAACACAACTTCAACTCCTGCATGCTCAGTCCGTATGAAGACAAGCTTTCGGACAGGCAACCGCCATAAAACATGTCAATGACAGTAAACAGGTTCGCCCATTCGGTTTCGTTACGGATAATACCGTAAGACGGGTTCTGATGAAGGCGAAGCAACTGTTCCACAGACAGCAGAAAAGGAGGGTATTCAGCCGGAACTGAAGTATTCTGATGGCCTTTCTGTAGCTTGGTCTGTTGTTTATTGCGGAATAACATTCCGGCATTCCGGTTATCATTATAAGTTTCCATATTCTTTCCCTCGTTTTTATGCTCTAAGTAAACATTCATAATTAGTTTATACTTTGATAGTATCCGTCATGCTGAGCGTAGCAGAAGCATCTTATCTCCTGAAATACAAAGGAGAAGCAATGTAGCCTACTCTTCCGGCTCAATGTCACCGGTACTTGGTATTCTATTTCCGGTATCCCAATTCTCCGCAATCTTCTTCACTTCCATGCGCATCTCATCAATGGCAGTGGAATGAATCTTAGGCTCCCGGTTAAGCACATGCCACTTCATGGCCTCAAACTTATCTTTATCCCGGTATCCCTCCGGTTCGGAATAGAGTTTGGCGAGCAGATAGTAGGGATAGATTCTGCCCGGCAGACGATTGATTGAGGCGTGGAAATACTTTTCGGCAGATGCATACTCGCACAACGCCTGATAGCTCTTACCTATAATATTCAATATCATAGGGTCATTGCTATACAACTGCGCCTCGTACAGATACTTAAAGGATTCGTCATGACGACCGGACTTATGCAGGCTATGCCCGTATTCAAACAGGAATGCACCTTTCTTACCCAATGCCGGATAAAGTCTTTCGTAAGCCCTGTTGGCTACTTCATAAGAACCCGAACGGTAGAAGATCTTTGCTGTCATCCAATCCCGGCAGGCTTCTTTTTCCTGCGTCCATCTTTCCATATAACTGCCGGTATATACTGCCACGCAAGTACATAAAACAAGATACTTGCTGATTACATCTCCCACCCCACAGGCAAGGAGCAGGCAGATGCCCACTACAATGAAAGCCGGAAAATACAACGGATAGGAAGAGAAAGAAAACACAAGCAGAGAGATAAGCGCTCCGCAGATACCATAACGGCGGAGTTTCACTCCCATCCAAAGGCAGCCGGAGATGACAAGCAACAGCAGTATAAACAAGGGGATGCCATGCGTCAGGGCAAAATCCAGGTATTCATTGAATGCATATTCAGGACTGCCCGCTACGCGTTCTTCCCAGGCGGCATTGTCTCCCGAAGCGAAGTAAGCACTTTGGGCTTCACCGTAAGTAGAAGCAAATCCGGTGGCGCATCCCCACGGATGGGTAGCAATGGCGCGGCAGGTTATCTTCCACATAAACAGGCGCCCCAGTGCCGAGTCTTGTTTCAAAAGGAATATCCCGGCTGCTGCTATCGACAGGATAAAAAAGATTCCGGTTCCCCACAGGAGATAACGCTTCCTGTAACGGCGCCACAGTATGCTCCATTTCCGTTTGTCGCGGTACATGTATGCCACCCAACCGCAACCTATTGCTGCAGCTGCCCAGGCGGAACGGCTCATGGTGGAAGGTAATATGCAAAGTAATAAAATGCCGGCTATCGCTGCCGCAATTCTTTCTGCTTTCAGTGATTTACGTAAACCTTTCCATTCACCCGGCACCCTCATATAATGGTACAGGCATACCGGTAATATCATTGCCAAGTATCCGGCATAAGGTCCGGGGTTGAAGAAAGAGCCGGTCAGCGCATAGTGGGAATGCCCCGAAGTTGCGAAGCCATAGAGTTGCCTTAGCCCCCAAACTGCTTCTACCGTACCTAAGAATAGTAAACTCCACGACAGGTAGACAGAGAAATCGGGAAAACGCAACGCTTTCCGCAAAGGCGCCCTTTCATATAGCTGTATCAGAGAAGCTACAATTACACAACCTGCCGCAAAGGGTAGAGTCTTTCCAAACCACACCCATTGCCCGATGGTTTCGCCACTTGAGAGTTCAGGTGTAACCACACACACCATGCTTAACGGCAGGCATAGAGCAGCAAATAATAAACCGTGTTTTACATACTGCATTATCAGGGAGTTGACAGTTGATGGCATTCTTTTATTCATAAATTCAACTTTCAGGATTACCTATCTGATTTTCTTAAACACCCTATTCCATCGAATGTCACCCGTATCCCTATCCACCGACTTCCATATCCGGACAGCCTTGCCTACTATAAAAGGTTCCGGAAGCAAGCCCCAGTAACGGGAATCCTGAGAGTTCATAACTTTATCGCCTGCTACAAAGTAATAGTTCTCCTTAAAGCGGTAATCATGGATTACGCTATCATTCAGTAGAATCGTATCGCCACGTACAGAGAGTTTCTTTTTCTGTTCCCATTCTATCGCATTCCGGTACAGGGCAGCATGTTTGGGGTTCATCCCTATCTCATCTCCTTTTGCAGGAAGATAAAGGGGACCGAAGCGTACGATATCCCAATCCACCAATCCATTGTAAGGATAACCGCTCATCACTATTCCGTAATCTTTTTCCCAACCATTTGCAACAAGGCGCATCAGTGCATCCTGCGATTCCACATTTCCCAGCGGCGTCTCACAACCACGTACCCGGTAATGGGCATCCTTGATCTCGAACGTATCTCCCGGCAAAGCAACACATCGCTTTACATAGTAGGACATCAGGTTCAGACCTATACTGTCCCATTGGGCGGGATAGGGAAAATTAAAGACTACTATATCGTTCCGTTCGATATTTTCTAATCCCGGTAGGCGGGAAATATTGACTTCTTTCCTTTCAAGAGCATCCCCAATATTGAAGATACGCGCACCCATCACCCATTTATTCACCAGGATATTATCTCCGGCAAGCAGGGCAGGTTCCATAGAGTCCGTAGGAATCTTGAAAGTAGCGATACTGGTTACTTGAAGTAATATCCATACCACCACTACTCCACAGGCTATCAGAAACAAGTTCAAGAACTTATCCACAAGCCAGCATAACCTTTTCCTTTTCTTACCAGAACCGTTGCTTCCCATCTTTATATTCAAATATGCGTTCTTCCTTCCCACGGGTGTAATCTTTCAGATAGAGCAATGCTCCTTCAGGAACCTTATAAAGCAAAGAATCGGAATTAGGGCGAACCCTGCCTGCCGAAGTCC
The DNA here is from genome assembly GCF_002293435.1 of Bacteroides sp. UBA939. Classification (GTDB taxonomy): domain Bacteria; phylum Bacteroidota; class Bacteroidia; order Bacteroidales; family Bacteroidaceae; genus Bacteroides. Next base: position 6,425 of record NZ_DBDF01000015.1, on the reverse strand, counting down.
ATTCCCCATTTTGACAATAGAAAAGTTCATATTCATCATCCGTACGGATGAAGTTATCACGGTTGCGAGGGGTAAATATAATCTTTTCGATACGCCGGGGAGTACCCAAGTCAAGTCCCGACCAGCCGCCCGTATGTTGAGAATAATCAAAGGAAGTATAAGCGTCTCCGTCAAATAAATTTGTATATTCATGAAAATCTTCCACTCCACCCGGTGTGCCGATAATCTTTCCTTTCAAGGGAACACTATCGGCGGAAGAAGCATAGAAAGCTACTTCCGAAATATTACAATGGCTGTCTTTGGGACCATAATAGCGAACATAACGGTAAGAGTGGGCGCTATTTACCCGCACGACATTCCAAAGCCGTTCAGGAAATTCCTTGATGATAAACAGTGTATCTTTCCTATTGAAATGAGGATCATTGCTACCTTCGAACACATCGTCCATCATCCGCTGGACAAAGGGTTCGAAATAGAGTTCATACTTATGGAGCAGAGTAACTTCAACTTCTTTACCGCCCGAAGGACAAAATTGTACTTCACCGCTTTCTCTATCAAGTAGAAAAGGATCGGTTTGTGGGTACATCCTTCCGTTTTCATAAGTTCCCAAGCGGAAGATAACCTGTCCTTCGACATCTTTAAAGACAGCACCCAAACGCTTGTCGTAGAGACACCACCCGATAGGCGCCCAATCCATAAAACTGGCAGAACAGAGGTAGACTGGTTCATCTTTCTTCAAAGGGTTGTAGAAGTTTTCGGGGGCAATTGTTAATGTACGGTTCTTACTCCCCGCATATATGGCAGTAACGTCACGGAAGCAGGGATAACGGAAAGAGGGGTGTCTTTCTTCCGCCTTCTTTCCCATAGTCCAGAGCATTTCTCGGTTGACGCTGAACATGCGGCGATAGACTTTCCCCTTGGGATCCCAGTAGTTATCGGGACTGTTCAGTTCAGAAGTAGGATCCAAAATGGAACAACGATAGGAGTTGCCATCTTTGTCAAAGACAGCATTCCAATAATGGGAAACATTGCCATTCCCCCTCATCAACATGATTTCCTCACTGCAAGGCAGTCCCAAAGCTCTGAAAACATACAGTTGCAAGTCAGTGAAGTTTACACAACTACCCGAGCGCCAGTCCACTACTTTAGGGCCGTAATGAGGGCCAAATGAGAAAAGTTCGGTAAAGTAGACAGGAGCCTTATGTAAAGTATCCATCAGTAGTTGAGAAACGAACTTCGGGTCTTCGGCTTCCGGAAGTCTGCGGATGCTGTCCAGTAAAGGGTTATATTTATTATAGATTCTTTCACGCCAAGGTTCCAGTCTTTCATTGCCCACACGATAAGGAAGGATAAACTCACAGAAATTGTCAAAAGAGACATTTTTCTCCCAAGGCTGTTCATGCCACACCTTGAAAGCCCATTCGATATTCTCAATCAAATAAGCCGGATCAATATAGATGTCGTTTTTTATCTCCAATTTATCCATGTGGAAAGGACCGCAAGCACATTTAATGGAGTCAAGCACCTTATCCGGATACATGGTGCCTTTACCGTGAAGTTCAAAAAGCTTCAGGTAGTCATTCAGAGCTTCACCTTCATAACTATAGTGAAAAGGTAAGTTCTCAATAAGAAAAACGGCAGCCTTATACCTCAAGGAGTCGCCCTTATATTTATCAAGGACAACCTGCAATTTAGGATTAGCCGATACAATATCATTTAATGAAGGGTCAACCGGAACTTTGGTACAGGAGGCCAATATCTGAAAAGTACAAATGATTAATAGAAGGCTGTGTTTTCTCATAAGTTTCTCATCAATATTATCTTATTCTGCATCACCGGTTATTCTCAAAACAACAGGAGAAGGTTTCGCATTGCAATATACTGTTATGGTTTTATCAAAATGTTCAGGATGCTCTGCCTTATACGTCACATGTAGTGATACAGAATCACCTGGACGAACAGGTTTTTGGGAATACTCAACGGAAGTGCAACCACAGGAAGTGCTTACATCATCAACTACCAAGGGATTAGTGCCTGTATTTATTAATGTAAACATAGCATTCTGCTCTTGCGTCCAATCAAACTTACCTAAAGAAATAAAAGCATCATCGACAGATACCTCCGTCTGTATACTTTGTTGCTTATCACTATTAAGCACTATTTCCTGATTTAATATAGTTTTCACATACAACTCTTTTATCATGATATTTTTCACTGGATTACCTACCAATAATACTTTGTTATTTCTATCCAATAAAAAACATTGGAAATCCGGTTGTGGTGGAAAATTATTTAGTTGCCCCATCTCACCTTTTGTGTCTATAAAAACGGGATAATTAAAGTTTTCGCGCTTTAATAACAAACTCAATTCTTTTTCATTTTTTTGATGAAAAAATAGTAAAAAAGCAGGTTTGTTTAAAGACATGTATTCGAATTCTTTTATCATCATATCCCATCGTGGCAACTGTAACTTGCAACCCATACAACCAGCTGAATCTACATATAATAATATCTTATATTCTGAATCTAACAAGATCGTACTCACGTTAGCCGTATCTGTCCCTAACAAATTGCATTGATAATTATTAGGCATTTTAATTTCTCGTCCAATCCATTCATTAACAAACGCCACTGTTATATTATCTTTATTTAGCCTATCAAAGCAAAATATAAATACCGCAAAGATTAATATTAGAAAAACCAATATTTTATTAAATTTCCAATAAACATTTTTCATCTCATCAAAATAAATAGTAATATTTCAACCACATAACAACTATTATTCTTTTAAAGAACATATTGCTAAAATCAAATTAGAATCAAATTGGATATCAGTAGACAGAGACCGACTCAACTCCGCAAAGCTATCTTCAGAGAAGATGGATGGATAAATCGGATAAACCAATATAGCATCTGTTGAATATAATAAGCTTGTGGATATGGGATATTTTGTAGATAATATGAAAGAATTATTAAATACATTCGCTTTTTTTGCGTCAATATCATAAAAACAATTATAACTATTTACTATACCAAACCCTGCATCAGAAAACGAGAAGAAAAATCTATCTCGATTTATAAAACAGCTATTAATGTTTCCAAAATAATTTTTATTGAAAACTAATTTATCATAATCTTCCTTGCTTTCTGCCTTGATAATCTTATCATAAGGCAATGTGTTATTCCCGAAATTTATTTGAAGAAAAGGAATAATATCTGTACCAGAAATTTCATAAATTATATTACTTGACGGATAATAGAAAAATAACCTTCCGTACTCATCATTTACAAACGTAGATAAAAATGTAACATTCACAAATTCTTTCTGAGAAAAGTATTGCTTTTCAATACTCTGCAAATCGGAGCTTAGAAGTGTCAAATTGTAATGCTTTGGATTCTCATTACTGAAACAGCTATATACCCAAAAGCCTTCTTTAGTCTTAAAAAAAGAATTGAATTGAATCAATGATGTCTGGGTTTTATCCAATAAATTTCCATATAAATCATAAGTATATATACTATTCCTAAACCTTTCATGCACATATATTAACATGCCTTCTTTCTCAAATTGAATATCATTTATAAATAAATACTCATCTGGCCCTCCACCTTTTTTACCTATCCTTCTAATAAACTTCCCATCAGAATCAAATAAAAATATATCCATCGACTTCTGATCAAAAACAATTATATAGTCACTAGTAAGGTACATTTTAGTAATTTCACCAACGAGCACATCTTTACTCGTTTCTAAGGCTACAAACTTTACCGTATCAAAGTATTCTTTAAAATCCAGCTCCTCGCTTTTACTTACATCAATACCAATAACATTATCAGAAGGCTCTATCCTTCCTTGAGAAGAGGAACATGAGCTAATAATCAGCGCAAATACCACTATAATTGAATTGCATTTTTTCATATCCATAATAATTTAAGGGTTGTATGTGAGTAAAACACCCCACATACAACCCTATTAATAAATCTAACACTCTTCGTATGAGCAACTGCTCAAAGGACCTTTAGCTCTACAACAACTTATTTTTACGCTTTGTGTTGATGGCGGTCGATTAGCTGTGACTTTCCCCTCAAATAGCCATACACCCACCTTTGCATCATATGTCCAGCCAGGAGATGTTGTTGTAACAATAGTTTTTTCTCCTACTTGCCATGTTTGATCGCTCCCATTTCCATTTTCCGTCTGTTGTGCTAACGCTTCCACGTTAGCTAATACCACATTTGACAAAGGAGCTAATCTTTGATTGATATAAACATTATACCCCATTATTACAGCTAATAGTGCTATAAAAGATGTAAAAATAAACTTTTTCATCGTATTATAAATTAAATCATTATTTACTCTTATATATATCTGAAATATATAAGTTTTTCTATTTCTCCTATTTACTTTCTATTTTGAAGATAAACAGCTGTTTAATTATCAATCTATTCCATTAACCACCTCCTCTCTTTTTTTAAGAGAAACAAACATCTATGCATTTAAACTTCATATTATTTATTTCTCCTCATTCGACAATTACACCATAATACATTACCAGTAATAAATACTCATATATGAGTCCACTTTAAAAAGTCATGGACGTTTATTCGTTAATTAAAAATATTATTACTCACTATAAAAGTTCGTTGACTTCATTGTTATCAGATAGTTATTTCGTATCTTGTGACATCAAAAAACAAAAGCCGTATGTTCAAAAAGACAGATACTACCCCTCAATATGAACTATTTTCGACTCCCTCTACCCAATTGGGTAAGCGTGGTTCCAAGAAATATGATGATCCTAAGGCTTGGCACAACCAGTTTTACCGTAATGTGACCTCCCAGATTGATGAGTCCATTTTTTCTCCTCTTTTCAAAACAGGGAACATGGGTGCTCCCAATGCATCGATTCGGGTAATCATCGGCATGTCCTTAATCAAGGAGGGTTTTGGCTGTAGTGACGAGGAACTATTTGAGAAATGTGAGTTCGATCTGCTTGTTCGTAAAGCTCTTGGGCTTGTGTCGTTAAGCACTACGACTCCCTCTTTGGACACCTATTATCTATTGAGAAGGCGTATTTGTCAATACGAAATAGAAGAGGGCGTCAATCTAATGGAGAAATGCTTCGCCCAACTTACCTCAGCGCAGCTATCACAATTCAAGATTTCCTGTAAGTCTGTCCGCATGGACAGTAAACTCATAGGTAGCAATATCGCTTGGTATTCCCAGTTCGAGATCATTCACAATACTTTCCGTCATTTCCTTAAAGGTTTGGGAGAGAGTCGAAACACCCTTCTGAATCCCAAGCTTCGCAAATTGATAGCTGCTTTTGAGCAAGAGGATGCTCAGAAAATGGTTTATCGTCTAAACAGTCAGAGCATTGAAGCTAAATTGTCTTCACTTGGTCTACTTATCTATCAGGTTTTAAAACGTTTGAATGAGAATACTATTGGCTACGTTCTTCTTCATCGGGTTTTCCACGAACAATATGAAGTAGTAAAGGGAGTAGCCATTCCACGCCCTAAAGAAGAAATCAATGCCCAAAGTGTTCAGAATCATAATGATCCTGATGCCCCTTACAGAAAGAAAGGCGACCAGCAAATCAAAGGATATAGTGTGAACATCACTGAAACCTGCAATGACAAGGATGAACAAGACGTCAAACCGAATCTGATTGTTGATGTACAAGTCAAGCCTGTAAGTGCAGCCGACAATGATTATGTGCAGGAGGCTGTTACCCACATTCAGAACAATGCCACCGATGACAAAATAGAAAAGCTTTACGCTGATGGAGCCTATCAGTCACCTGATAACAGGGATTTTGCTGCTGCAAACCATATTGAACTGATGATTGCCGGACTACAAGGCAGACAATCCATCTATGACTTGGAAATGAAGGAAGGCAACCTGATTGTAACCAATCTTGATACTGGGGAAATTATCCCAGCCCACAAAACAGGTGACAAGTGGAGAATTACCACCAATGGCAAATCCAAATACAAGTATTTCACTCTCCAGCAGATTGAAAACGCCGCTCTTAAACGGAAGCTTGCAACAATACCCATAGAGGAGCAAAGGAAGAGAAACAATGTTGAAGCAACCATGTTTCAGTATTGTTTTCATTCAAGGAACAACAAAACCAGATACAGAGGATTGCTCAAGCACAAACTGTACTCTTACGCCAGATGTTTATGGATGAATCATGTACGACTGATGATTTATCTGATAACAACATGTCAAGGAACGACTGAAAACGGCTCAAAACCCAATTTTCGATATGTAAAGGACTCCATAATGGAAATGCTTTGCTTTTTTGTGAATTTTATACTGCCTAATTCATTTCGGTTGGCAGCAGAAAAATCAACTAAGTATAATGTTAAACTAAAAAATGCCCCTTTTTAAAGTCAATGGTTCGTTATAAAATCAT
>NZ_DBDF01000062.1 GCF_002293435.1 Bacteroides sp. UBA939 | reverse complement strand
AGGAGGAGAACGTACCTTAGTGAAAGAAATCAGAGAAGCTGTCAGCGAAGCTAATAGAGATACTTCTATTGATCATTTGCACTGCTAAATTCTCAATAATGCAGGCTAAGGAATATTATGCCTAAGTATGTACATAACCGACTGTTAAGTGAGACTTTATTTTCTGATAATGAATAAGATATGCTATCTTTGTAAAGAGTGGAAGTGAATACTTATACAGATCTCAATATTAATAATAAAAACATACTGCCTATAGCATAAACTCATGGCATCAGTTATGATGTCCTGTTTTTGAGGAAGAAAATGAATAGAAGAAACGTTGTGTCTTCGTCTTGCTGTAATAAAGCGTAGGAAACTTTAAAGACTGATAACAAGATTAGCATGATGGTCTCTCCACGTATTCTTAAAGCAACGCCCCATTGCCAGTGCTGTTTCTATAGCTTGGCAATGGGGCGTTAAATACTTGATTATAATCGTTTATAGTACAAACCGATTATGACGGGATACTTGTAAAATAGCGAAAGGTCGCTCTTTTACTTCACTTCCCAGATATCATTTGTCATCAGCAACTCCTTGAAGTTATGATACTTCTTCTTTGCCGATACTTCTTCAATTTGTTCCATAACAGCGTCGTCATAAGTAGGAGCTTCCACATCGCGGATTACACCAAGTGCGATTGGGAAGTCAGGACCTTCCATCAGAGCGAGCTTCAGTTGGACGGTATTGTCCATGCAATGCGCATCGTGAACAAGAATATCCTTTTCCGTGATGCCGTTTTCACCAAGCTTCACGACTTTCAGCCCGAAACCTTCCTGCATCAGCCCGAATTCTTTGTTTGCACCGAACAACATAGGCTTCCCGTGCTCCAGATAAATGGCATTCTTGGTACGTCCGTCCTTGTTGTACACTGAGTCGTATGCATTGTCATTGAAAATAACGCAGTGTTGCAGTATCTCGCAAACCGTAGTTCCCTTGTGGTTGGCGGCGGCTTTCAGAATGTCTGCCGTACCAGGGCCGTCGGTAGCCACGCAACGTGCAAAGAAGCGGCCGCGCGCGCCGAAGCAAAGTTCAGCGGGGCAGAACGGGTCTTCGACTGTGCCGAAAGGAGAGGATTTGCTGACGAAACCGCGGGGAGACGTCGGCGAATATTGTCCTTTCGTCAAACCATAGATGCGGTTGTTCAACAACAGGATATTGATATTTACGTTACGGCGGATGGCGTGGATAAAGTGATTACCACCGATAGCCAGACCGTCGCCGTCACCCGAAACCTGCCACACGCTTAGTTCCGGATTAGCCACTTTACATCCCGTAGAAATAGCTGCGGCACGTCCGTGTATGGTCTGCATGGCATAAGTATTCATATAATAAGGAAGGCGGCTTGAACAACCGATACCTGAGATTACGGCAGTCTCCCAAGGCTTGACGCCTATTTCTGCCAATGCTTTGTGCAGTGAGTTCAGGAAGAAGTGGTCACCGCAACCCGGACACCAACGAGGTTGTCCTTTTTTGAAATCCGTAGCTGTATATGCGCTCATAAGTTCTTTAATTTTTTAGATTTAGAATTTCAGTGAAAGCGGCTACCAGTTCACTCACGATGAACGGTTGTCCTTTGACTTCATTAAACTGATAAGGTACGAAGTTGTCTACCTTCATGCGGAGGTAACCTGCGAATTGACCGAGGTTTTGTTCGGCAACTACCACCTTCTTATATTTCTTCAATACCTCAGCCGTATTCTTCGGTAGCGGGTTGATGTAAGAGAAGTGAGCCAAAGCTACTTTCTTTCCGTCCTTGTTCATCTCTTCCATAGCAGAATACAAATGTCCGTAAGTACCACCGAAGCCTACAATCAGCAGGTCGGCATCATCCGCACAGCCTTGTACTTCTACATCGGGAACGGAGATTTTGGCAACCTTCTCGGCGCGCAGGCGGCACATCAGGTCGTGGTTGTCCGGGTCGGTAGAGATAGCGCCCGTGTTGCTGTCTTTCTCCAGACCGCCGAGGATGTGGCTGTAACCTTCCTGTCCCGGAATGGCCCAGTAACGTACCTGATTCTCGGGATTGCGCTTGTATGGAGTATAGCTATCCTTCATTTCGGGAGTAACATACTGCGGTTTGATTTCGGGATATGTGTCCAAGTCGGGCAACTTCCATGCGCCGGAACCGTTGGCTACGAAAGCATCGGTCAGAAGAACTACCGGAGTCATGTGCTCCAATGCTATTTTGCAGGCGGTATAAGCTGCTTCGAAGCAGTTGGTCGGCGAAGTTGCGGCGATAACCGGCATCGGACTTTCACCGTTACGGCCGAACAAAGCCTGCAACAGGTCGGTCTGTTCCGACTTTGTAGGCAAGCCCGTAGAAGGGCCGCCGCGCTGTACGTTCAGTACCACCAGCGGAAGTTCGGTAATCACAGCCAAGTTCATAGCTTCCGATTTCAGGCAGACACCCGGTCCGGAAGTAGAAGTCACAGCAAGCGCACCCGCAAAGGAAGCGCCGACGGCTGTAGCGCAACCGGAGATTTCATCTTCGCATTGAACGGTGATAACGCCTAATGACTTATGTTTGGAGAGTTCGTGCAACACATCGGTTGCCGGAGTAATGGGGTAGGAACCCAGGAAGAGTTTCAGACCTGCCTTTTCGGCAGCGGCAATGAAGCCGTAAGCTGTTGCTTTATTGCCCATGATGTCCATATAGACACCCGGCGTTTTAACTTTACTTTCTATTTTATACGTATGCGCTACGGAAGCATGAGTGTTGTGTCCGTAGTTGTATCCGGCATGGATAACCTTGATATTAGCTTCCGCTACTTCGGGTTTCTTGCCGAACTTCTCTTTCAGCAGGTCTTCCGCAATCTTCAAGTCGCGATTAAACAGCCAGCACACCAAACCGACAGCAAACATATTGCGGCTTTTCAGCATGGCTTTGTTGTCCATACCTGTATCAGCCAAGCAATCTTTCACCATCTGCGAGATAGGAGCAGCAATCACATCCTGCTTGATACCCATTTCTTCGATGGGATTGTCGGTCTTGAAAGCGGCTTTCTGTAAGTCGGCAGCTTGAAAACAGTCTGTGTCAATGATGATGCAGGCGGTTGACTTAGCAAACTTGTACTGTGTTTTAAGCGCGGCGGCGTTCATAGCCACCAATACGTCACATTTGTCGCCCGGAGTGAAGACTTTGCCGGCGCCGATGTGCACCTGAAAGCCTGATACGCCGGTCAAAGAGCCTTGCGGGGCGCGGATGTCTGCGGGATAGTCGGGAAAAGTACTGATGTCATTTCCCACCGTAGCCGATACTGTTGAAAAGATGTTGCCGGCGAGCTGCATACCATCGCCGGAATCACCGGAGAAGCGGACTACCACTTGATCCAGTTCTTTTACCATCATGTCGTTTGCCATAACTTCGTATTATTCTTATTGATTAAATTTATAGGGTCTTTCTTTATTGTATTTTTGCGTCAATTAAGTGTTCGCAAAATACCATACTTTAAAAATACGCTGCAAATGTCGTGAAGTTAAACGACTTGGCAAAATCTTTTGGAAACAATAACCTGCATTATTCATACTTTAGCCCGCATTATTCATACTGTAAGAGTTAAAGTAGTTATCAGCCAATAAGTTGGCTTTAACTCCTTAACTCCTAATGAAGTGATACCTCCCTTAATTCCTGCAGAATAATACAGGATAAGCAGGAATGCTCGCAAAAGAAAAAATAACTTTCTTTAATTTAACCGGCACGAAATACGAAAGATTTTTGTAAGTTTGCAGCCGCAAATGGTTTGGTCCTGTAGTTCAACGGATAGAATAGAAGTTTCCTAAACTTTAGATAGGGGTTCGATTCCCCTCGGGACTACCTTTCCCAATGTATGCGGCATACATGCACATAAGTGCCAGACTAAATTAGTTTATATTATCAATGATGCTTATGACTGTTGATAACAAGCGATTTATAGTCTGTAATAATATAAACTAAGTAAATGTTCATAATTAGTTTATACTATCATTTTTTAGACGCAGATAACGCGGATGACACGAATCTCTTTTTATTTTCCGGGTAGGCTAACGTAGCGCAGCATATAAAAATCCGCGTCATCCGCGTT
>NZ_DBDF01000023.1 GCF_002293435.1 Bacteroides sp. UBA939 | reverse complement strand
GGAGGAGAATAGAGATACTTTGTACTTCATTTAATTGAGTAGCCTGAAATTTTAGCACGCCACCCCACTTTTAAACCTCGATACTTGCTATTCTTCTTCGCTATTCCTATCTTTGCCTCTCTATTCAAATTCTATTTAGGAAGAAAGTGAATAACAGCAAAAACAAACGGATGTTTATAGCATGGGCATTACTGATGATACTCATGCCGTATTTTGTGGTGAAGGCCTTTCATCATCATACTCATGCGCCGGAACATTCCGTTTCCTGTTCTCACTCCCATACCGGGAACGCACCGCTGCATTCGCCGGACGATTGCGCTATCTGCCACTTCTTCCTTCCTCTCTTCACGGAAGCTCAAGCGTTCGACTTCCATCACGAATTAACGCCCATATCTTTTGAGCAAGTCGTTTACCGGAATGAGAGACTGTGTACACTCTCTTATTCGCATCATTTGCGCGCCCCTCCCATAGCTTGATTGCATAGCTTAATTTTCCTTTTCATTATCTAACAAAGATTGTAATTGATGCGTATGGAATATATTCCGGGCGTATTGGGACTGTTATTCATATCCCTTTCCGTCCATGCGCAAGATTCCGATACAGCCCGTGTGGACTTGCCCGAAGTTGTAATAGCCGAAACCTACGAACAACTTCGGAACAAGAAAACCGCACTGACGCTTGAAGTGGCTGACCGGGATTTCCTGCGTAAACATTTCACGGGTAACTTCATGCAAACCATGGAGAATATCCCCGGAGTACAGGCTATGGATATCGGTGCGGGATTCTCCAAACCGATGATTCGAGGCATGGGCTTCAACCGGATTGCCGTACTGGAGAATGGCATTAAACAAGAAGGCCAGCAGTGGGGCGCAGACCATGGTCTGGAGCTGGATGCTTTCAACGTGGAAGCCGTCAACGTGATAAAAGGCCCAGTCTCGTTGCTTTACGGAAGCGATGCAATGGGAGGAGTGATTGACATCGCTCCGGCGCAACCCCCTGCGGAAGATGTGCTGTTTGGCGACGTCACTCTTCTGGGGAAATCGGTCAACGAAACCCTTGCCGCTTCGCTGATGCTGGGAATTAAGAAGAATGCCTGGTATGCGAAACTACGCTACTCGGAGCAACGTTTCGGCGATTACCACATTCCGGCGGATACCATTGTTTATATGACCCGGCTGATACCCGTCTATGGCGGAAAGCTGAAGAATACGGCAGGCGTGGAGCGCAATGTCAACGTCTTCGCCCGGTATCAGAAGAAAGCGTATAAGTCGGATTATGCCGTGTCCAACGTCTACCAGAAGACGGGCTTCTTTCCGGGAGCGCACGGCATCCCCGACCTGTCGCGCTTGCAGGACGATGGAGACAGCCGGAATATAGAACTCCCTTACAGTAAGGTGAACCATCTGAAAGTAACCACTCATCAACAGTACGCTTGGCAGACGTTTATCCTCTCCGGTGATGTCGGCTACCAGAACAACCACCGTGAAGAACGGAGCCTGTTCCATACCCACTACAACACCCAGCCTCTACCCGAAGCAGACCCGGACAAGGAACTGGAATTCAATCTGCACACGTTCAGCCTCTCGGCGAAGGGGCGCTTAGTCGGCTCCGCCTCGTGGGAACACCAAATGGGGTGGGACACCCAGTACCAGAAGAATACGATTTCCGGTTACTCCTTTCTGCTGCCGGCTTACGAACGTTTCACGACCGGCATGTCCTGGCTCACGACGTATCGCCCCAGCAACCTGTTCATGGTTAGCGGAGGCGTGCGTTATGACTACGGCCGCATACATGTCTCTGCGCACGACGACCCGTATCTGGCAACCTACTTGCAGCAGATGGGATACGATGACCGGGAAGTGGAGCTTTACCGTTGGAACAGCCACCGCGTAGACCGTAACCTCGGAGACTATTCCTTGTCTTTGGGCATGGTATGGACTCCTTCCGTCAAGCATCAGTTGAAAGCGAACCTCGGGCGGAGCTTTCGTCTGCCGGGAGCCAACGAACTCGCTTCCAACGGCGTGCACCACGGAACTTTCCGCCACGAACAGGGAGACGCTACCCTGTCGTCCGAACAGGGCTGGCAGATGGATGCTTCTTACCGGCTGAAGTCCGGCAGATGGACGGCGTACGTATCGCCTTTCGCCAGTTGGTTCAGCAATTACATCTTTCTGCGGCCTACGGGCGAATGGTCGGTGTTGCCGCATTCGGGACAGATATACCGTTATTCTCAAACCGAAGCGCTCTTCGCCGGTGTGGAAGCAAGTGTGGAACTACAGATTCTGCCCGCTCTCAGCTATCACATCTCCGCTGAGTATGTGCATACCTACAATTGTGAGGAGCATATCCCCTTGAGTTTCTCGCCTCCCGCCCGGATGCAGAACACCCTGACCTGGCAGAAGAAGCGGTATATGCTTTATGCCGAGTGGCAAAGCATAGCCCGCCAAAACCGTGTAGACCGTAACGAAGACCGTACGCCGGGCGCAAACCTGTGCCACATAGGCGGTTCGCTCGACGTATCCATTGCGAAGACTGATGTTGAGGTATCTTTGACCGTCCGGAACTTGTTCAATACGCGTTATTTCAATCATCTTAGCTTTTACAGGAAAGTAGAAATCCCCGAACCGGGACGAAACTTCCAACTATTAATTAAAGTACCTTTTTAAAACGGACTCAATAAATAACTCAAGCTTTATATGTTTTTTATATTGTTGATTATAGTAGTATGTAAAGCTTGAGTTACTAACCGAGTCCTCCAATTAACAAGAAGTTTAATTCTAAAAAACGATTCAAATGAAAACAAAGTATTATTTCCCGATTATTTCCTTAGTGATGTTCTCTTGGTTGTTCACCTCTTGCGATGACAAGAACCGCGATACAACCCCACCCGTTATTGATGTGCAATCTCCTTCGGACGAAGAGGTTATATTGATAGGCGACGAACACGGCATACACCTGGAGATGGATTTGTCGGACGACATCATGTTGCTGTCTTACAAGATACAGGTTCACAGTAACTTCGACGGCCACGGCCACGACCATGACCACGACACAAGATCCGGTGAGGAAACCGTTCCATTCCATTTTGAACAGTCGTACAATGTAACCGACAGAACAGCTCATATCGAACATGATATTGAGATACCGGCCAATGCCACTCCGGGAGATTATCACCTGATGGTGTTTTGCACGGACGAAGCCAAAAACGACTCTGAAGTGGTACGTAGTATCGTGTTGAGTACAGGAGATGAAGATCATGACCACGACCACGATGAGTAATACGTAATATATTCAGCAACCACGCTTGCTATCCAGTTCTCTTTTGCTACTTTTGCATTGAAAAAAGAATAGATAACAGATAATGGAAAATCAGAGACCTTTGATATTGATTTCCAATGATGATGGCATTGTTGCGAAAGGTATTAGTGAGTTGATAAAGTTTCTCCGCCCGTTGGGGGAGATTGTGGTAATGGCTCCGAATGCACCGCGTTCGGGTAGTTCGGCTGCATTGACGGTAACGGAACCTATCCATTACCAGTTGGTTCGTAAAGATGTAGGTTTGTCGGTTTATAAATGTTCCGGTACTCCGGTCGATTGCGTTAAGCTCGCATTCCATACGGTGCTCGACCGTACGCCCGATTTAGTAGTATGTGGCGTAAATCATGGAGATAACTCCGGCGTTAATGTACATTTCTCCGGTACGATGGGGGGAGTAATCGAAGGATGCCTCAAAGGAGTGCCTTCCATCGGCTTCTCTCTTTGCAGCCACGAGCCGAATGCTGATTTCGATCCGTCCGGGCCGTATATCCGCAATATAGCCCGCCTGGTTCTGGAGAAGGGATTGCCGCCACTAACCTGTCTCAATGTTAACTTCCCGGTAGCAAAAGAGATGAAGGGAATTAAGATATGCGAACAGTCGAAAGGGGACTGGATAAACGAGTGGGAGAGTTTTGCGCATCGGGGCAATAGCCATTATTACTGGCTGTCCGGTGAGTTCCGGGATGTAGATTCTGAAAACGAAAAGAATGATCATTGGGCGCTCGAAAACGGTTATGTTGCCATTACCCCGATTAAGGTAGATGTTACGGATTACGGGTTTATTGACGAATTGCAAACTTGGTTTTGAGCTGTATATTTAAGGTAGTAGTAAGTACTTAATCGTAATAGGTTTAGCGGTGAATGATAGTTTAGTGGTGGGAGTAGGTACGCGTTCATCCGCTTATTTCGCATCGTTCGCGTACCCATTCCCACTACTAAACTATCTTTATAGTACACCAATTATGACGAGATACCTAAATACTCACTACCAATTAAATCTTTCAACCGGATTAAGGAAGAACCATTTTAAACTCTCAATAGTATGAAGTATTACTTAATAGTCGGTGAAGCCTCAGGTGACTTGCATGCCTCTCACCTGATGGCAGCCTTGAAAGTCGAAGACCCGCAGGCCGAATTCCGTTTCTTCGGTGGCGACCTGATGGCGTCAGTAGGAGGTGAAATGGTGAAACATTATAAGGATTTGGCCTATATGGGCTTTATCCCAGTGCTGCTGCACCTGCCTACTATCTTTGCCAATATGAAACGATGCAAAGACGATATCGTTGCGTGGCAACCGGATGTAGTAATATTGGTGGATTATCCGGGTTTCAATCTGAATATTGCCAAGTTCCTGCGAGCCGGGACACAGATTCCCGTTTATTATTATATCTCCCCAAAGATATGGGCGTGGAAAGAGTATCGCATCAAGAATATCAAGCGGGATGTAAATGAGCTATTCTCTATTCTGCCGTTCGAAGTGGAGTTTTTCGAAGGCAAGCACCACTACCCGATACATTATGTGGGTAACCCTACGGTGGATGAAGTAGCTGCCTTCCGTGCTGAATATCCGGAAACATACGATGATTTTGTCCGTACGAACGAATTGGAACACAAACCGATTATCGCCTTATTAGCCGGTAGCCGGAAGCAAGAAATAAAAGATAATTTGCCCGATATGCTTCGTGCCGCTTCAGCTTTCCCCGAATACCAGTTGGTGTTGGCGGGTGCGCCCGGTATTTCTCCCGATTACTACCGGAAGTATATCGGCGATGCGAAAGTGAAGATTCTTTTCGGGCAAACCTACCGTTTGCTTCAACAAGCTGAGGCTGCATTGGTGACTTCGGGAACGGCAACTTTAGAGACTGCTCTGTTTCGGGTTCCGCAAGCCGTCTGTTACCATACGCCGATAGGAAAGGTGATTGCCTTCCTGAAGCGGCATATCCTGAAGGTGAAATACATATCATTGGTGAACCTTATAGCAAACCGGGAAGTAGTAAAAGAACTGGTTGCAGACACAATGACGATAGAACAAATTCGTGCTGAGTTGGAGCGTATCCTATATAATAAGGTGTATCGGCGGCAAATGCTTGATGGCTATGAGTATATGGCATCTCGTCTGGGAGATGTGGGAGCTCCGAAACATGCAGCGCAAGAAATGGTACGTTTGTTACATAACTCTCAAAGTAAAATAGAGGGAGTCTAAAGTAGGTTCTTAATCTCAAAGGATTTTAAATCCGTTAAAATATATAAAGCCAGTGCAGTATTACTCTGGCTTTCGTATTTTATAGGCAGAACATAAATTTAGTGTAAACCAATAGTTATTAAGAAAACAAATGAAAGGATTGATTATGAAAAAATTAAATTGGTTATTTGTGATGATGAGTTTGACTGTTTTGCCAATATTGCAGTCGTGTAGTGAATCTGATGGATATTCACTTGGAGATGTAGCTTATCCGAACTGGGCTACTACGCGAGTAACAGGAAGCACCTTCTATTTAGATAGTGACACGTGGGGGACACTTTTACCCATGTATGTAACTCTGGATTGTTATCATCCGGTAGATGGACAGCGTATACTTACTACTTTCAACCCTCTTTATGATAATTATGAGGGATATGACCATGCGGTGATGATTGATCGGGTTTGGCCTGCATTGACCAAAGGTGTGGAAACACTGACTCCGGAGAATGAAGAAGAGTATGGTAATGACCCGGTATGGATTTATCAGGGAGACCTTACTATCAGTGGCGGATACATGAATATTATTTTCCTGCAGAACTTGCCGCAAAATCCTGGTACCAAACATCGTATAAGCCTGGTACAGCGCGAAGCTACCGAGGGTGATGCGGACAGCGACGGCTATATCCATCTTGAACTCCGTTACAATAATTATGATGATGTTAGTGGAGTAGGCGCTTATGGACTGGTTTCTTACAATCTGGGCGAACTGGGTATTACTTCGGAAACGAAAGGTATCAAGCTGAAACTTAACTCGGAAAAGAACGGTGAAGTGGAATTGACTTTTGAGATGAAAGATAGTAACACCACTGCTAAATCGACTAACTTTGACTTTTCAAAGATGCAATTGCAGTAAGGCAACGTATAAAACCAGCGACAAAAAACGGACGACCTTTCTTAGTATAAGTCACCTGAAACTTCCGGTGCATGATTCTTTTGTCTTGAAGAATGTAACTCATCCCATAGAGTAGCTCAACTACCTGCTAATAGTTGGTTAATTACTACGTAGTAGTTAGGCAATTACTTAGTAGTAGTTGTTCAATTACTACGTAGTAGTTGGGTAACTACTACTAAGTAGTTCAGACACGGCTCACCCGATATTTCATGGGG
>NZ_DBDF01000110.1 GCF_002293435.1 Bacteroides sp. UBA939 | reverse complement strand
AAACATCCTCAAAAATAACTCTCAAAACACGGTACATTCGTGTTAATAGTGTGAATCAGTAGTTAAAAGAGTTATCGCTTCGCTCAGTAGTTATGGGAGTTAAAGCCGATAGTCTGGTTACTGATATACAGAATTAAGCATTAAGGGAGTATCGGCTTTAACTCCTAAGCCCGCTTGAGGGCTGATAACTCTTTTAATTCCTCTAACTCCTGATTCGCATTAATAATGAAAGATGTTTTGAGTGAAACTAATGCTGAACAAAATTTAAACAGGCTCTAAGACCTGTGTAATCCGCGTAATCTGCGCCTAAAATATAAATCTCACAAAATGGGCAAACTTATTATTTTCTCAGCTCCCTCAGGTTCAGGAAAGTCAACTATTATCAACTATCTGTTGACACAGAACCTCAATCTTGCCTTCTCCTGTTCCGCCACCAGCCGTCCGCCGCGTGGAACGGAGCAACACGGGGTAGAATATTTCTTTCTCTCTCCCGACGAATTTCGTGCCCGCATAGCCAATGATGAGTTTCTGGAATACGAAGAAGTATATAAAGACCGTTACTACGGAACGCTGAAGTCCCAGGTAGAAACTCAGTTGGCAGCCGGACAAAACGTGGTTTTCGATGTAGACGTTGTGGGCGGTTGCAATATAAAGAAGTATTATGGCGATCGTGCGTTGTCCGTATTCATTCAGCCCCCTTCGGTAGAGGAATTGCGCAGGCGCTTGGTAGGGCGTGGTACGGATACTCCCGAAGTGATAGATGCCCGTGTAGCCAAGGCTGAATATGAATTGACGTTTGCCCCAAAGTTCGACAAGGTCATTGTGAATGATGATTTGGAAATGGCTAAGGCGGAAGCTTTGCGAGTGATTAAGGAGTTTTTGTCTGAATAACTAAAACTAAGGGAAGTCATGAAAACAGGAATTTTCAGCGGCTCTTTCAATCCGGTGCACATCGGACACCTTGCTCTTGCCAATTATCTTTGCGAGTACGAAGAGCTGGATGAAGTCTGGTTTCTTGTAACTCCGTACAATCCGTTGAAAGAAGAAGATGAATTGATGGATGATGAACTCCGTCTGAGATTAGTTCAACTTGCCATTGCCGGTTATCCCAAGTTTAAAGCTTCCGACATTGAATTTCATTTATCCCGCCCTTCTTATACTATCCATACGTTGGATAAACTGAAAGAAATTCATCCCGACCGTAAGTTCCATCTGATTATTGGCTCCGATAATTGGCAATCTTTTCCCCGATGGTATCAGTCCGAACATATTCTTGCGGAAAACCCTATTTTAGTTTATCCCCGTCCCGGTTATCCGGTGTCTATGGAGTCTCTTCCGGAAAATGTCAAGGTTGCCTCTTCACCTGTTTTTGAAATCAGTTCAACCTTTATCCGTCAGGCTTTGAGGGAAGGGAAGGATGTCCGTTACTTTCTTCATCCGAAGGTTTATGATGTTTTAAAGAACATGAGGTTTTAGCGGGTATTCATTTTTCTCACTTTGCGCTTGCCTCTGCATGAATTCTGATGGAATCATCTTGAATTCCTTCTTGAAATGCTTGGTAAATATTTTGGGGGAGTTATATCCCAGTTTATAAGCTATTTCGGCTATTTGCAGCTGACTTTCCACCAATAGTTGCTGCGCCCTCTTCATGCGGATAATCCGTATGAATTCGAGCGATGTCTTTCCCGTAATCTTTACCATCTTCTTGTAGAGGTAGCCGCGCGATATGTTTAGTTGGGCGGCGAGTTCTTCTACTGAGAATTCGGCGTTGTTGATGTTTTCTTCCACAATCAGGATGGCTTTCTCCACGAATTGCTGGTCGAGGGGAGTTATGGTGATGCGACTGGGTTCTATCTTCATCTGCTCGTCGAAAAGCTTGTGCTTCTTCAGACTGCTTTCTATGAACTTGCTGATGCGCAGTTTCAGTACTTCCATGTTGAAGGGTTTGGTAATGTAGTCGTCCGCACCCATGTTCAGTCCTTCCAACTGGTATTCTTCGCTGGCCTTGGCTGTGAGGAGGAGGATGGGGATGTGTGAGGTGTAGATATCGCTCTTTATGGCGGTACACAGTTCCAACCCATCCATCTTGGGCATCATGACGTCGCTGATGACGATATCCACATTCTCCGCTTTCAGCACTTCCAGGGCTTCCTGTCCGTTGGTTGCTTTCAGTACATTGTAGTTGGTAGAGAGGCAGGCGCTCAGGAAATCAAGGAAATCATGATTATCATCTACAAGCAAGATGGTATAGTTTTGTTCGCTGCCATTTGCCTGCATCGACGCATCATTGTTTTCCTCAATCCGCTGTTCCTGCATCTGGGGTTGCACGTTGGCGTGCATAGGCAGACTGATGGTGAAAATACTTCCATGCGGGATATTGGTAGAAACTTGAATATTGCCCTTATGCATCTTCACGTATTGTGCAACGAGATACAATCCGATGCCGCTTCCTCCCTGACTGTTTTCCTGGTTCTCGGCCTGATAGAAACATTGGAATATCTTCTTTTGCTGTGCGGCGTCGATACCGTGACCGGTGTCGCAGAATTGCATTACGACGTCACTGCCTATGATGCTGATTTTAATTTCGATGCTCCCTTTGCTTCCGGTGAACTTAAAGGCGTTGGAGAGTATGTTCATCACGATTTTGCGCACCTTGTCATAGTCGAAGTCCATTTGTATATTGGGCTGCTGGGTGGTAATCCGGTAGTCTATCTCCTGTGCTTGGGCAATGCTTTCGAACGCCTGGTACTGGTCTTTCACAAGGCTCACGATGTCGCTGTGTATGTAGTGCATCGTTTCTCCGCTTGCATCCAGCTTGCGGAAGTCGAGCAACTGATTGATAAGTTCAAGCAGGTAGCGGGCATTGTTCTGTGCAGTATTTAATAAGGTGTTCTTGTATTGCGGATATTTGCTCAGAAACTCTTCGAGCGGATTGATTATCAGCGATAACGGCGTTCTCAGTTCGTGGCTCACGTTGGCGAAGAACTGCATTTTCATGTCTGTAATCTTTTGCTGTTGCTCGTTCTCTTGCTTTATCGCCTTTAGTGTGGCAATGCGTTTGCGCTTGGTGCGGAAATAAACGATGCTTCTCCAGCCAATCAGGGAGACGATGAGCAGGTACGAGAAATAAGCCCACCCGGTTCTGTACCAGGGTGGCAGTATCCTGAGGGTAATGGTTTTGATGTTGGGCGACCATATATACTCGGAGTTGCATGCTTTCACCTGGAGTTCGAACTTGCCGGGAGGAAGCATCGAGAACTCTATCTGATTGCCGGTGGCGTAGTTCCAATCTGATTGCTCCCCCTTGATACGATAGGCGTAGCGCACCTTACCCGGTTCGATGAAATCTAATGTGGAGAATTGCAGTTGAAAGAAAAGGGGTTTCTCTTTCAAGATGACTTCTGTGGCGCATTCGGGTGACTTGCCGTTCAGTATTTCGGGCAGAGAGTAGTATTTGGGTTCTATTCCGGTCAGATATACTTCCGCATTGTAAGTATTGTGCACTATCTCTTGGGGAATGATGGTGGTATATCCGTTGGGAGTTCCTACGAGGATGTTGCCGTTCTTCAGTTTGTGCAGGGAGCGTTCGTTTACGGTGTTGTCGGTAAGTCCGTCGGTTACATCATACGTAGTTATTGAAAGCAGATTCTGTGCCAGGTTGATGCGGGCAATGCCATTGCTGGTTCCTACCCAAACCTGCTTGTTGTTGTCTTCGTTGATGGCAGTTACCATATTGGCAGGCAGCCCGTTACTGCGGTCTATGTAGTGGATGCTGTCGGTATTCAGATTCCAGCAGGTGAGCCCCTGCTTGCCTCCCATCCAGAGCATGTTGCGGCTGTCTCTGTAGAGGGCGTACAGGTATTGCCTTTTGAGGGGCTGTTGGTTACCGGCATTGCTGTAAATGAATTTGCACTGGTTGTTGGCGGCATCAATAGCCAGCAGTCCCTGTGAGGTGGCGGCGAATAGCGTGTCTTTGCCGTCGTATATCAGTTGGTTGATATTCTCATAGGCTTGCATGTTGAAGACAGTCTGAAATTTCTGTGTGTCCGTATCCAGCTTCTGGATATAACCGTTCAGCGTGCTTATCCATATATAACCATGCCTGTCTTCTTGTATGCCGTAGACCTCGTTTCCCTTCAATTCGCTGTTTGCCGTAGTATATTGTGTGATTCTCCCGCGGTCATAGCATATCAGTCCGTTCTGGAAACTGCCTATCCATATCCTGTTTTTGCTGTCTTTCTTGATGGTGACTATCACGTTGGCAGGAGTTTTAATCTGCTCCGGCATCAGAGCGTTGCGTGATTGGCGCATAAGTCCTCCGCCATCGGTGCCGTACCACATGGAAAGTGAATCTTCACAGAAGGAGAGTATGTCGTTGTGCTGCCAGAATTTCTGGTTCAGAAATACCTGGCACTGAGGTGCATGGTAAGATATCCCGTGTTTGAAGTTGCCTATCCATACAATGCCTTCCCAGTCGATGTGAATGGCGCTGAGGTTATTGCTTGCAATGGTATGTGATTTCAAAGGGTCGTGGGACATATTTGTCAGCGTGCCCGATTGCGGTTGGTATATGAATGCCCCGAGGTGGCTGGTGATGAGCCAGATGTTTCCGTGGCCATCTTCGGCGATGTCGCGTATGCGGTTGAATTGTTCGGTGAATACGGGCAACTTCACTTCCCGCCATTCGGTCTGCATGTTTTTCTTGTATAGCAGCAGACTGTTCTGGTAGGTGTAGACCCAGATGCCGCCATTGCTGTCGATGTGTACGCGGGGAAGATGGTTCTCCAGATATTGGTTGTATTGGGCAGGAATAGAGATTTCTTGCGCAAGCGATGAATTAATGTTTGTGGAGTATAGCTTTCCGTTGTTGTAGATGGAGTAGATATACTCATCTGTAACAAACAGTCTTGCGATGGAGGAGTTCATCAAAGGATATATTTTTGTTACCTTCTGCTGGTAGTCGTAGAGGTGAATCTTGCTTTGGTCGTACGCCCACAGGTATTTCTTTTTATGTTCTGTTCCTGCTCTGAGAATGGTGTCGCAGGAGATGTTGAACTGCCGGAGCACGTCTTTGCTGTTTTGGTTGAACTTGCCCGTCTGGTAGTCGTATATGGTATATCCCTGGGATGTCCTTACCCATATATTTCCTGTGCGGTCTTCAAAGATATCCGAGATACCGTCGTCGGGCAGATTGTCGGTATCCTGATAGTATTGCTGGAATGTATAAGAGTCGTAACGGTTGAGGCCGGAGGCTGTTCCTACCCACAGGAATCCTCTGCTGTCGCGACATAGCGCCGTGATACTGTTGTTTGAAAGTCCTTCGGTGGTAGACAGTTGCCTGAACATGATAATGCTTTGTTCGGCAGGGTTGGCAAATGCGTCACGTGGAAGCAGAATGCTTAGCAGAAGCAGGACGTTGCATATAAGCGAGGGGGCGAAAGCTTTCATAAATATCATATTGTTAAACATGTTACAAATCTATTCAAAATTTGTGAGACACGAAAGTTCATCGGGAGTTTGATAGGCCCTCTATCTCTCCTATAACGTCCTCGTTTGTTTCCTGCTTGGACGAAGTACTCAAATATTTCCTTAAGTGGTTACAATCAATCCCCTTGTAAATGAACACCATAGCAAAACGGGAACGGGAAAATGCTTAATTTTGCGATATAATTTATAGTTGTTTCACCATTAAATTAAGTCTACCAATGAAGAAATTAATCTGCATCTTGTTTGTTACGCTATGTACATCAGCTCTCTGGCCGGGAAATTACAGGAGCTTCAAAGTCTCTGTCTACACACGCGCCTATGAAGTCGAGAAAATGAAGGATCTGCAATGGCTGGATTCTACCTGGAATATCATATCCGGCCAGGTGAAAGTGGATAAAATATATCTGGAAACACATCGCGACTTGCTGATTGTGCCCGATGCCACACTGGAACAGGCTAAACGATACTTCAAAGAGAAAGGCGTTGAAGTGGGCGGAGGAATCACTTATACTATTAATGAGGCGAATAGTTTCGAGACATTCTGTTACTCCAACCCTGAACACCGGAAAACAGTGCGCGAAATAGCCGAGCACACCGCCCGCCATTTTGACGACTTCATTCTGGACGATTTCTTCTTTACCAGTTGCAAGTCGGACGATGAAATCAAAGCCAAGGGCGACCGCAGTTGGACTGAATACCGCCTGCAACTGATGACGCAAGCTGCCTCGGAACTTATATTGCGTCCCGCCAGGAAGGTTAACCCCAATGTGAAAGTCATTATCAAATACCCCAACTGGTACGACCACTTTCAGGGATTGGGCTTTGACCTTGAACATGGGCCTAAACAATTCGACGCCGTATGGACGGGCACAGAAACGCGCGACCCCGGCAGTGCGCAGCATCTGCAAAACTATTTGAGCTATAACATAGTCCGTTACTTTGATAACTTGCGTCCCGGGTACAACCTGGGCGGATGGGTCGATGCCGGAGGCAGCCAGATGGGAATGGACCGCTACGCCGAACAACTCTGGCTGACAATGTTCGCCAAAGCTCCCGAAATGAACCTGTTTGCTTATCATCAATTGATTGGCGTGAAACTGAATCCGGCAATGCATCGTAAATCGTGGCAAGGTCAGGGCACCAGCTTTGATTATGACGAGATGATGAAGCCCGTAGCGCTGAATGGCGGTGCAGAAGTGGTTCCGAGCACGATGGCTCGCGTGGCAGGCGTGGTGTTTGAGCAGATAGACAAATTTGTATATAAACTGGGTAACCCGATAGGTATCAAATCATACAAACCGTTCCATTCCGAGGAAGAAGGCTTTCTGCAGAACTATTTGGGTATGATAGGCTTGCCTATGGACATGGTGCCCCAGTTCCCGAAAGACCGGAAGGTGGTATTGCTTACCGAACAGGCTGCCGCGGATGCCGGTATCCTGGCACACATAAAGAACCAATTGCAAAAGGGAGGCGATATCGTGATAACGAGCGGTCTGCTGAAGGCTATTCCCGAGCAGATAGCCCAGATAGCCGAGTTGCACTGTTCCGACTTAAAGGCGCTTGTGGATGATATGGGCAGACATGGAAAGCTGGAAAGGGAGATACTTATTCCTCAGGTGGGCTATTACACCAATGATGCCTGGGAGATGGTAAGTGCGGGACGCCCTCTGAGGGGTGGCGTCAGTGGATATCCCATCTTGTTGCGCGCTCCCTATTCCAAAGGGAATATGTATGTACTTACGATTCCCGATGACATGGGGAATCTCTACGATTATCCGGAGGAAGCATTGAATGCTATCCGGCGTGTTCTTTCCCAGGATTTGGACATCCGGCTCAACGCGCCGAGTAAAGTAGCCTTGATGGTATATGACAATGGTACGTTTATCGTAGAGTCTTTCCGGGATGAGCCTGTTACCGTGACCATTACTGCGAAAGGCGAAATCTCTGCCTTGAAGGATCTTGTGAATGATAAGTCCGTTCAATATCTTGATGGAAAGAGCGATTATCAGATTACGCTGATGCCTCATTCGTATAAGGTGTTTCAGATAGAAACAAAATGATTTGAATACAGAGGCCCTGTTCTCTTTGTGATAACAGATGATGACGGCCAAGTCTCTTCCCGGCCTTGAGGCAGTTTCTCTATAGGGATGGGAGTAGTTCAGTCTGGTTACAAACTTCATCTCCAGGCTGGAGATACATATCTCTAACCTGGAGATATATATCTTCAACCTGGAGATGTATATCTCCAGCCTGGAGATGAAGTTTGCAACCGGACTGAACCATACTCAGTATCCGGCTCATTATGTCTCTCTCGCCATCTCATTCAGCACTATCATGCTGATAATCATGATGTTTTTTGCTCTAAAGCTTTGTCCTCTAATATATTCTTTATAAATTGCCGCAACTTTTATGAAGAATATCGCATTTATAGACCTGGAAACGAACTCCGACCGCTTGCGAATCGAAGATATGGGAGCAATCCGCAGTGACGGAGCGGTCTTTCATGAAAGTTCGTTTGAGCGGTTACCGGAGTTTCTGAAACCGGTGAACTATATCGGCGGACACAATATCTTGAAGCATGATTTGAACTATCTTGTTCCTCTATGCGAAAAGAAAGGCTACCGGATTCCCCAAGTCATAGATACGCTCTACCTGTCTCCGCTGTTATTTCCGGCACGTCCCTATCACCGTCTTCTTAAGGATGACAAACTGCTCACCGACAGTCTTAACAATCCGTTGAACGATTCGATGAAAGCCTTTGAACTGTTTAAGGAAGAAGTAGAAGCCTTCAGAAGGTTGGACGAAGACTTGAAGCATATATACTACTGCCTTTTAGGGAACTCGGCTGAATTTAAGTCGTTTTTTCAGTATATAGAATACCATTCGGACGACAGCGCGGAGAGCTTGCCCGATATCCTCTTCCGCAGGTTTAGTGGCGAAATATGCCGGTCAGCCCCATTGGCAGATATGATTGTACGCCATCCTCTGGAACTTGCATATACCTTAGCCTTAATTAATTGCAGAGATTGTTACTCGATTACTCCTCCCTGGATTCTCCATGCCTTTCCTGATGTGGATAAGCTGATGAACAGGCTGAGAAACACGCTCTGCGTCACAGGATGTTCCTATTGCAATAAAGCCTTCGATATTCATTTGGGATTGAAGAAACACTTCGGCTTTGACTCTTACCGGCTTTATGATAACGAACCCCTGCAAGCTGAAGCGGTAGAAGCAGCCGTGAAAGGGAAATCTATTCTGGCGGTATTCCCTACCGGAGGCGGCAAGTCCATTACTTTCCAGGTGCCTGCCCTTATGTGCGGGGAAATGGTGAAAGGGCTGACTGTTGTTATCTCGCCTCTGCAATCCCTGATGAAAGACCAGGTAGATAATCTGCGGAAACATAACATCACGGACGCTGTAACCATCAACGGGCTGTTGGACCCGGTAGACCGTGCAAACTCCTTTGAAAGGGTAGAGGATGGGTCTGCTTCCATCTTGTATATTTCTCCGGAATCTCTACGTTCAAGGAGTATTGAGAGATTGCTGCTGGGGCGGAAAATAGTCCGCTTTGTGATAGACGAAGCGCATTGCTTTTCTGCCTGGGGACAGGACTTCCGGGTGGATTACCTCTACATCGGTGATTTCCTGAAACAATTGCAAAAGAAGAAGAATCTGGAGCAACCCATCCCCGTGTCTTGTTTCACTGCCACGGCTAAGCAAAAGGTGATAGAGGACATAAAGGAGTATTTCAAGAATAAGCTGGAGATTGATTTTGATGTATTCCGTGCAGGTTCAAGCCGCACGAACCTGCGGTATAAAGTATTCAAGCGGGGAGACAGGCAAGAGAAATACAACAGTCTGAGAGAGATACTGGAAGACCACCATTGTCCCGCCATCGTCTACGTGGCGCGCACCCGGACGGCGTCCGAGCTTGCTGCCCAGTTGGCGAAAGATGGCATTGAAGCAAGGGCATATCACGGTAAGATGGATGTACGCGAGAAGACGGACAACCAGAATGCCTTTATTGCCGGAGACGTACAAGTGATGGTAGCCACATCGGCCTTCGGCATGGGGGTGGATAAGAAAGATGTCGGCCTTGTGGTGCATTATGAGATATCCGATTCTCTGGAAAACTACGTGCAGGAAGCCGGAAGAGCAGGAAGGGATCAGCATATCACGGCCGATTGCTTTATTCTGTTTAACGAAGAAGATTTGAACAAGCATTTCATCCTGCTTAATCAGACTAAGCTACACATAAAAGAAATACAGCAAGTGTGGAAAGCAGTGAAAGACCTTACCCGCTTTCGTTCCACAGTTTCGCAATCGGCGCTTGAAATAGCGCGTAAGGCAGGGTGGGACGATAACATTGCCGATGTCGAAACCCGTGTAACTACCGCTATTGCCGCCCTGGAAGAAGCGGGATACATAAACCGCGGTCAAAATATGCCGCATGTATTTGCCAACAGTATCATGGCGCAGACTGCTCAGGAAGCCATCGACAGGATTAATCTCTCCGAAAGATTCTCAGAAAAGCAAAGAGAGCAGGCCATTCGCATTATTAAGAAACTGATAGCGACGAAGAGCCGGAAGCATCTGAACAGTGAAATACCGGAAGCAAGGATTGACTATGTGTCCGACCATCTGGGTATCACTCGCGAGGACGTCATACAAGTCGTAACACTCTTGCGCGAAGAGAAAATATTGGCCGATGCCCGCGATTTGACTGCATATATAAAGAAGGGCGAATCGTCATGCCATCATTCGCTCGACATACTCCGTCTCTATAATCGCCTGGACAGATTTCTGCTTGGAACTTTTACGGAAGAAGGAAAGCTGTTCAATCTGAAGGAATTAAGAGAGCAGGCTGAACAGGAAATAAACAGGAATATCAGTCCCGATAAACTGAAAGCGCTCGTCAACTTCTGGGCGGAAAAGAACTGGATAAAGCGTGAGTACCGGGACACGGCGAGGAATCATGTAGCCATTGTGCTGGCAGAGCAGGGGCGAAGCCGGCTTCAGGAAAAGGCGGAGTGCAGATACGCGTTGTCCGATTTCATAATAAACGCCTTGTTCCGCAAGGTAGATGTCGGAGCGGAGCATACAACGGAAAAAGAAGAAGCCCTGGTGGAGTTCTCCGTGTTGGAGTTGAAGGAAGGATTCGAGAAAGAAGAGGAACAGCAAGGCGGCATGTTCCGGCGGAGTGTTTCGACGGGAGATGTGGAAGATGCGCTTTTCTACCTCTCGCGTATAGGCGCCTTGCAGATTGAAGGAGGATTTCTCGTAGTCTACAACCGGCTTGCAATTAACAGGATAGAGCTTAATAATCTGATTAAATATAAGCAGGAAGATTATCGTAAGCTGGAGCTGTTTTATGATAACAAGATACAGCAGATTCACATCGTGGGCGAGTATGCGCAAAAGATGGTGGACGATTATCAGGCGGCTCTGCAGTTTGTTGACGATTATTTTGTTCTGAACAACTCTTCTTTCTTGCAGAAGTATTTTCCCGGTAGCAGACGGAATGAGATAAATCTGCGCATGACCCGTTCCAAGTATGAACAGATATTCGGGGGATTATCCGAAACTCAACTGACTGTGGTGAAAGATAATTCGCCGGGACATATTGTTGTTCTGGCAGGCCCGGGAAGTGGAAAGACGAAAGTACTTGTTCATAAACTGGCATCGTTGCTGCTGATGGAGGATGTGAAGCATGAACAGTTGCTGATGCTTACTTTCTCCAGGGCGGCAGCCGGTGAATTCAGGGAGAGGTTGCATAAATTGATTGGTAATGCGGTGGGATACATCGAGATAAAGACTTTCCATTCTTATTGTTTTGATTTGTTAGGACGTCAGGGAACGTTGGAGAAATCTACGTCTGTGGTATCTGATGCAGTGGAAAAGATTGTCAGTGGGGAAGTCGAGAGCAACCGAATCACTAAAACCGTATTGGTTCTGGATGAGGCTCAGGATATGACATCACAGGAATTTGCTTTGGTGGAAGCGTTGATGCAGAGAAATGAGGAACTGAAAGTGATTGCGGTGGGAGATGATGACCAGAATATCTATGGATTCCGCGGGTCGGACTCCGGTTATATGCGCAGACTTGTTGAACAATACCGTGCGCGTACTTATGAATTGTTGGTGAATTATCGCAGTAAAAATAACCTGGTGTTGTTTGCCGGACTGTTTGTAACCCGGCTATCGGGGCGGATGAAGCGCTCGTCTGTTGTTTCCAGGGATTTGAAGGATGGAATAATCCACGTTATCCATTATAAGTCTGCTGAGATAGTACATCCTTTGGTGCAGAATATTTGTAACACTTCTCTGACCGGCACTACCAGTGTGCTTACTCTGACCAATGAAGATGCCATGTTGATTGCGTTTCTTTTGAAGGAGAAAGGTGTGCCGGTTCGTCTTGTGCAATCGAATGATGGATTTCGATTGTCTGACTTGAATGAAATCCATTACTTCAATGGCTTGCTGGAGTTGTCGGCAGGCGCTTGCCTGATAGAAGCGGAGCGATGGGAGCGGGCAAAGAGGGAATTGAGGAATCGCTTTTCCGATACCCTGTCGTGGGAGATATGCGCTAACATGATAGAAAAGTTTGAGTTTCTTTATAAAGACCGCAAGTATCGTTCGGACTGGGAGACGTTCCTGTTTGAATCGAGCATGGAGGACTTTTATTCTTATAAAGGAGAGGAAATCAGTGTTTCTACCATTCATAAGGCAAAAGGGAAAGAGTTTGAAAATGTGTTTCTGCTGCTGAATGATGATTGTAGAAAGGAGTATAATGGTAGGTTGCGTGAGATATACGTCGCCATTACCCGTGCCAAAACGCATCTCTCCATCCATCTGAATAGTCATTATTTGCATATTACTCCCAAGGAGTATGCGCACTTTCAGACGGATGAAAAGGAATATCCCATGCCGGAGTACCTGTATTTCTCGTTGAATCATAAGGATGTATTTCTCGATTTCTTTATGTATCCTTTTCGCCAGGATATAATTGAAACACTGAAAAGCGGGAGTCCTCTGCAACTGACGGACAGAGGATGTACGGATGGCAGAGGGACTGAGATTCTGCGGTTTTCCTCCAAGTTTAAATCTGTAATGGAGCAGTGGCAGAAGAAAGGTTATGGATTACATAAAGCTTCGGTCAACTTCGTGGTATTCTGGAAAAAACAGGATGAGGATGTTGGGGAAGTCAGAATTGTGTTGCCTAAGGTTATTTTAAAAAAGATACCCATTGGGATATGATAACCGCCATGAAAGCTATATATCATTCTGAACTCTTTAGGAAGTTGGAAGACGCGGAAATAGGACTTTATACCCAAAGTCCTAAATATGTTTATTGTTATTTGAAGAAAGAATTGCTTACTGGAAAGTATGTTTGAGGAGGTGTTGCAGTCTGTGTCTTTTCGTTTCTTGTGGTTTATTTATTAGTATAACCTACTCTTCTTTGTGCTTGCTCAAAAATCCCGCCCAGAATGCATTCGTAAGCATTCGGCTTAGTGCAT
>NZ_DBDF01000079.1:3643-17639 GCF_002293435.1 Bacteroides sp. UBA939 | reverse complement strand
TTAATTATTTACCGAAGTATTGAGCCATAGATCCAAAAACAAAGTTTATTAACTGAAATCCCAATGCATGGAATGCCAGCATACTCAATAATACCCTGAAAGTTGTCTTCATAAATTATATCTCCTCAAAATTTCTGTTCCAAATATACTCCTTTAACTCCAATATATTCCTTTTCAGATTAGGCAAATTCTGTATATGTTGTTTGAATACAGAGTCCGCTTCTTCTTTGTTGATATAATTAAATTAAGGCATCAAGAAAGCCTCTTTCATATATCTTCGAATAAAAGGACTTTGGAGTGTCTTTCAACCACCTGAACTTTGCTGAATGTAATAGTTTTGAAGAAGTAATCTTACTTCGGGTTTCCTTCCTCCCATAACCTGCATTCAATACACGATTCAGGTGGTTATGGTAAACGTGTATCCCGAGAGAGTCGTCTTAGTTACAAACATTAAGAACTAAATTGAAGTATTTTTTCTATCTTGTTCTCGTTGTTTTTTAGTTTTATACTCTCCACGTGCGTACACCCCAATCCATTTATCATGATCTGCAAATCTCCAAATAAGGAAAGCAAAAAGGAAAAAGAAGAAGGAAACGCAAATCTGTACTAAATAAAGTTTTTGTTTATATGAAGAATTAGGAACTCCTTCCATCATACTAAAAGACGGAATAACAGAATTACAATAAACTACTGCAGAATCAACATTTACTATCATATCTTCAGCCAAGAAAGGATGTTCATCATTATAAGTGTGATTATCAAAACTATATTGATATTTCAATACTATTCTATTCCTTTTTGCAGTAGTATCATTCTCCAATGTATATGAGTAATGGTCAACTGGTATATATTTAAATATATTTCCTATGCCATTATACATTACAGACATAATTATAGAATAGAGAAGTGCGCTGCCACTAATAAAAAGCCACAATCCCAAGGCTGATTTATATATTACTCTTATTACTGTTTCCATTCATCCTCCGTTATTTTTAATGAAAATTCTGTTATACTAGAAGTTCCAGCATTAATCTTCCAAATAGAGTTCGTTGTATTTTTGCCTACTTCACCCATTCCTTTTGTTATTTGATTAACGGCTGCACCTGTAGTTCCTGCAGATGCCCCCATTTTCCCTAAAACAGTAGCTGTGGAATTTATATTGTTCGACATTGTTTGCTGAATAGATTTAGTAGAAGTCGTAGCCATTTTTCCCAAATTACCAGCGATACCACTCGCTACTCCCCCAACTGCACCTGCAATTGCTCCATTTACAGCTTTATTAGAGAAGTTTTCTGTGGAGATCTCAATATTTTCTTTAGGTGATTCGAAAATCTGTTCGACAACCTGTCCGACAACATCTCCGACAATAGCGCCACCGGCACCACCGATACCCCCTGCAGCAGCGCCGATTCCCAGAACAATTAAAGAACCTCCTCCGGTTGCTACGGCACTTCCAACTGCCAAATCAACGGTAGCACCTGTTATTGCACCTGAAACAGCACCTTCTGCAGCACCTGCCAATACATTCCTACCTTCTTTATAGGCTCTATATCCACCTGCTATACCACCGAAAATTCCACCTATGACAGTGCCTACAAATTTTCCATCAGGGTCTACAAATTTCACGGGATTATTTAAACAATAGGAATAGGAAGACCAAGAATAATACTCCTCCGCCAACGGATCCATTGTGGTGAACCGACCCAATGCCGGGTCATACATCCTCGCCTGTGAATCATACCAATTCAGCCCCTTTTGCGTATCCAGTTCTTTGCCACTGTACTTGTAAGGCTGCGAAGACGTCTGTGTACCTTCGGTGAAAGACATTCCGAACGGGTAGTAATGATTGCTTTGCACAACTGTGCCGCTCGCATTGGCAACCACCCGGACATTGCCCTGATGATCTGTCAGGTAGAAGTAATACGTACCGCCCTCAATGTAACCACCATCAAAGAGGATACGCTTCAAAGCATCGTTTTCATAGATCACATTCCCGCAGTAATCCGTTCCCTTTCCGCTGATGTGTGTACTCACCTTTCGCCCGTCGGCAGCATACACGTACGTGTTGGTTGCTGAACCGAAAGTATTGGATATCGTCAGGGAACGGGGCAAATTTAGTGCATTATATGATATGTTGCTTATTCCTTTATTTAAATCTTTCGTCAGGTTGCCGTTTTTGTCATAAACATACTCTTGGGCGACGTTGGTGTTGTTCCTGAAATCCATCGAAGCGGAAAGGCTAACGCCTGTTACCGTATCTTCAGCCTTTGTGAGTTGATTGCCCGAATAAGTCATTGTCAGGTTGTCGATAACGCCGTAGGTAGAGGTTCCGGTATTGCCTCTACGAGTGAGCGTTTTGATGTTACCTTGCTTGTCGTATGTGTACGAGGTATTGAAATAATCCTTTGCGACTGCATTCTCCAGATAGTTTGCGGCGGTCAACCGGGAGAGATTGTCGTACGTGAATTTGTATCCCCGTGTCTTGGCTGTTGTAGTACTGCCGGCGATTTTCTCTCCGGATACTGCCCAGCTCATGGCGGAGATATTTCCGTTGTAGCAGGGAGTACTGTTGCTGTAGGTATCGTTGTAATACAGCGTTTGGCTGAATAAAGGATTACTTGAGGACTTGAGCCACGAACGTACGTTGTAGGTATAGGTGTTTGTTAGTGCTGTCTGCCCGTTGCGCTTGTTGCTTATCAGTTGTCCCAGTTCGTTATACGTGTTATTGGTCAGCGTAACGGTGCTTCCTGAATTCAACTTATGGGTAACGGTCTTTAATCTATCTGCATGGTCGTAGGTGTACCCATATACTTGTGTCTGGGTGGTTTTTCCCGTCGCTGTATGCGTATGCGTCACGGTACTTGGCTTTCCGGTAAAGGTGTAAGTAGTGGTGGTGGTATCAAACCCGCCCATGTTATTGGTAGCGATTGTTTTTTCCAATCGTCCTTTCGCATCGTAGTAATATACGGTGTAGAGCTTTATATTGTTATTCTCCAACAGCAAGGAAGTTACGGTGCCCGTTAGTTTCCCTTTACCACTATTGGGAGAAGCGGGTGTTGTGAAACTACTATGATTGAATCCACTCAGTTGTTTGAATTTGTAGTTGTCGTAGTAATTCACGGTATGCACAGTGGGTTCCACAGTATGTAACCCCGGTATGTAGAGTGACATGTTGGGGCTATACCCGCTACTTTCAATACCAGTGGACGATATGTAGCCATTAGTACCGTACGATAGCGTAGTAACCATCATAGATGATCCCAGATACGCTATTGAACCTGCCAGTTGGCAGATACCTTCCACCACCGGGCGGTTGTATGCGTCATACAGATAGAATGTACATAGTCCGGGACTCTTTGCTGCCTGCTCGCCATCTTGAGTATAGGTTAGCCTGTTGCTACGGTCGTAGCCGAGTTTCATCCAGCCGGTGCCCGGGAGCTTTTTCTCAGTACAACGATTCCGGTCATCATATTTATAAAGGTAAGCATAGAGCGACAATACATCTGTGCCGGTTGTGTTGTCTGTCCATGAGCCGGTGGTTGTCATAAGGTCGGACGCTGCGGGAGGAAGTACCGCACGCTGGTTACCATACGAGTCGTACACATAGTACGTATCCTGATAGGTGGTTCCGCTGACCACCTGTCGGGTAAGCAATACTTGCCCCCGTTTGTTATGGAACTCAAGGGTAATGCCTGTGCCATCCTCATCCGTAATGCGGACAACGGATAAGGTATAAGCCGGGTAGTATTCTTTCCCCGCCTGAACACTGATTTGAACTGTAGTGCGTGTATCTGTAGTACGATACCATCGGCAAGCCAGTTCGCCGCTCGCCGTATTTTCGAGGTATTCCGTCTTCACCCTCTTGTTATTGTTGTGCCAATCCTGCCCCGGACCGTACTGCTCGGATATGCGCCCAAGCGGTGCTCCGTCGTAAACGGGTTTGGAGTAGGCTTTGCTGTCGCCATACAGAGAGGCGGAGCGAGATTGGACGGTGCTCAGTGAAACAGGTTTCCCGTTGTTGCCAGACGTACTTAAGCTTACCGGAAGCCACGAAAGGGATTCACGCCCCGCTGCGTCATATTCCTGATATGTCACCATGTCGCGTTTTGCCGGACTGGTTCCCACTCCGACAGTTTGGAAAGGACGTCCCAAATCATCGAAGTACTGGTAAGTGGTAATGCTGTTGTCTACTGTCAGATTGGTAGAGGAGCTTGTGACTACTGTCGGCGCAATGGTTTTTACCGAATTGTAGTGCGTAACGGTCTGCGCCCTCAGATTGTGCGGAGGGATAATGCAGAGCGCAATCAATATGATGTATAATATATTTCGTTTCATAATCCTTGTTATTCGGTTGTTTTATAGTCGTATTGGTAAGTCTCTATAACATGTTGGTTTCGGTCTTTCACGGTTTTCAGACGACCGAAGTTATCGTATTCGTAATAAGTGGAGTTTCCGTCAGGCTCTATGATACGAGACAGCTTCAATGCTACGTTATAGTAGAGCGTGGTAAGTCTGCTATTCGGCATAGTGGCATTGTCTCGCAAAGCCTCTATGGCTTGCATGTCGGCAGTTGAAGGAGAGTCGGCTCCCGATACTCTGCTTACTAAATCCTGTCCCAATAGGGTGATGAATGAATCGCCGCCTTTTAACTCGGCTATTGGTCGTTGCCCTTTGTAGCTCCACAAATATTGAGTCTGTTCCAAGTCGTCTTTGTACACAGTTGTAGGATTTCGATGTCTATCATAACTTCCGTATTTGATACGAGCTTCATAATAGCCCAATTGCTTCACTTGATACAAGGCGGTAAAGCCGTCCCAATCTTTGTATTCATTCGTGATTCTGTCTACAAGCAGACCATCCTTGTATACGCTCTTCTCCAACACATGGGCGTGTTTGTTTCTCTTATACATTTTGTCATATAAACTATTAGAAGGAGACTCATTCCAATAATCGCTGATGTATTTGTATCGTGTAGTGACTTCGCTTCTGTCAGACTCTATCAGCGTCTCCTCGCTTACCTGTCCAAGAGAATTGTAGTTGTAGCGGGTCACTCTACTCACTCCATCCTTGTATTCTGTTGATTGTGTCACCAGATATTCGCCGCTGGTGGTGGTATAGTTGTAGTAGTCGTAGAGTGAGCCGTTGGCTTCTCTACAAAAATCAGGGTATCCATTACCTAAACTGTTGTCGTGTCCTAATACTAAATTGGAGTTGGGTCCATAAATGTGAACATAGGGCAACACCCGCAGGTTTAAGTAGTCTTTACGATTGAACTCTTGGTATGTATTATTCAAAGAATAAAGCGTTTTTCCCGTACGGTCTGTTATTCTTTTACTCTGTAACTTTCCTAATCTCCAAGTGTATGTTCGTCTGGGGTGTTCGGTTTGATTACTTCGCATGGTACTATTATAATATTCACTTGAATCCATATAGTCAGAGAAACTATACTCCGTCTTTGTCTCGTATGCATTGGATGTGCCCGTATATTCCGTAACAGACGGATAAACTACTGAACTGCCCGGCTCAAAATAACTACGGATAGGGAATGCGCCGTATGCGGTGACATGCGTTATACTATTTAAAAATACCATTGAATAATCCCCAGCATTTCCACACTCTAACAAGATGGATTTCGAACAAAAGTCTCTAGCATTAACAGGGTGTATCACTCTTCCTGAACCATATTCATACCATTTCTTTTCCAGAAGTTTACCGCTTTCATCGTAATTCTTTATCTCCTTGATACGTAGTCCGCCATACACTTGGCCGCCGTGGCGATGAGCCTCGTAGGTAAATATGGAATAACCCTTGGTAGGATAGGTCATCTTTTCGAGCATACCCTGTTCCATAATCATTTCATTGGGAGTACGGTCCATTCCCGGGATATCGGGACGCCCCAATGACACATTCTTAAAGTTGGGTACATACAGACTATGATTAGTAGACATGCTGTTGTAATATCCCCAATAGTCAATGCCGCACCTTTCATCAGGTTTGGTTCCTTTGTATTGCATCTTGTAAGAATACACGTGCTTACCCAATCCATCGTTGAAGTTTACAGCATTCAGGTAGGCGTGGTTGGTTTTATCAAGCGTGATAATTTTTATCAAAACATTATCTTCATATACCTCTATCTTCTGTAGCGAGCGTATCTTGGTGGTATCATAGAGGAACAGCACCTTGCCACCTTTATAATTAATCTCTTTCAGGATAGGAGTATTGTACTCTTTGTGAAAAATTTGAGCTGGTCCTTCTACAGAGTATTCATACGAAGGGTGCCCTGACGGGGGACCTATATGCCAGTAGGATTTTTCTTTCTCAACATATTGTTGGTTTATATATGGGCGGCAAACCTTTTTATCCGAACTTGCCCCTCTATTAATCTGTTGATATACAAAATTAATAGTCTCGTTACCGTCTGCCGAAGTGATCCTTGTCAGGTAATGAGTACAGTTTCTCTCC
Organism: Bacteroides sp. UBA939; assembly: GCF_002293435.1. GTDB lineage: Bacteria > Bacteroidota > Bacteroidia > Bacteroidales > Bacteroidaceae > Bacteroides. The sequence continues at coordinate 11,177 of NZ_DBDF01000079.1, read as the reverse complement.
GCATTATAACTACCCAAACCTTCGGTTTCTGTGATTCCAAATACATAGTTGTTACCATGTTCATCGACGGCATAAGCTGAAAGAAGGTCTGCGGAAAGTTTCAGGAGGTCTGACGGTGTAGTAAAGTCAGTATAGGCTCGTATTGGATTTTCTTCCATTTTATAAAGCTGCCCGTTATGCCCTGGAAATGAGAAATTATACAAGTCGTACTCCGAATCAGAAAACCACCCTTGGATTAAATGACTATACTTGTTACCCTCCACCGCATAGTTCAATTTTATCTGATCATGACAGAATTGCCATGGTTGATATCTCTCAATCTGCGACATCTCCTTGACAAACGGTTCTACTCTGTTGACGTTTTGTGTTATCCGGCTACTTGTTCCTCTTGCATTAAACGTCACAGTTCCGCCCGCTATCAGCGTCCAGCCATACCCCAATTCCATAGGCAGGTCATCGTACTTCAGCCCGGAAGCATGATACTTAAACTCAATAGGCACAGTGAGGCCTCTCGAATTGATAGTATAAATAGGAATAGTGATGTCCACAAGCCCTGTGTACAGGTTAGTGGGATAATACCCGAAGCGGTCTATCATAGTAGCCTTGGGCGACGGGGTCATAATCTCTGGTAGTGATGGGAAGTCGGTAGACTGCCCCCACGTGTTGATTGCGCATAGTGCGCATAAAACAATAATAGTAACCTTTTTCATTCTCGTTCTTTTTTATGTTTATTGAAATTGAGTTTATTAAATTTAAAATTGAGGGTTTATCTTATATCAAATCCCTTTCTTCACTTCCTCCCCCTCATACTCCACCTTTATATTATACGCTTCATTATCCAACCCCAAACCACCTTTCCTTTGTCCATCCACAACAACAACCCGGAAACTGCGTTTCTGCAACATCCCCTCGTAGCCACCCTGCCGGGGATGAACGGTGAATTCCCTGCTACTATCATTCCACGTCATACGAACGGTAGTATATTTCCCTTTCTCATAATTATAATTATCCCCCTCGTCCTCATACAATACAAACTCGGCATCCGCCCCGGGATAAATACGGATTTGCAAATCATCCCACGACTTCTCAGTAGCATATTGCACCGAAGGTCCCACAGGAATAATAGAACCCGCCTTCACATAAAGCGGAATCACATCCACAGGAGCCTCCCGCGTAATCTCACGCCCCCCTTCCTGCACCTCACCCGTCCAGAAGTCAACCCACTGCACCCCTGCGGGCAGATACAAAGAACGGCTTCTCACCGCACTCGTTACAGGCGCCACCAGCATAGACTGCCCAAACATGTACTCGTCACCCACGTCCGCCACACGCTTATCCGCCGGAAAATCAGAGAACAGCGCACGCATCAAACTTCCACCGCCGGAAGTAATCTCCCACGACGTAGAATAGATGTAAGGCAACAACCGGTAACGGAGATTTATCATCTTCTCCTGCGCATCGAAAGCCCAGTACCCGCGTTCGCCAAACTGGAATATCTCGCGCGGAGTATGCGTACCGTGCGAACGCATCATCCCGGTGAAAGCGGCAAACTGCATCCACCGCACATACAATTCATGGAACGCCGTGTCCTTCACACCCTCCGGAAACTTATTGGCAGAGAAGAAACCCCCGATATCAGAGTTCCAGTAAGGAATCCCTGTCAACGAAAGATTCAACGCACCCGATATCTGATTGCGCAACACCCCCCAGTCCGAGATTACATCCCCCGACCATGCCTGCGTAGCATAACGTTGCTGACCGGCAAACGCCGAACGAGTCAGTATAAAGACCCGCTTCGCCGAACTCACCCGTCGCTGATGCTCGTAAACACCACCCACACTCACAAGCGGAAAAGCATTGCGCACCTTGCGGAAAGAACCCATATAAGTCTGATAATCAAAATCCGCATCCTTCGCCGGACTGTGCTCCGGTTCGGTTGCATCAAGCCACCAACCGTCCATCCCGATGCTGAACATATTCCTGTCCATGTACTTCCAGAAAATCTCTCTCGCCACCGGGTCGTACGCATCATACACCCTCACGCCGTTCTCCTGCGGGAAAGTTTCATGTCCCATCAGCTTATTCAGCTGCTTGAGTTCGGCATATATCCCCGTCGCCGGACCAAAGGAAGGCCATACCGAAATAATAGCATGGGCATTCAGGCGGTGTACATCTTCCATCATCTTCCCGGGGTTGGGGAACAGAGGGTTGCGGAACTCCACGGCATTCCAGTTCTTGTGGTCTTCTCCCCAGTAACGCCAGTCCTGGACAATACCGTCCAGGGGAATCCTCAAGTCACGATACTTCCGAACCACGCCCACCAGTTCGTCCTGACTGACATAGCGCTCCCTGGATTGCCAGAAGCCGAACGACCAAAGGGGAAACATCGGCACCTGCCCGGTCAGGTCGCGCAATCCCGCCACTACTTTATCGGCACTGCCGCCATAAACGAAGTAATAATCGCACAAGTCGCCTACCGCCGAGTCGAACGACATTCCCTGTTCATTGTCAGCGAAGGTGGTAGGCGAATAATTATCCCAGAACAGTGCATATCCCTTGCTCGAATGAATCAGAGGAATGCAGATTTCCATATTCTCCTGTTGCAGGAATACGGTCTGACCGCGCTGATTCATCCTGCCCTGCTGGTGTTGCCCCAAACCGTAAATAGCCTCGCCGGCATCCGGCAGGAAACTCTGGCTAACCCGCAATGCCGGACTCCCGGCATCATCAACCGGAACGAAACCAACGGACGAAGCCTTTTCCTTCAGCAACGTCCTGCCTTCCTTATCCGCAAAACTGATTTGACGTAACGCGGTATCCAGAGATACGATTAATCCGGAAGTGACAAGCGCCACCCGGCCGTCTTCCTGCCGCCATTCGTACTCCACCTTCTCCGGTTGCTTGACTACCGTGAGAGACTGCTTCTGCGGCACCGCCCCTACAGGATACTTTTTTACTCTGATGATGGAAGGCGAGAAACACTCCAATTCCACACACATCGTTTCCGTCTCTACTTTCAGCCCGTTGGGCGTGCGCTGTACTGCCTGTCCCCATGTCGGGATAAGTTGTACACACGCAAATAAGAATGCTACTACTTTTTTCATATTAATCATATTATAAATGTCTTTCAAGATTGAGGTAAATGAGAATTTAACGGTGACTTACACACAGAGGCACAGAAACACAGAGTTTTTTCTCTCTGCGACGTAGTCGCCCTCTCTGTGTACTCAGGTTCTCTTCTTAAAAGAAAGATAAACTCTGTGTCTCTGTGCCTCTGTGTTCGAGCATAAATCATTATCTGTAACACAAAAGAGAAACCCTGTCCCCTCTGTGTTTTAACATACAAAGTTAACCGTCCCACATTAACAGAATCATAAATCTGCGATTAACAGCACATTAAAATTGGCATAATAACAGCCTTTTTATAGAAAAAGACAAGTTCTTACCGAAGAAATCGGCATTGAACTATTGTTTTTCGCTAAAAATCATTACTTTTGTCCTAACTAATACTTCTACTAAGGACATACAAGATGAAAAGACCACTATCCATTCTTTTTCTATTATCCATCTGGCTACCCTCAATTGCCCAACTTCCTGAATATGGCCTGCACGTGCAATCGTACCCGCTTCCAAACAATAAGTTTACCAGCATGGCATTAGAGAACGGAGAATTGATAGAGACCAACGGAGAAAAGATAACCTTGAACTTCAATCTCTGGGTAAGAAAAGACAATGTGTTCGGCACCGTATTCCGTATTATTACCGACAAGCATAAGAACATTGACCTGATGTACAGCGTCAGCGGAAACGACAAACGTTTCCCCATTATAGTGACCGGCGACACCGTAACCGCCTTCCCGAAAGAAGCCCGGCTCGATACATGGATTCCCGTCAGCCTGACGCTCGACCCCAAGGGTGGAAATATCACCGCACTGTACGACAGCGTGCAAATCGACCTCAACTATCCCGAACTTGCAGGTACACAAGGCCTGCGCATCGCCTTCGGCTACTGCCCGTTCGAGGGTTACTCTTTGCTGGACGTGGCTTCGGTGAACCTGAAGGACATCAGCATCAGTCGCGGAACCAAGGAGATACGCCTGTGGAAGATGGCGCGTCACAACGAGGATGTCTGTTACGACGAAATATCCCACGCCCCGGCTGCCGGCACCAATACACAGTGGATTATAGACCAGTACATTACTTGGAAGAAAATCTACTCGCAGAACTTCGCCACCTCCCCCTCCATCGCGTTCGACGCTGTCACGAGCACCTTCTACATGGCCAGAGACAACAGGAAGCTATACGTTTTCCAACCGGACGCCAGGACAGTGGATAGCATACAGGTGAAGGGAGGAGAGTTTATGGCCAATTATCCCAACCAGCTTATCTACATTCCGCAACGCCGCCAGTTGCTGTCCTACAATCTGAATGAGAACCTCTTCTCCGCCTTCGACCCCGCTACCCAAAGCTGGAAGGGAACGCAAACCCCGGTGATGGAGCATGATTACTGGAACAATACAATCGTTTACAATCCTGCGGACTCTTCCCTGATTAGCTTCGGCGGGTACGGGCACTACCATTACAACAACAAACTGCTCGTCAGCTATCCTTACGAGGAGGGCAAGGCGCAGTATCACGTGAACCTGACAGATATCCATCCCCGGTACTCTTCCGCTTCGGTCGTTGTGGACAGTGTGTTGTACATCTTCGGCGGGCGCGGCTGTCCGTCCGGACGGCAGGAGTTGTCGCCACGCAATTACTATGACCTGTATGCGGTGAACCTGTCCACGTTGCAGGCGCGCAAGTTGTGGGAGGCTTCGGATTTGTCTGATGACATTGACTTCCAGCCTTGCGAGAACATGGTGTACGATGCGGAGGAAGATTGCTTCTACCTCTTCGGTACGCAGCAGGGGGGCACGTTGATGAAGATAGACAGGGCGGAGCCGGGTCTGGAGTTTATGTCCTTGCCGCTGAGCTTGAACCTGGACTACCAGTATCTGTACTGCAACCTGTACCACTCGCCGGGAGAGAAGAAGTTGTACCTTGCCCTGCATCAGGCGGATGTGAGGGGGAAGGCGCATCTGGAAGTCTATGAGCTGAATTATCCTCCCATCTCGGTGTCTTCGTTCAAGCAACCGGACTTTACGGCGGAAGAGAAAAGCAGCGGTAGGGCGATATGGATTATCCTGGGGGTGTTGATTGGTTTGGCGGTTACTTACTTCGGGATAAGGGCACGGCTGAAGAGCAAGGCGATAAAGGCGCAGCAGGAGGCTGAGGCGGCTGCCGTTGCCGATGCCGGCGCTGCCGGAACCGCCTCTTCCGGAACAACATCGGTAGCGGAAGATGCCAAACGCATGCCGGTGATAAATGCAGAGATAAAGACGGAGATAGCGATAAAGACAGAAACCGCGGGGTTCCACAATTATGACTTCTCGAAGGGATGTGTCTGTTTCTTCGGCGGCTTCCACGTGGTGGACAAGGCGGGGAATGACATCACCGGCGGCTTCACGCCCAACCTCAAGGCGTTGCTGATACTGCTCATTCTCTATACCGGAAAGGATCCTAAAGGGATTATCGGCCACAGGTTGATTCAGTTGTTGTGGTACGACAAGACGGAAGAGTCTGCCAAGAACAACCGCAACGTGTACATGAGCAAGCTGCGCAATCTGCTGGAGAAGGTGGGCGACATCAGGATACTGAACCGCAACGGCTTCTGGAGCATACAGTTCATGGAGGGCACTATCTGCGATTACCTGGAGGCGCTGCATTTGTACAAGAACAATGATAGTCAGGACTTGGAGAAGCTGCTCGAGCTGCTGCTGCGCGGCATGATGCTTCCCAACATGGAGATAGACTGGATTGATGCGTTCAAGAATGATTTCTCGAATGGTACTATCGACTTGCTTTGCCGTTTGTTGAAGCGGGAAGACCTCTCGGATACGCTGAGGCTGAAGATAGCGGATACGTTGTTCCAGCACGATTACATCAATGAGGAGGCTCTCTGTGTGAAGTGTCGCATCTTGTGCCGACAGGGGAAGAAGGGGCTGGCGAAGACGGTGTACGATGCGTTCTGCAAGGAGTATGCGGCGTCGATGGGGACGGAGTATAAGTACTCGCTGATGCAGGTGATTGAAGAGGTAGCGAGTGATTAGCGTAGTTAGTGGTTAATCACTAACTACGCTAACCACTAATCACTAAATACTATTTCCGCTTCGGCTGCTCCATCTCCAGCCCCTTCTCCCTGCGCAGCATCCTGCCCGCTTCCCCCACCAGCCACAGGTAATGGTCGCTCCCGACCTCCTCTTCGATGGGAACAAACGTGCTGCCCTGCTGTCCCTCGGGAACTTGCTTGGCGCACTTGAAGATAGCCGTCCCCTCGTCAATCTCATCGAACATCGCCACGTAAATCATCTCGGCGCCGGCAGAGATGGCGCCTGCGAGCTGCGCCCAAAGGAATGACCCCTTGTTGCGCGGAATCGGTATGCTGTTCTCCTGCCCCTTCATGTTGCGCCAGGAGAAGCCGGGGAAGGCTAACGGGGCGTAATCCACACGGTTCTGCTTCGCCCAGGCAAGGTCGCTTTCGATGAGGAGGCGATAGTGCGGATAGGTCGCCTCGTTGTAGCGGCCTACGAACCAAGGCATGATGATGTCGCACTTCCTGATAAGCTCGTGCAGGCGAGGGTCGGACTCGGTGTCGCCCGACAGCGTCCGCCAATGCGTGGGCACTCCGAGCATGACGCTGAAACCCTGCGCCTTGAGTCCGTCGATGATAGCCTCCGCCTCGTCCAGACCGTAGTGGCGGCGGTCGTTGAAGCCTACGCCCCAGACGGTGACCAGGGGTTTGCCGTTGTGGTAGAGGTAGGAGGAGTTCTTGGAGCGGTCTTTCAGCGAGTGGCGACGGGCGATGTCGGCGATGTCGGCGAGCAGAAGCTGCTCGTCGCCGGGGCGCATGCCGCTCAGGTCGTACATCACGCAGATGGCGCGGCGGTACTTGCGGGCCGCCTGCATGGAGGAGTTGAGGACGGTGTTGAAGTGGTTCAGTCCGCTGGGGTTGCGGATTTCGGCGATGAAGCGTTGCATGAAGACGCCGTCCAGGCCGTAGTCGCGCATCCAGCGGAAGTGGGTGTCGACGGTGGAGGGGTCGTAGGAGGAGAAGGTGTAGGCGGGCGTCTGGTCGGGGAACTTAAACTCTGTCTTGTACAGCTTGCGGTATTCCGAGCAGTCGGGCCAGAAGTCGATGGAGCAGGAGCCGGGGCGGAAGCCATCGTGCCCGCTGTAGTGGTACCAGCCTCGGCCGGCGCCGTCGTCCGGGGCGTTGAACCAGCCCTGGTAACCGGCCATGACGAGGCCTTTGTAGGAGTCGTAAGTCTTGTTGCCGGTTTGCGCCACGGCGGCTGTCGGTGATAACAAGCCTGTCGAGAACAACAAGCTTGCGGAAAATAACAGGTACGCAACGATGCGTGTGAATCTTTTTACCATTGTTTCTTATTCGTTTAATTGTTAATCAGTACTCATAAGTAGCTGTTCATAATTA
>NZ_DBDF01000079.1:0-3592 GCF_002293435.1 Bacteroides sp. UBA939 | reverse complement strand
TTTTTAATGCTGCGCTACGTTATTCCACCCGGAAGATAAAAAGAGATCCTTCGACTTCGCTCAGGATGACGGATACTCTTGCTTATCACTTACCACTAAAGACCTATCCCTAATCACTAACCGTTAACCACTACCTACACTAATCACTACCGTTAATCCCTATCTACTAACCGTTATCACATACTTTCCACCCGCCTTCGTCTCCACATCATACTCGTACACCCTGTACAACATAGGATATTGCGCCCTCAATCCCGGTGACACCAGCGGCTCCTTGATTGCCCCGCGCTTCATCAGCGGATTAGGATTATCGCCTTTCGCTTCCTTCAGCCCGGCACCCTCCAGCGGCACATACGAACGTATCCGCAGATTGCCGCCGATTCGAGAAGTGACAGTCGCCGTTGTCAGTTCGCCCGCTTCCCAATCCATATCCACCTCGAAAGCGCCGCGCGCCACCAAACCCTTCACACTGCCCCGGCTCCACTCCTCGGGCAGCGCGGGCAACAGGTGCAAAGCCTCATCATGACTCTGGAGCAACATCTCCGCCACCCCGGCCGTGAAGCCGAAGTTACCGTCAATCTGGAAAGGCGGGTGAGCGTCGAACATATTCGGGTACGTCCGCCCGTCGGGATTATCCTTCTCCACCAGCTTCAGCATATTCTTAACAATCCGGTAAGCATGGTCGCCATCGAGCAAACGTGCCCACAGGTTTATCTTCCAACCGATAGACCACCCCGTAGCCATATCGCCCCGGTAGAGCAGCGAACGCTTGGCAGCCTGAAACAACCGGGGATGCGCATAAGGCGATATCTGATTGCCCGGATACAGCCCGTACAGGTGCGACACATGACGGTGGTCGTCCTTCGGGTCGTCCACATCCGCCAGCCACTCCTGCAACTGATTGTGCTTGCCAATCTGCATCGGCGGCAGGCGGTTGATCATGCTTTGCAGACTGTCGCTGTAGGACGTGTGCGCAGGGTAAAGCAACCTCGTAGCCGTCAGTACCGACGTCAGCGCGTCGAACACAATCTGGGTATCCATCGTACTTCCGGCAGTGAGCATAGTGCCCGTACCCGGAGGAGCCAGCTCGGGCGACATAGAGGGCGCACACACCATCCAGCCGTACCGGGGGTGCTCCGTCAGGAAGTCGAGAAAGAAGTCGGCAACGCCCTTCAGGGCCGGGTAGGCGGAGCGCAGGAAAGCCTCGTCGCCCGTGTACAGGTAGTGCTGCCACAGGTGCTGACTGAGCCATGCGCCGCCCAGGGGCCAGACGTAGGAAGCGCCGTCTACGGGTCCGGAGATTCGCCACAGGTCGGTGTTGTGATGCACCGTCCAGCCGCGGCTGTTGTACATGGTACGCGCCGTGCCCTGTGCCGACTCGGAGAGTTCTTTCACCATTTGGAAAAGAGGCTCGTGCATCTCCGGCAAGTTGGTGACTTCTGCCGGCCAGTAGTTCATCTCGGTATTGATGTTGATGGTGTATTTGCCGTCCCAGGGGGCGAGCAGTTCGTGGTTCCAGATGCCTTGCAGTCCGGCAGGCTGTCCGCCGGGTTGCGAGGAGGAGATTAGCAGGTAGCGGCCGAACTGGAACATCAGTGCTACCAGTCCCAGGTCTTTGCCGTCGTTGAAGTGCTTGATGCGGTGAGGGGTTTCTTTCCGGGCGGGGGCTTCTGCGTTGCTGCCGGAGCTTTCGTTTCTGTTGGTACTTCCGTTTCTGCCGAAGCTTCCTATATTCAGGGATACGCGGTTGAAGAGCCGTTGGTAGGCCTCTTCATGAGCAGTCAATGCCTGAGCGTACGGACGCTTCATAGCTCCGGCAAGGAACTCCGTCGCCCGGCGGGTCTCGTTTGCGCTTACATCCTTGTAGTTCACGAAGTTAGTCGCCGCCGTAACATAAATCACAGCAACATCAGCGCCTTTTACTTCAATGCAGTCATTGGCAACGTTCACCTTCCCCTTCTCAGCCTTCACCTGCGTGCGGGTCTCAAAACGAATCGCCCCCGGAATCCCTTCGTGCGCCGAGCCTCTACCGCACAGGAGCAGACTCTTCCCATTCTTCTTCACCTCATATTCCTTGTATGGACTGCTGTACCGGGCAGTAAAGTTAACCATCCCCGGCCTATCAGCCTCAATGCGTATAACCAAAGCATTATCAACGAACGAAGTAAACAGCGTGCGTGTATAGTTCACCTCACCTATCTTATAGCTTACAGATGCTATCGCCCTTTCCAAATCCAGCTCCCTGCGGTAATCGGAATAATCGCCATGCTCGTCGAACTCCAGCATCAAGCTGCCGATAGTCTGGAACGGCATACCATGCTGCCCCGTGAAGAAGTTGTCGGCAACCAGCTTCTCAGCCTCCTTCTCCCTTCCGGCAAAAAGCAGTTCTCTAACCTCAGGCAGCACCCCAAGCACCTTCGGACTGTCATTGCGATGCGGCCCTCCGCCCCATACAGTCTCTTCATTCAGCTGTATCTGCTCATTAACCACTCCGCCATAGACCATGGCTCCCAAACGCGAATTTCCCAAAGGCAGCGCTTCCGTCCAAACCTCCGCCGGCCGGCTGTACCACAACTTCAAATCATCAGCCCTCGCCATCAGGCAACAAGCACACACCAGGAATATACCTGTCAAACGGTTCTTCATATTATATAAGTTTATGTTTATAAGTTCATGTTTCCCGGATGTTCTCCGGATATTCTCCGGATGTTCTCCGCATATTTTATGAATGCAAAGAAAAGACTATCACATTAATAATATCAGAAAAAACACCTTAATATCTACTTAAAATGCGATTAATGGGGGAGAATTAATGGAATTAGCCGCCGGGAAAATCGAATCAGTGCGTATTTTACCTGTCTGATAGGTCTGTTATTGATTCCTCAATGAACTATCGGGAACATGTTTTTTCCATGCTATTTCCCGCACGAATATCGCAGTTGAAATTTGAACTTTCTTTCTCCCTCCCAGGGTTTTGAGCGATTCTACTCTCACGGTCTCACTTTTTCTCTTGTATCCCTTTATTCATCAGGGCAGACGCTCAATAATATTAACGCCCATACAACACCTTCAGGGCTATGCTTTAGCCTGCATTATTCATACTGTAGTTAAAGGAGTTATCACTTCGTTAGTAGTTAAGTAGTTAAAGCCGATACTCCGTGAATCATGTAACATTAGTATCGGCTTTAACTACTAAGTCAACTTGAGGGCTGATAACTACTTTAACTCCTCTAACTCCTGAAGCATGAATTATTCAGGTTAGAGAAGTATACAATGCGTTTTATTCGCAACATCGTGATATAGTTGTCGTAAGCACACGCTGTATGCCCCTAAAAAAGGATGTATAAGTTATTGAGCGTCTGCCCTGCTTTATTCATCGGTGTTTGAATAGGTGAGGGCAGGCGTGAGGGCAGAGTGAGGGTAAGAGTTAGTCTCACTGTGTGCATATATCCTGTTCAAAAGCCACACATGTTCGGTAGAAATAAACCATTTTTCTTGTATCACCCCGATATTTGATTTATCCTGTATTATTCATACTGCAGAAGTTAAGGGAATTGTCAGATTGACAATTTGTATTTTTAATCGCCTGAGA
>NZ_DBDF01000151.1 GCF_002293435.1 Bacteroides sp. UBA939 | reverse complement strand
TAATCACTAATCACTAAACCCTACTCACTGCGAAGCTCCGCTTCGCTAAATTCTCATTTATAAGATTAATTTTAAATCATTACTCAAACTATACAACGTGGATTTACTGCAATATACCTTCTTTCAACACGCCCTCATCGGCAGCCTGTTGGCAAGTATTGTCTGCGGGCTTATCGGTACATATATCGTGACCAGGCGGCTGGTGTTTATCAGCGGCGGACTGACGCACGCTTCTTTTGGAGGCATCGGCCTGGGACTGTACACGGGCATATCCCCTATCCTGTCGGCTGCCGTGTTTGCCGTACTGTCGGCTTTCGGAGTGGAATGGCTCAGCAAACGCAATGACATGCGCGAGGACTCCGCCATCGCAGTATTCTGGACGCTGGGCATGGCGCTGGGTATCATGTTTACTTTCCTTTCACCGGGTTTTGCACCTGATCTTTCAGCCTATCTGTTCGGCAATATCCTGACCATCACATTGGGAGACATCGCCTTGCTGGCAGGACTTGCAGTGATATTGACTGTCTTCTTCATCCTCTACCTGCGCCCGATTGTTTACGTTGCCTTCGACAGGGAATTTGCGCGTTCGCAGGGAATCCCGGTGCAGACGTTCGAGTATGTGCTGATGATGTTCATCGCATTGACTATCGTTGCCTGCCTGCGCATGGTGGGCATTGTGTTGGTCATATCCCTGCTCACCATCCCGCAAATGACGGCGAACCTGTTTTCACACCGCTTTCATCGTATCATTTGGCTATCCGTCGGCATCGGTTATATCAGTTGCCTGGGCGGACTGATCATTTCTTATTATCTCAATGTGCCGTCCGGAGCGGCTATCATCTTCTTTTCCATTATTATATATGCGATATGTAAGCTGGGAAAGAGTTTTTACTTATCTTTACGGCAAAAATAGAGAACCCGTAAAATCTATCGGTATAGTTGAAACGCAAAGCATTATACCTGGTTGGCATCTTAATCACTTTGATGCTCGTTGCCGGATGTTCTACCCGGAAGAACACTGCCGGTACACGCTTTTATCATGCCCTTACTACCCGGTACAACATTTACTTCAACGGCAACGAAGCTTACAAAGCCGGCTTGGAAGCACAGCAACAGGGGAATAAAGATAACTACATGGAGATGCTTCCCCTTTATCCCATAAACAATAAAACCTCCGCAGGCATCGGCGCTTCCGACTTTGACCGCGCCATCGAGAAAGCGCAGAAAGCCATTCGGCAGCATTCTATCAAGCGGCGTCCAGCCCGCAAGCCCGGACGGGCATACACCGACGAGTACAAGAAATGGTTGGCGCGCCGGGAGTTCAATCCTTTTATGCATCGCGCCTGGATGCTGTTAGGCAAAGCGCAGTATCAGAAGGGAGATTTTTCGGAGGCCGCCGCAACCTTCTCGTACATAGCAAGACTTTATGAGGGGCAAAACCGGATAACTTCCGAAGCGCTGATACGGTTGGCGCGCTGCTATTCCGCATTGGGTTGGCAGTATGATGCGGAAGATGCCCTGAACAGGGTGAATAATGACAGTTTGCCTTTGTCACTGGGCGATACTTATGCATCGGCAACAGCCATTTTTCTATTGGACAGTAAGCGATACAGGGAAGTCATACCGTATCTGGAACGAACTGCCGGAAGCGAGAAGAACAAACAGCAAAAGGCACGATGCTATTATCTTTTAGGGCAAACTTATCAATTGTTGCAACAACCGGAACAAGCCTATCAGGCTTACGGTAAGGCAATCCGTCTGAACCCGCCGTATGAGTTGGAACTTAGCGCCCGTATCCGCCAGACGGAAGTGATGTCTGCAACGGATATCCGTAAAACGACCGGAAGGTTACTACGCCTCAGCCGCGACGAGAAGAACGAGGAATATCTGGATCAGATTTATTATGCGCTCGGCAATGTTTATCTTGCCGGGAAAGATACGGTGCAGGCTCTCGACGCTTATCACAAAGGAGTGGAAAAGAGCCGGCGGAATGGGGCGGAGAAGGGTATCCTGCAACTCACGCTGGGTAACTTGTACTGGCAGCAGGCACGCTACGCCGAAGCGCAAAAAGCATATACGGAAGCCATAGGGCTGATAGACAAGACGCAGCGGGAATATGCCACTGCTACTACGCGTTCGGAGATTCTGGATGAACTGGTTCCGCACGTCAATGTGATTCATTTGCAGGACAGCCTTCGGCATCTTGCCGGGCTAACGGAGGGAGAACGGATGGCAGCGATAGAGGGTATTATCGCCCAGGTGATTGCCCGGGAAGAAGCGGAACGCAAAGCAGCGGAAGATGCAACACGGGAAGCCAACAGGCAACAGGTGCTTCTTGAAGCAAACAGCCAGCAGCCAGCCGGTGCAATGGTTACCCGTCCGGGGCAAAGCAATACTGCTGCGCTTCCGCAACCGGCTATGGGAGGAAAACAGGAATGGTACTTTTACAATCCTCAACTGGTGGAACAAGGAAAAGCGGAATTTCAGCGATTGTGGGGACGAAGAAAGCTGGAAGATAACTGGAGAAGAAAGAACAAGACAGTCGTTGAGCTGGACGACTTTGAGGAGATAGATTACAGCACGCCGGAAGAAAGCGCCGGAAATGATACGATTCAGAGTTCTCCCCTGCAGGATGAGACGGCAGATGCGCCTGTAGTCCGGGAAAGTGAAGACGGTGAAGCGGCTGCCGACAGTTCGGCCGGTGACAGGCATCGACCGGAATATTATCTGGCACAGATTCCATTGACTGAGAAGGCGATGGAGGCTTCTAACGCATTGCTGTCGGAGGCTTTGTACAATGCCGGAATCATATTCAGAGACCGGATGAATAACCTTCAGCAGGCGGAAGCAATATTCGAACGGCTTGTAACAGAGTTTCCGGAGTATGAGCAAGCGGATGAAGTGTATTATCAGTTATTCCTCACTGAGTTGGCGGCTAATTATTACGAACAGGAGCGCAACTCGGATTCTCGTTTAGCCAAGGCGGAGAGATACAAATCGGAGTTGATTGCCCGTTTCCCCGAGAGCCGTTACGCCAAGACGCTGGCTGACCCTGACTTCGCCGGGAATGCTGTACATGGCAGGCAGCGTGAGGATTCACTCTACGCACGCGCTTACGAATGTTTTCAGTCCGGAGATACTGCGGCAGTGCGCGCTTCTGCCCGTGTTTCTTCCGAGATATATCCGCTGGGGAAACATCGGCCTAAGTTTATGTTCCTGGACGCTGTTACCCGGTTGCAAGAAGGTGAAAGCGGTGAATTTCTTGCCATTCTCAAGGAACTTGTGCGCCGGTATCCGGGGAACGAAATTACGGATCTCGCCGCCCATATTCTGAAAGGTGTACAGGAAGGCCGTTTATTATCCGCTGATAGCCATACTTTCGGCTCTATCTGGCAACGCCGCAATGATCTTGCCAAGGCGGGCAGTCTACTTGGTGACAGTCTGAACGCTTCTTCAGGCATCCTTGCAGCCGACAGTGCATTTAGTACGGAGCGCAACGCACCGTTCCTTTTTATTCTTGCTTATGAAGAGGGAAAAGTGAATGAGAACATGCTTCTGTTTGAAGTAGCGCGCTATAATTTCTCCACATTCCTGGTTAAGAACTTCGACCTTGCCTTTGTTCGTGAAAGAGGTATCGGTATGCTGCAAATCCGTCCATTCAATAACTATGATGAAGCGCAGCAGTATTTCCGCCGGCTCTACGCCCATCCTGAGATGGCGACACGCCTCAGTGGTATGCGCGCCGTGCTCATATCCGAAGCCAATTATGAACTTCTGATTAAGCAATATAGCTTTGATGATTACGATGCTTTCTACCGGAGTCACTTCTCCTCCATTCCGGAGCCGGAGTTAAAAGGCTACACATTGGATGAGCCTCTGCTGAACCTACCGACAGAGGAAGAGCAGCTCCGGAAAGAAGAAAATCCGCCGGCGGAAGAGGACGACCCGGAAAATGGTGTTATCTTTGAGGAATGAAACGCATACGAGGAATGAAAACGCATACGAGATATGAAGAAAGATAAACTTCTTTGGGTGGACGATGAAATCAGCTTATTGCGGCCGCACATTCTGTTTCTGCAGGGCAAAGGGTACGAAGTGGATACCGTAACCAACGGGCAGGATGCACTCGACCGTTGCCGCACCACGTCTTACGACCTTATTCTGCTGGACGAAAACATGCCCGGACTGAGCGGTCTGCAAACACTGGCGCTGATAAAGGATATTTCTCCCGCCGTACCGGTAGTCATGATTACCAAGAGTGAAGAAGAAAACATCATGGACATGGCTATCGGGCAGAAGATAGCGGACTATCTTATCAAGCCCGTCAACCCTAACCAGATATTGTTGTCGCTAAAGAAGAACCTGCACCACAAAGATATTGTCAGCGAAGCCGCACAAACGGGCTACCAGCAAAACTTCGGTAAGATAGGGATGCAGATTAACGATTCGCTGACGGCAGGCGATTGGATAGAGCTGTATCGCCGCCTCGTTTATTGGGAACTGGAACTGGAAGCCACGGAAAGCCCCATGAGCGAGATGCTCGCCATGCAGAAAGCAGAAGCCAATGCCGCCTTTGCAAAGTTTATCAAGAAGAATTATGTGAACTGGGTTTCCGCAAAAGGAACGGAATCCGAACGCCCGTTAATGAGTCCGGATATCTTCAAGCGTATTCTCTTCCCGCTATTGGACAAGGGCGAGAAAGTCTTCTTCATCGTATTGGATAACTTCCGTTACGACCAGTGGCGCGTCATCGCCAACGATCTGTCCACCTTGTTCAATATAGACGAGCAACTGTACTTCAGCATCTTGCCCACAGCTACACAATATGCCCGTAATGCCATCTTCTCCGGCTTTATGCCCGACCAGATAGCGCAGTTCTTCCCCGAACTATGGGTGGAGGAGGAAAATGAGGAAAGCAAGAATTTGAATGAAGCTCCATTGATACGCACCATTATTGAGCGTTACCGCCGTAGCGATACCTTCTCTTATCATAAGATAAATGATGCGGCAAGTGCGGAACGGTTGCTGGCACAGTTGCCTGCATTGGCTCAGAATACTCTGAATGTTGCTGTGTTCAACTTTATAGATATGCTGAGTCACAGCCGCACGGAAAGTAAAATGATACGTGAGCTTGCCTCAACGGAAGCTGCTTACCGCAGCATTACGCTTTCATGGTTCCGCCATTCCCCTTTGGGAGATTTGCTGAGAGCGCTTGCCAATCGCCGGTATCGCGTCGTTATTACTACCGACCACGGCAGTATCCGCGTGGACAATCCCATCAAAGTACAGAGCAACAGCAAGGATATCAATGCCAATCTGCGCTACAAACTATCGCGCAATATGACATACAATCCGAAACAGGTGTTCGAAATTGCTCGTCCTGCCGATGTTCACTTGCCTTCACCCAACGTAAGCACGCGCTACATCTTTGCTATGGGACGCGATTTCTTTGCCTATCCCAATAATTACAATCATTATGTCAGCTACTATACGGATACTTTCCAGCATGGGGGTATTTCGATGGAGGAAATGATTATACCGCTTATTACGTTGAGTGGGCGGAGTTAGAGACTACAAACAGAAGGTCATATAGGCAGGCAGATACACCACTCCTTCCTTTATAGACAGGTTCTTTGGATGAATCACATAGCACTCCCCTATGCGCTGACGGAAACTCTCATTGAACCGGGTAAGCGAGCGAATGGTATATTTTTCATTCGATTTCACTTCTATCGGATAGATCTTATATTTCAGCTTGCTGTGGTTCGACAAGATAAAATCTATTTCCACATCGTTGCGGTGCTTCCCTTCATTGTATCGCGTATAGAAGTAAAGCTTGTGTCCGGCAGCTACCAACATCTGTGCAATTACGTTCTCATAGAACATACCCTCGCTTATTGATAGTTTTCCCAATAGGATTTCCCGGTACAGTTCTCCGTCAGAGATCTCATTCTCATCAAAGGTATGGCTGATGAGTAGTCCGGTATCACCCATATAGCACTTCACGTATGTCCTGTCTTCATTCAGGGAGAGTCCCACGTTAGGATCCGAACAGTTAAAGCATTCATTGGCGATTTTCGAATCGGAGAGCCAAAAGAAAGTATCATGATACTTTGGGAAGCTTGCTCCCTTTTCAATGCGGTTCATCACTACCCGTCTTTCCGAACGCGAAAGAAAAGCCGGAATCTGGTCGAATATGCTCAGTACGTTCGAGCGGTAGCCCGACTTTATCTTCATGATGTCATTCCGGTACAGTGTTAGTATATCTCTCTTTTCCATATCGGCACTTTCGAAACTCCGGTCATTTTCCAAATACGCCGACACGCTTTTCGGCATGCCGCCCACAATCATGTATTGACGGAACAACAGCATAGCCTTTGCGTGAAGTCCCTGTTCCAAAGGCTCCTTTTTGTCAAAGCATTGGCGGATATAAGTCATCAATGGCTCTTCATTCATTGCCCAAGCAAACTCCTCGAAGTCCATCGGATACATAGGGAGTGTCCTCTCTTCCGAGGGAACGGTTATATCCTTTACATTTTCTTTGATGGAAATGAGCGAACCCGTTTCTACATAGTCGAATCGCCCATCTGCAACCAGATACTTTATCGTTTGCCGGGCTTTTGGGAATTGTTGTATTTCATCAAATATGATGATGGATTCCTTGGGATAAAGTTTCACGCCATATTCCGAAGAGAGGATTAGGAAAAAAGTGTCGAGATCGTTCATGTAATTGTTAAAGGCTGAAATAACTGAGTCGCTCACCAGATTGAAATCAATCAAGAGATAACTTCGGTATTCATTCCTTGCGAACTCCTCCACTAAAGTGGATTTGCCTATTCGTCGGGCACCTTCTATCAGAAGTGCCTTAGTGCCTGCCACCTGCTGTTTCCAAGCCAGCAGTTTATCGTACAATTTGCGTTTAAATAGCATGTTATTCAGTATTTATCTTCTTGTCAACAGGCAAATTTAAAGATATTTTCTGCAATACGCAAGTTAAGAATAGCGTTTTTACCCTGCAATGCGCACTTTTAAAAGTGTTATTTTACCCTGCAATGCGCACTTTCTGTACTATCCCAATTACAATCACTATGTCTGTTACTATACGGATACTTTCCAGCATGGGGTATTTCAATGGAGGAAATCCGAATATAAGCATCCATAAGCAACAACATCTCTTGCCCATAAAAGTACGTTTTTTACTCACAAACAATGTGATGTAAACGTATAAAAATCAAAAGAAAGCAGTGATTTAACAGGTTCTTCGGTTTTATCCTTACCTTTGTAAATGATATTAGGGTGTTATACCCGAACAATAATAAAAAACGATGCAGATACATAACAATACATTAATAGCGGAATGCTCAGCCTACGATTTCAAGGAAATGTTGGAACGTAAAAAAGTGAAGTCATGGCTCAAATCCGTATCGGCTTTTGCCAATACAGACGGTGGCAGTTTATTCTATGGAGTGAACGATGATGGAATAATTGTAGGTTTGGAGAATCCGCAAGCCGATGCAGACTTTATCAGTGAAATGATAAAGGCAAGACTTGACCCTGTGCCGGAAGTACAACTTATTCCGATAGAACATGAAGGGCATACTCTACTTGAGGTGAAAGTAAAAGCAGGAATGTTGACACCTTATTATTATTATCAAGACGGAACACGCACTGCCTATACAAGAGTGGGTAATGAAAGTGTAGAATGCAACTCTCAACAACTACTTTCGTTGGTATTGAAAGGTACACACATGACATGGGATTCACTTCCTACCCAAGTAGATGCCAACAAACATTCTTTCATTATTCTTGCCAATACCTTCCGTGAGCAAACCCATCACGAATGGAACGACAAATATTTGGAATCATTCGGTCTGGTAACATCGGACGATAAACTGACCAATGCCGGATTACTGTTTGTGGACAACTGCACCATATTCCAATCACGTATCTTCTGTACCCGTTGGAGCGGATTATATAAAGATGATGCCATCAGCTCCATAGAACATCGGGCAAACCTTGTGTTGCTCTTAAAATATGGCATGGATTTTATCAACAACTACACCATGAGTGGCTGGGTGAAGATGCCCAACTATCGCCTTAACCTCCCAGACTATTCCGACCGTGCTATCTTTGAAGGATTAGTAAACCATCTTATTCATAGAGATTACACAGTAATGGGCGGTGAGGTACATATTGATATTTATGACGACCGTGTAGAGTTGGTGTCACCCGGTGCAATGCTTGATGGTACACAAATTCAGGACAGAGACATATACAGTGTTCCTTCTTTACGCCGCAACCCTGTCATTGCCGATATGTTTACCCAACTTGACTACATGGAGAAACGCGGCTCTGGTTTACGCAAGATGCGTGAATTAACAGAAAAACTACCGAACTTCTTACTCGGCAAAGAACCGTATTACAAAACAGAAGCATCTTCTTTTTTTTCAATTTTCTACAATTTAAATTGGAGTAAGAATGGCAGAATACCTGTAGAAGAAGTAGCCAAGAGGGTTAATAATACCCTTGAAAAGTACCCCGTAAATGAAGAAAAGTTCGGAGAAAACGTAGAAAATTCGGAGAGAAGGTTCGGAGAGACCCCTAAAAGTTCGGAGAATAAGTTCGGAGAGACTGCGGATAAACCTAAAAACATAGGTAGAACAGCACAGAAGATTATCGACCTTGTCATTTCCGACCCCTCTATGTCAGCCGAAGCTATGGCTCTTAAAATTGGTATAAGTTCTCGTGCCGTAGAAAAGCAAATCGCAAAATTGCGGTCTATGAGTATCTTGTCTCGTGAAGGCGCGGACTTTGGTGGCTATTGGCGCATTGAAATTAATCCTTAAAACGAAAAAGACAGTAGATCATTGCAAACAAGCATTATACATCATTATAATATGGAAATCAAAATTCAATCTCAGTCTCATCTTCGCGAAGCCGCCCGCGAGTTCATCGCCGTCATGGGCGACAATACAGTCTTTGCTCTTTATGGAAAAATGGGAGCCGGTAAAACAACCTTTGTCAAAGCGCTTTGTGAAGAGCTGGGAGTATCAGATGTTATCACCTCCCCTACTTTTGCCATTGTCAACGAATACCGCTCTGACATGGCGGGGGAACTGATTTATCATTTCGACTTCTACCGCATCAAGAAACTGGAAGAGGTGTACGACATGGGATATGAGGACTATTTCTACAGCGGCGCCCTCTGCTTCATTGAATGGCCGGAACTGGTAGAGGAATTACTACCGGGAAATACAATCAAAGTCACTATAGAAGAAGAGGAAGACGGTGCGCGCAAGTTGACAATAGAAAACCCGAACTAATTATACGTTATGAGCCAATACATTGTACAAGGCATCTTTGCGTTTGCAGGGATTATATCGCTGCTGGCTGCCATCCTGAATTGGGAGTGGTTCTTCACTGCCCGTAACACACAGTTCATAGTGAGTAACGTAGGACGTAGGCAAGCCCGTTGGTTCTACGGAGTACTGGGGGGAATTCTAATCGGCATGTCTGTGTTCTTCTTCCTGAATACGCCGCCGGTATAATTGGTGAGAGAATGCTGTGAAAGATACCGCTGCTAAAAATTGAATCAAACATAAACTCCTCTGGGAAGCGTTCAATATTACGCCTAACAGCACGCTTTATATATTGAATTCGTATCTGTTCAAGAACAGTTCTTTTATTTTATCTTTTTCTTTAAGAATATCTCCACAGTCTCTATTTACCAATAGGTACAAACTTATTTCTTCAAATTCAAAATGTTCAAATAACCTGTTTGAGAAAAGCCGACTCGATATTGTTTTATATATCCTAACCTGCATTATTCATGCTTCAGGCGTTGACAGGTATAGGTCTTATCGGTATAAAATTTATATATGTATGATACGGATACATGGAACAGAACATATCAACTACATATATTGTTCCCGGAACCAGATCTCAAAGATGGGATCTGTAAAGGCAAAAGCGTCCTCCTGCTTTTCTACGAAATCACGTTCTATCAGGATTCGCTTATTGCGGGTAATTGTCTGTGGGTTACCTAACCCATATTTAGTGACGACAGCTTCCGCATTCAACTGTGATTTCCCATCTGTTATGGCACGCAACATAGCAACCTGCGAAGCTGTCAGATTCTCCGTATCCGACATGAACATAGGCATATTGGTATCTATCAACATACAGAGTTGGCGTTTCAGAATTTCATCCGAAACGCTCGTTGACGTAGCTGTCCACACAAAGAATGAATATTGCTGAACATACCAGGAGTGACATTTCACCGTCTCACAAATATAGCCGGCTTGTTCCTCCGTTATTTCCTTGCCCGTTTTCCGGAAAGAGTGAACGATAAACGGTATCCATTCTTCCTTTGCAATCTTTTGCATGAAAAGTACCTGCCCGAAACGATAGAACGGATTTGAAGCTTTATTGAATATATCCAGCATCATGTGACGCTTGCTACCATAAAAACAATACGAAACACGCTGCTGTGTTTGCCATACGGAACGCATCTTCCCTTCCAACGACTGATACGAAGGCAATAAAGCCAACTGCTGGAATTCATCAATACAAACAATAATATGTATTTTCTTTGCTTCTGCTATCCTTTCCGGCAATGCCAGAATATCCATCACCTGCCTTTCCTCAAAGCCCAGTTTTAAATCAAGAGACAATGTTTCGCTCATATTGTCCTTTATGGTAATGCTGGGAGTTACTCCGGTAAGGAAATGTTTCACATCTTCCAAACGTTTTTCCCATGTAGAAGAAGCACATGAAATCACTTCACGCGCAAAACTTTGAAGAAACTCGGCTTCTGTTTTCACACTAAATGCGTCAATAAAACAAATACGCATTCTCTTATTCTCTTCTGTCAACTCATTCATTGCAACTTTCACAAGTGAAGATTTTCCCCAACGCCGGGGAGATATCAGCATTACATTTATACCGGCAGAAAGGAAATCCTTTAACTGACGCCTATCTTCTACACGATTAACAAAACTCTCTTTATCAACCAATGTTCCATACTGAAAAGGTGATTTCATATTCTATCCTCCATTTATCAATGGACAAATATACAAATTATACATGTATGTATTATACATCTATGTATAATTTCACTGAAAATCTTCCGGAATACATGTATAGTTCAAACTCTTTGTAACTCCTGAAGCATGAATAATGCAGGCTAGGAAAATAAAGGTGTCGGTGTCGGTGCCGATTCTTATTGTTCTTCTTGCGGAAGATTAACATATTTGCATCCGGCAGGATTTTCCTTAGCTATCACTACGGAAAGAGATAAGAGTAACGGTGTGAGAACTTAATTCCGGCACTTCATTTTTTCAGTGAGGGCTAATACCCCCTTTAACTCCACCAACTCCTGATTCGCATAATTAGCTTAAAAACGATACGGAATGAAACAAAACTTTCGGTATAGCTGCACATCGATGCTGTTTTTTTGCATTTTTTGAGCAATACTTATATGCTGTATATCAATATTTTATTAATTTTGGCACAATATTCTTATATCACTCCCTTGAGTGAAGGAAAAGTAGTATCGTATTTATTCTAAAGTTCATAGCATGAAGAATACATTAATCAGCAGAAGAGAGTTTCTAAAAGACATAGGGATGCTTGGCACCGGGGTGCTACTGTCGGCAAGTCCTTGGCTTTCTGCTTTTTCGGAAGTGACGAAAACGTCTAATGAGAAATGCCGCTTGGCAATTGTAGGACCCGGATCAAGAGGACGCTTCTTGATGAGTTTCCTGGTGCAGAATCCTAAAGTGGAGATTGTAGCGTTGTGCGATATCTATCAACCCTCCCTTGATAGTGCATTGGAACTGGCTCCCAAAGCAAAAACCTATACGGACTACCGGAAAATGCTGGAAGATAAAACGATTGATGCCGTACTGGTAGCTACTCCCCTTAATTCCCATTGTCAGATTGTGCTGGATGCTTTCGATGCCGACAAACACGTGTTCTGTGAGAAGTCGATAGGTATTACGATGGAAGAATGCTTCCGCATGTATAATAAGCACATCAGCACGGGGAAGATATTCTTCACCGGACAACAACGCCTTTTCGACCCGCGATATATCAAAGCAATGGAGATGATACACGCAGGTACATTTGGCGAGATAAACGCTATCCGTGCTTTCTGGAACCGGAATGGTGACTGGAGACGGCCGGTACCTTCGCCTGAACTGGAACGTCTGATAAACTGGCGCCTGTATCGCGAATATTCCAAAGGATTGATGACCGAGTTGGCTTGCCATCAATTGCAGATAGGAAGCTGGGCGCTACGGAAGCTTCCCGAGAAAGTAATGGGGCATGGAGCTATCACTTATTGGAAGGACGGCCGGGAAGTATATGATAATATAAACTGTATCTATGTATTTGATAACGGTGTGAAGATGACATTCGGCTCTGTGATATCCAATAAGTTCTATGGTCTGGAAGAACAGATCATGGGCAATTTAGGAACAGTGGAACCGGAAAAAGGGAAATATTATTTTGAAAATGTACCTCCTGCACCCGGATTCCTGCAAATGATCAATGATTGGGAGAACAAAGTATTTGAAACCCTGCCTTTTGCCGGAACAAGCTGGGCGCCGGAAACTGCCAATGAAAACAAAGGTGACTTTATCATAGGAGAGCGACCCAAATCGGACGGTACTTCTTTATTGTTGGAAGCTTATGTGGAAGCCGTCATTACCCGCAAACAGCCGGAACATATAGCCGAAGAAGGGTATTATGCAAGTATGCTTTGCCTGTTGGGCGATCAGGCCTTGCAGGAGGAACGGATGCTCTGTTTCCCCGATGAGTATAAAATAAACTATCTGAACCATCAAGCTAAAACACCCGAAGCCGTATGAAAGATACACTCCTTACCGCCCGCCGAAAGAAAATAGAATTGCTAACCTTACTGGCATGCTTTGTTATAGGCAATCTGGCAAATCTATATGCAATTATTTCCTATAAGACTCCTTTCTCGGAGATGCTGACCTCTATATTCTATGTCATTACATTTTCGTGCGTGCTTTATGTCTTCTGGACTATTTTGCGCATTCTGTTTTATGGGATAAGAAACCTGTTTCTAAAGAAAAGGGATCAAGCATGCGAATGAGGAGTTATAGCTAACTCCTTAACTCCTGATTCATAAAGTATAAAATGATAATATTCAAGTAAACTAAAAAATACCATTGGAATATGACTACACGAAGAGATTTTTTAAAGACCATGACCATGGCTTCCGCCGGATTGGCATTGGGCGCCGGTGATGTACTGGGCGCTCAGTCTTCTACATCACAAAAGAAAGTAACGGATAAAGTGAAGATTGCCTATATCGGCATCGGAAACCGTGGTGAACAGATTATCGGTGATTTTGCACGTACCGGTATGGTCGAAGTTGTGGCTCTGTGCGACGTCGATATGGGAGCTGCCCATACCCAGAAAGTAATGAACCTCTATCCGAATGCAAAGCGCTTCCGCGACTTCCGCGAACTGTTTGACAAGGCGGGTAATGATTTTGATGCGGTAGCTATAGCAACGCCCGACCACTCTCATTTCCCTATCAGCATGCTGGCTTTGGCATCGGGTAAACATGTGTATGTGGAAAAGCCATTGGCTCGTACTTTCTATGAAGCCGAACTGTTGATGCAGGCTGCTCGGAAGCGTCCTAACCTGGCTACGCAAGTGGGTAATCAGGGACACTCGGAAGGTAACTACTTCCAGTTCAAGGCATGGATGGATGCCGGTATCATTAAGGATGTGACGGCTGTAACAGCGCACATGAACAATCCCCGCCGTTGGCACTCATGGGATACAAATATCTATAAATTCCCCGAAGGTCAGCAATTGCCGAAGGATATGGATTGGAATACATGGCTGTGCGCTGCTCCTTATCATGACTATAATAAGGATTATCACTTGGGACAGTGGCGTTGCTGGTACGACTTCGGAATGGGCTGCTTAGGCGACTGGGGTGCGCATATTCTGGATACGGTTCACGAATTCCTGGAACTGGGATTGCCGTATGAAGTGAGCATGAAGTACGCCAACGGGCACAATGATTATTTCTATCCTTACTCTTCCACTATCCTGTTCCGCTTCCCGCAACGTAAGGGCATGCCGCCGGTTGACATTACCTGGTATGACGGACTGGATAATCTTCCTCCCATCCCCGCCGGTTATGGCGTATCCGGGCTGGATCCTAACATTCCTGCTACGAATCAAGGAGATACACCGGCTTCTAAATTGAATCCCGGAAAGATTATTTATACAAAGGATTTAACATTCAAGGGAGGTACTCATGGCAGTACACTGTCCATTATACCCGAGGAGAAGGCTAAGGAAATGGCTGGTAAGTTGCCGGAAGTTCCAAAGAGTCCGTCAAACCACTTCAAGAACTTCCTGTTGGCTTGTATGGGACAGGAAAAGACTCGCTCTCCGTTTGAAATAAACGGTGTGTTGAGCCAGGTGTTCTCTTTGGGCGTAATAGCGCAGCGCCTCAATACGCAAATATTCTTTGATCCACGCACGAAGCAGATTACGAATAATGAATTTGCGAATGCAATGTTGGCGGCTGTGCCGCCTCGCAAGGGATGGGATGAGTTCTATAAACTGTAATTAGTGATGAGTGTTTAGATAATAATTTAGTGGTAAGAATAGATACGCGAACGACACGGATTAAGCGGACGAACGCGGATTCTTTTTCTTCTTAGTGATTAACAGGAGTATCTCTATTAGCTTCGCTGACAGAGATACTCTTGTTAATCACTAATCACTAAACACTAATCACTAATCACTGCGAAGCTCCGCTTCGCTAAATCATCATTCATAAAACCAATTTAAACTATTACATAATCAATAAAAAAAACATCAAGTATGAGAAAGAATTATTTATTGCTTCTGCTTTTGTGTTGTGCACCTGTGCTTTCGGCGCAGAACTGGGAGCCTCTTTTCAATGGCAAGAACCTGAACGGCTGGAAGAAGCTGAATGGCAAAGCCGAATACAAAGTAGTGGATGGCGCCATTGTAGGCATCTCCAAGATGGGAACACCCAACACATTCCTCGCTACAAAGAAAACCTATGGCGACTTCATCCTGGAGTTTGATTTCAAGATAGACGACGGACTGAACTCCGGTGTACAACTTCGCAGTGAAAGCAAGAAAGAGTATCAAAATGGTCGTGTACACGGCTATCAGTTTGAGATAGACCCGTCGAAGCGCGCATGGTCGGGTGGTATATATGATGAAGCCCGTCGCAACTGGCTTTATCCCTTGACGAAGAATCCGGCAGCCCAAAGCGCCTTCAAGAACAACGAGTGGAACAAGGCTCGCATCGAAGCCGTAGGCAATTCTATCACTACCTATATCAACGGAGTACCTTGCGCCAATGTCTGGGACGATATGACGCCCGTTGGCTTTATCGCTCTGCAAGTGCACGCCATCGGTAATGCAGCCGATGAAGGCAAAACTGTCAGTTGGAAGGACATACGCATCTGCACTACAGACGTAGCAAACTATCAGACTGCCAAGAAAGCGCCGGAAGTGAATGCCATCACCAACACAATCTCTCCGAACGAAGCCAAAGAAGGCTGGGCGCTCCTTTGGGACGGTAAGACTTCCGAAGGTTGGAGAGGAGCAAGACTGAATACTTTCCCCGAAAAAGGCTGGAAGATGGAAGACGGTATCCTGAAAGTAATAAAGAGCGGCGGTGCAGAATCGGCTAACGGCGGTGACATTGTAACAACCAAACAATACAGGAACTTCATCCTGAAAGTAGATTTCAAGATTACCGAAGGCGCCAACAGTGGAGTGAAATATTTCGTGAACCCTGATATGAACAAGGGAGCCGGTTCGGCCATTGGTTGCGAATTCCAGATACTCGACGACGAAAAGCATCCCGATGCCAAGCTGGGCGTAAACGGCAACCGTACACTGGGTTCACTTTACGACTTGATTCCCGCTCCGGAAAACAAGCCTTTCAACAAGAGAGACTTCAATACGGCTATGATTATCGTACAGGGTAACTATGTAGAGCATTGGCTGAATGGCGTGAAACTGATTGAGTACACGCGTCAGAACCAGATGTGGGATGCATTGGTGGATTATAGCAAGTATAAAGATTGGCCTAACTTCGGCAATTCGGAACTGGGCAACATTCTTCTGCAAGACCATGGAGATGAAGTGTGGTTCAAGAATATAAAGATCAAGGAACTGTAATCAATATTATGTCTTCGGAAAGGCAAGTCGCGCGTTTGTGGCTTGCCTTTTCATTTTCTCGAAGAAGTGAGTACGAAAGTGACAATGTCGAATGTAATTCAACATCTCTACAAATTCTCAGCTTCACAGGGTGCAGTGCTTTATGCCTGGTTTCCGTCGATGCATACGCGCGTTGATATTGTGCTGTGCAGCCGTCAGGGCGAAGAGGCGCTGATGCTTGTGGTAGGCGCTGTTTATGAAATGCTGCGTAGTTTGGAAAAGATGGGCAACTATTACGATGCGGACAGTGAGCTGGCGCGGTTGAACCGCACTGCCGCCGTCTGCCCGCAACCAGTCAGCCCGGAGCTTTACGATATGCTCGCTTTCTGCGTGGATTGTCATGCACGGACAGGCGGATGTTTTGATGTTACCGTCCATTCGGCTAATTATACGACTCACTCCATTCGCAATGTCCAACTGTCACCTCAAGAACATACCCTTCATTTCTTGCAGCCGGGGCTGACCATTAACCTTTCCGGATTCCTGAAAGGATACGCCCTTGAAAAGATACGCGAACTGCTGCAACATTACGGCGTGGAGAATGCGCTGGCCAACATGGGAAACAGTTCTGTGCTGGCTTTAGGCCATCACCCTCTGGCTGATGGCTGGAAGGTTGATTTTGGGCAAATAGCCGCCTCGCAACCGGGGGAACGGCCGGAGCTGCTGCTGCAAAATGAATGTCTCACTACTTCGGGTAACGATTCGAACGAACGGAAACACATCATCAACCCTCAGACCGGAGAGCTGGTAGAAGGGAAAAGAGGAGTAGCAGTTGTTACGGCAGACGGATCCGTAGGCGAAGTTCTGTCGACAGCTTTGTTTGTAGCTGACGCCCATCAGCGGAAGGCTCTGGAAGCGGAGTTCCGCCCTCGTCTGATTCTCGACCTTTGATGTAGCACAATTCTTTTCCCCATTCTAAAATTATATCGAACTCAGGTTGCATTATAATGTACGCGCGCGTACGCGTGTGCGCGCATATCCCATGATTTTACATTTTTACTTGCATACCTACACTCACACGCTGTATCGCCTTATTCATCGGTGTTAGAGTAGTGGTGGCAGCAACTTTTTTAGGGTGTATGCAGCTTTTTTACCTACACGCCTTCTTGTTATTGCTATAAAGCCTTTTGAGAAACACTTGCGTGGCTCGCGCAGAACACTTGTGGTTCAGAAATGTATTGCTTGTGTTCCGTAAATGTATTGCTTGTGTTTCGTAAATGCAATGCTTGTGTTCCTTGACTACAATACTTGCATCCCTCGGATTCCTGATTTTTGGCTGCACGCGATATAGATGGTGCTCGAACGGG
>NZ_DBDF01000025.1:13552-31483 GCF_002293435.1 Bacteroides sp. UBA939 | reverse complement strand
ACTACTTACTACTAACTACTTAATCCCTAATCACTGCTTCGCTCCGCTAAACCTCTCATATATACTACAAACGGATTAGCACACAGTCGGTTAAGCGGCCGACTACAGTTGTCCGATAAGCCGACTCCAGTTGTCCGATCGGCCGACTGTAGTCGGCTGATCGGACAACTGGAGTTGACCGTTGTTCCGTCCGGTGATTTAGCACGATATTCCTGCTATATCTCTCACGGAGTATCGTAACGGTTGATTCTCCGGATTATGTTATTTCATTATAATACTATTGCTATTCTCATTATAATATTATTGTAATGCCAAGGTGAAAGCGGTGAAGCCCTGAAATGGGCACTTTTTGCAGGGTGATTTCACCCGTTATGCACGATGAATAAGGGAATTACAGAGGTGTGTGAAGGCGGTGAACCCCTGAAATAACATAGGTAGAGGCGGGTAGGTATGAGGACGGCAATGATTGTGACATGAATTTACCCATTCTACGGGTCGTCCGCGTATCCACTCCCACCTGATTTTAAACCCTTATTTACGGGTTTTACCTTACATTTTAGTTCTTTCGCAGGAGATTCCAAAATTATCACGTACCTTTGTACTTTAATAACTAGATTCTTTGATAAATTATGCCATTAAACTTACCCGATAAACTGCCGGCGATAGAGTTGCTGAAAGAAGAGAATATATTTGTTATTGACAACTCGCGCGCCACTCAACAGGATATCCGTCCGCTGCGTATCGTTATCCTGAACTTGATGCCTCTGAAAATTACTACGGAAACGGACTTGGTGCGTCTACTCTCTAATACACCGCTTCAGGTGGAAATCTCGTTTATGAAAATCAAAAGTCATACGTCGAAGAATACACCGGTGGAACACATGCAGACGTTTTATACCGACTTTGAGCACATGCGCGGAGGGAAGTACGACGGTATGATTATAACCGGCGCGCCCGTAGAACAAATGGAGTTCGAGGAAGTTACTTATTGGGATGAGATGATGGAGATTTTCAATTGGGCGCGTACGCACGTCACATCCACCCTTTATATTTGCTGGGCGGCGCAGGCGGGACTTTACCATCATTATGGAGTACCGAAGTATGCGTTGGAGAAAAAGATGTTCGGTGTGTTTCAACACCGTTCGCTCGAACCGTTGCACCCTATTTTCCGTGGTTTCGATGACAGGTTCCATGTTCCCCATAGCCGGCATACGGAAATACGGAAAGAAGATATTCTGAAAGTACCCGAACTGACTTTGCTTTCCGAATCGGAAGATGCGGGCGTTTATATGGCGGTGGCGCGTGGCGGTCGTGAGTTCTTTGTAACCGGACATTCGGAATACTCTCCGCTGACGCTGGACACGGAGTATCGCAGAGACGTAGACAAGGGGCTGCCTATTGAAGTTCCCCGTAATTATTATGTGGACGATAATCCGGAGAAAGGTGTTTCGGTACGTTGGCGCGCTCATGCCAACCTGCTATTCTCTAACTGGTTGAATTACTTTGTATATCAGGAAACTCCTTATAATATTGATGATATTAAATAAGGAAGTTGCCGGATAATTATGATAAAGCAACGGAAAATAGAACTGTTGGCTCCTGCCCGGAACCTGGAATGTGGCATAGAGGCTATTAATCATGGTGCAGATGCTGTATATATAGGTGCGCCCAGATTTGGCGCGCGCGCCGCAGCCGGTAACTCCCCGGAAGATATAGCCGCGTTAGTTGCCCATGCCCATTTGTATAACGCCCGCATCTACGTAGCCGTCAATACCATTCTTAAGGAAGAAGAATTGGACGATACGGAAAAGATGATTTGGGATTTATACCGTGCGGGAGTTGATGCGCTGATTATTCAGGATATGGGAATTACCCGTCTGAACTTACCGCCTATCCCGCTTCATGCCAGCACACAGATGGATAACCGTACACCCGCGAAAGTCCGTTTCCTCTCCGAAGCCGGTTTCAGGCAAGTGGTGCTGGCGCGCGAACTTTCCTTGCAAGAGATACACGGTATTCACGAGTCGTGCCCGGATGTGCCGCTGGAAGTCTTTGTACACGGGGCGCTTTGCGTGAGTTACAGCGGACAGTGCTACGTGAGCCAGGCATGCTTTGGCCGCAGCGCCAACCGGGGCGAGTGCGCCCAGTTTTGCCGTTTGCCTTTCAACCTTACGGATGCGGACGGGAAAACAATCGTACGCGACAAACATCTGCTTTCACTCAAAGACCTTAACCGGAGCGAAGTTCTGGAAGAATTGCTCGATGCGGGCGCTACTTCACTTAAAATAGAAGGCCGTTTAAAAGATGTTTCTTATGTAAAGAACGTAACCGCCGCTTACCGCCGGAAGTTGGACGCCATCTTCGCTCGCCGCAAAGAATACGCGCGCGCTTCTTCCGGTACATGTCATTATACTTTCCGTCCACAGTTGGATAAAAGTTTCAGCCGGGGATTTACCCATTACTTCCTGCGCGGGCGCACGAATGAAATCTCCTCATTCGATACTCCCAAATCACTTGGCGAGGAGATGGGAACCATGAAAGAACAACGGGACAAATACCTCACGGTGGCCGGGCTGAAATCTTTCAATAACGGAGATGGAGTCTGTTACCTTGACGAGCAGGGACACTTGCAAGGGTTTCGGATAAACCGTGTAGACGGAAATAAGCTTTATCCGGCGGGAGAGATATCACGCATTCGCCCGCGTACATTGCTTTATCGTAACTTCGACCAGGAATTTGAGAAATTGCTGGCTCATAAGTCTTCCGAACGTAAAATCGGTGTGACGTTATTGCTTGCCGATACCTCATTTGGTTTCGCCTTGACTGCCACGGATGAGGATGATAACAGCGTGACGATCTCTTTCCCTTACGAGAAAGAGCTTGCCCGCACCCCGCAAATTGACAGTCTCCGCGCCCGGCTGGCTAAGTTGGGGAATACTCCATTCGAGATGTTGGAGTGCAGGGTGGAAACTTCTGATTGGTTTATACCCGCTTCGGTGTTAACGGATTGGCGGCGCCAGGTGATAGAGAGGCTAATTGTTGTTCGTAGAATTAATTACCGCCGGGAGTTGGCTGTTTGGAGAGATACCGCGCACCAGTCAGAAGCTTCGACTACCTCATTGACCTATCTCGGCAACGTGATGAATACCCGTGCCGCTTCTTTCTATAATGACCACGGAGTTACTTCCGTGGCCCCCGCCTACGAAAAGCAACCTGTACCGGATGCCGTATTGATGTTCTGCAAACATTGCCTGCGGTACAGTATGGGTTGGTGCCCGACTTACGGGAAAGGGCGTTCGCCTTACCGGGAGCCATACTATTTGTCGGCGACTGACGGTAAACGTTTCCGCCTGGAATTTGATTGTAAGAATTGTCAGATGAAAGTGTATGCAGACTAAGGAAAGGAACTATTATTTGGAAGCGCAGCCCTGCGCAGATTATCTCGAAGCGCAGCCTTACGCAGATCTACGTAAAGCAAGAAGAACGGATTATCGGCGTATATCCGCCTTGATTGGTATCTCCTTACTGCTTTGCTTCCTTTTTGCCTCCTGCCGTTACTCCCGTCCCAACCTGGATGTCGAAGGGATGAGCAATGCGACCCGCGATTCTTTAACCTATCTGTACGAACGGCACTATACTCTGAACAGGAATCTGGAGGTGGTGACTGATTCCGTCGTTCTTGCCTGCCTGCCGGTGAAAGACTGTTATGAAACCCTTTATAAAGGAGACCGTGTTGTGGTAGCCGAGTTTGCCGTCTACCCGGTAGACAGCGTAGATAGTATTTGGGTGAAACTGGCACATTCCCAAGAGATACAGGGCTGGATTAGTGAACGGGAAATGATGCAATCTTTTGTTCCTACGGACAGTATTTCACAATCCATTTATTTGTTCAGTGATACGCACGCTTCGTATTTCGTTATCATTTTCGCCTTATTTATCGGCGTCTGGGTTTTCCGCCAGTTCCGCCGCAAGCAGTTGAAGATGGTTTATTTCAATGACATTGACAGTGCATACCCGTTGTTTCTCTGCCTGCTGATGGCGTTTAGCGCTATGGTGTACGAGTCCGTGCAAGTCTTCGCGCCCGAAACGTGGGAACATTTTTACTTCAATCCTACTCTTTCACCTTTCAAGGTCCCATTCATTCTTTCTGTCTTTCTGCTGAGTATCTGGTTGTTTATAATTATACTATTGGCGGTGCTCGACGACTTATTCCGCCAACTACAGCCTGCCGCCGCTATATTCTACCTGCTGGGATTGGCTTCATGTTGTATCTTCTGTTATTTCTTCTTTATATTCACTACACAGATATATATCGGTTATGGTTTCTTTGCCGCATTTGTTTGGATTTTCCTGAAAAAACGCGCCACGCTCGCTGCCTATCGTTACCGTTGCGGGCATTGCGGACAAAAGCTAAAAAAGAAAGGGCGTTGCCCGGCTTGCGGAGCTATTAATACGTAGGGCTATGCAAAGTTAACGCATAAACGGAGTGTCGGCTTTAATTCCTTTAACTCCTGAGCGAAGCGATAACTCCTTTAACTCCTGATTCGCATTATTTACAATTTATTCTGCTAATTCTGCAATTACTTAAAACGATAATTATAATTATAGAGGGAAATTTAGTAAATTTGGCGGAAAATACATTAGATAATTATGCAGCAAGAGTCTTGTCTATTGGCAGAACTAAAAAACGGAGACAAAGAAGCTTTTTCTTTATTATTCAAGAAGTACTATAGGGATTTAGTACTTTTTGGAGGTACTCTCCTGCCTGACCGGTCTCTTTGCGAAGATATCGTTCAGAATATTTTTACCCAACTATGGGAAGATAGAAATACGTTGAATATCGGAACGTCCTTGAAATCATACCTTCTTCGGTCTGTGCAAAACGCTTGCATTGATGAAATACGTCACAGCCAAAGCGTTCGGGAGTATGAGAAGTATATGAATACGTATGGTAATTATGGCAGTATGAATACCGGAGACTACATTCTTTATTCCGATTTACACGATAATTTGGAGAACGCCCTGAATAAATTACCTAAAGAATGTAAATTGGTTTTTGTCATGAGCCGTTTGAATGGCATGAAATACAAAGAGATAGCCCAACAGCTCGAAGTGTCCGAACGTACGGTAGAAGTACGTATAGGAAAGGCTATAGGGCTACTGAAATTGTACTTGAAAGACTTTCTCCCATTGATTTTAGCATTGTTATATACTTAATAAAACTTAAACGATTGTGGATTATAAGCAGAGATACGTCGTTGTATGATAATGGGAGATGATAACATATAATTTTTTAAGGTGTAGAAGATATGGAAGACGAACAATATATGATAGATATTGATGAAATAATAGGAAAATGCTTCTCCGGGGAAATGACAGAAGAAGAAAAGGATTATTTAATGCAGTGGGTAAACGACAGTATTGAAAATAAAGCCTATTTTGAAGGAATGAGGAATATCATGCACGCATCCTCTCCGGCATTCCGTCCCGAAGATATTGATGTAGACCGTGCCATGGTTAAAGTAATAGGAAGAACCGCAAAGTTTCAGAAAAAGGAAATCCTGTTATGGTGGCAACGGATTGCAGGAGTTATTCTCTTGCCCCTTTTGTTTGGGGCTGCCTATTTATGGTGGGACTACAATGTCCTGGCAGATGAAGTACTCGTCACTCAGGAGATTACTTCCCCCTGGGGTACTTCCTCTAAAGTAGAACTTCCGGACGGATCTATTGTCTGGTTGAACTCCGGAAGCAAACTGCGGTATCCGGTGAACTTCTCCGATAATGATACCCGGCAATTGTACTTAACGGGAGAAGCATTCTTCAAAGTACAATCGGACGAAAAGCATCCGTTTATTGTAAACACCAAGAATATGACGGTAGTGGCTACCGGCACGCAATTCAATGTTGAATCGTACGCAACCGATACCATTACAGCAGTAACTCTGGTGGAAGGCGCCCTGAATGTGAATATAAGTGAGAAACAGAACCTGAGGCTGTTGCCCAACCAGCGCCTGGTTTACAACAACCTGTCGGCACGGTATAACAGAACCACAACCGACGCTTCCCAATGGCTATTGTGGAAAGACGGCATTCTGGCTTTCAGAGACGAGCCGTTGGCTAACGTATTCAAAAGAATCGGCAGGACTTTCAATGTAGATATAGTAATGGCAGACGAGGATATTTTCCGCCAGCCTTATCGTGCCACATTCCAGGACGAGTCGTTTGATAAAATCATAGATTTGCTGAAACTGACAGTGCCAATCAAGTATGAGAAGGAGGAAAGTGTACACTTTGACGACGGCAGTTTCAGTAAATTCAGAATTGTTGTATCGGGAAAGAAGTAATGTGTATTTGCAATAATGCTCCTGAATGATTATTAGCGGTGAGAATGGATACGCGTCGTCCGCGTACCCATTCTCACCGCTAACTTATCATTCAGGAGCATTATTGCAGATAAGTATATTAAGTTCACGAAAAGAAAAAATCCGTCCCATGAGAAGAAAAGAACTGTCTCATGGGACGGATTTTTTCATCTCACGGAATGAATTTCTTCGTCCCGTGAGATGAATTCCGATGCTTTAATCTACGGAATGAATAATGCAGGGAAACTCCTTTTGCATTATTTCTCAATCTTCAGTTTGGTCAATACCGGAACCGTTGTTGCACTCACCGTAGTATGGAGCTT
This sequence comes from Bacteroides sp. UBA939, assembly GCF_002293435.1. Taxonomy (GTDB): domain Bacteria; phylum Bacteroidota; class Bacteroidia; order Bacteroidales; family Bacteroidaceae; genus Bacteroides. Next base: position 24,798 of record NZ_DBDF01000025.1, on the reverse strand, counting down.
ATCATTCTGCTGCTCGAAAATAACGATTTCATTATCTCCCTTTTTCAGCCAAACGCCCGGAATGTACAAAGTCTGTTGAGGACCAACCTTCCAGTAACGACCTATGTTCACACCGTTTACAAAGACAATTCCCTTACCCCAATCTTCCATATCGAGGAAAGTATCACCGGTTTCAGCCAAACTGAATGTACCCTTGTAAATGGCAGGTTTTCCCAATAGGTTTCTTCCGGTAGCGCCCTCTACATTATCATGGACGGTAGCCTGAGGCATCTTAGCCAAGTCCGGCGTCTTGTCCATAGGCAACCGGTACATTTGCCATCCGCCTTCAATGATATTATCATTGATCTTCACCGGACTGATAATACCTTTCTTATTATGAATAATTTCCGAACCGTAATTTATCCGCCCCATGTTCTCCACAAGAATTTCCAGCGTACTGTTCCAAGGTATATTGATGTCAATGGAGTAGCTTTTGGTATTTCTGTTCAGTTCACCTACTTTCTCTCCGTCCACATAGACCAGCGCATAGTCGCGCAAACCTTCCACCACAAGCTTTCCTTCAATTCCCTGATTGAAGTGCTTTTTATACAATATATAGCCATTGCCTTGGTTCAGTTCTTCGAAAGTGGCCGGACGGTCATTCTCCACCGGATTTTGCGATTCCAAAGCCGCGAACAAATTAGCAATCTTGGTTAACTTAATGGAAGGGATTTCTATCACCGGCGTGCGTGCAGGGATTTCAGGAATGGGATAATTCACATACTTCTTTATCACGCTGCGCAGAGAGTCGTATTTAGGTGTAGCCCATCCCGCCTCGCTGATAGGGGCGTCGTAGTCGTAACTGGTCAAGTCGGGCTGTATATCGCGATTCTTATCATAGTTAGCGCCGCTGGTGAAGCCGAAGTTTGTTCCTCCATGAACCATGTAGTAGTTAATCGACACATCGTTTTGGAGGTACTTCTCCGTTTGGCGGGCAATTCTGGATGCACTAACCTGCGGATGCGGTTCCACCCAATGAGCCAACCAGCCGGGATAGAACTCTGCTACCATATACGGGCCTTGTCCGTTATTGTATTCGTTCACTACCTTTTTCAGGTTCTCGATGTTTCCTTCTCCATTGGCAGTGGGCAATGCGCCGGGCACCGAACCACCCTCGAACAACCAGCTGCCATCCGAAGTAAACATGGGAACATCGAAACCGGCGTCCTTCAACTGTTGCACAATCTTGGCGTTGTAAGCACGGTGTTCTTCCAGTGGAATATCCTTGCGTTGCGCCACGTAGGAGCCGAATTCATTTTCAGCCTGCACCATAATAATAGGACCGCCCTGGGTGATTTGCAATTTGCTCACTTCCTTATACAATCTATCTATGTACAGACGCGTATATTTCAGGAATTGTTCGTTATCGCGCCTCAGCTCAAGTCCTTCTACATTCTGAAGCCACCAGGGATATCCTCCGAATTCCCACTCGGCACATACGTAAGGGCCGGGACGGAGTATCACCATCAAGCCTTCTTCGCCGGCTATTCTTATATATTCCGCCAGGTTCCGGTCGCCGGTGAAATCCCATTTACCGGGTTCGGGTTCGTGGAAGTTCCAGAATACGTAAGTAGCAACGGCATTCAAGCCCATAGCTTTCAACATCTTCATGCGGTGACGCCAATATTGGTGCGGAATACGTGCATAATGCATCTCGCCCGAAATTATCCGTGTAGGTTTGCCGTCGTAGACGAACTGGCCGTCTTTTATCTCAAAGCGGTGTTTTTCACTTGCTTGCACACAGGCAGGCAGAAGGAGTAATAACAAAAGTGGTAAGAAGTTTTTTAATTTCATGGTTCTCATTTAATATATTTATTATAAAGATTAATAAGTCTCTTTTGAGTGAAGTGATAACTACTTTGACTGCTAACTACCGACAAAGTTTAACCACTACAATATGAACAAGTCAAGGCGTAGTCAATAATGGCCCAACTTTGAGAGCTTCCTTTTTTATCGCCTCTTCCGCTAACTGTTGTCCGGAAACCTTCACCTTGTCTTTTACGAATTCCGGAATGTTGTAAGAGTAAAGAGAACGCTGATAGTAATCACCCTGTTGCTGCGGAAGCACAAACGGTTTATGGGTTGTACCTTCGGCATCCACATAAGAGATGTAAGGACGTGTATAAAGTCCATCTCCCCTGCGACTACTGAATACTACCCACCGGCTATTACTACTCCAGCAATGGTAACTCTCTACAGAAGAACTGTTCAACGCATCCGGATATTTTAATTCCCCGGAAATCAAATCAATCATCCAAAGGTCTGCCTCCTGATGCCATATCGAAAAGTTGCCATATTCCGACAAGGTCATCATAAGGAAACGCCCATCCGGTGAAACACGAGGGAAAGACGCACTTTTACCCTGGACATCTGCCTGAAATAAGGTATCTACAGTTTGACCGAAAGTTCCTTTTGCTTCATTAAACTCAATGCTGCACAAGCTGTATCTTACTTTATTGTATTCGTCAGGCATTGACATGCGCGCCGCCGTACAAAAATAAAGTTTGCTACCGTCGGGAGAGAAAGCCGGAAAAGTTTCAAAGCGTTCTTCACTGAACAGGGGCGGAGTAGTGAGCAAACGATTCTTTTCCACATCGTATACCACTACGTCCGAAGCCAAATCCATTACTTCTATCCTGTTTTGATGATTGGTATGAAACAGTTGTTTGGTATCATTCACAGAGTATGCGATATATTTTCCGCCAGGATGCCAGTAAGGATAAACCAATGGTGCAATTGTCTGTTCTGTGCGAGTGTCCAGTTTGGTTTTGCTGTCCCCGTTTATCAGTAAAGTGCCGGCGTGGTTAGCACGCAAATGGAGCATCATCTTATCCGGTTCATAGTTACAGAAAGAATGGCAGTTCATACAGTTCATCCCTGTTTGTTTATTGGTCAGCAATGGCTTTTCCTCAAACGTTTCCAGGTTTCGCTGGTAAATGCCCATTTCGTTCCATATCTCGTAACCGGGGGGGATAAGACGATACACCAGATACGGGTCGATAGTATCTGCCGATACCCTAATATAGAATGGCCGATATGCCTTCCATCCTTGTTCTGTCTTCAGGCAGTGCAACACCTGCACCCGCTCTCCCTTTGCCACCGACAACAATTTTTTCCATTCATCCACATCGGGAATGGCTGCTCCCTTATCACACAAAGCAGTCACCCGGTGGTTGCCATATATCAGAATTATGGCTTCACAATCATCTATACCCAAAAAGAAATTAAGGGGGGCAATATTACAGGGAATAACCATATCGGCATATTCCCGTTCCATAGGAGACACTATGTCCGACTGTTCCGTTACTTGTATATTGGACTGACATGCTGCCAGCAATAAACATAAACCATAAATCCATGTATGTCTCATTGTAACTTCTCTTATTTTAAACGAACATCAAATAATACCAAAATGTATTGCTAAAAGCACGTGCCATCACATTTTTCCGGTTAGGGTTATTCCGGTTATTTACAAAAAGTACTTTGTATTGATCATACTGTTCTATCACTTTCGGCGAAAGATGATACCTGTCCCATTGCTCCCGTTCCTGCTGGAAGATTGCAATGACCGCTTGCTGGAAAGAAACCGGCAACACCTTCAGCCCTTGGCTTCCATAATACTTGTCCAGAAACTTATGGAATCCTTCCATGTCTTTATTGAGCAAATAAGACAGCCCCATATAAGTCATGGCCGTATGGTTTTCCGGATTGGCTTCTACGATATCTTCCAGTTCAGGTATCCATCCGTAAAACATGGCGAGCCTGTTTGTCCGGCTAAGCCCGCGTCTTTTTCCGCCTAATTCCGGATCTTCCTGTACTGCTTTGTCGTTATAAAGGAATGTGCGGTATTTGGCAGCCCAATCCTTGTAAAAAAGCGTTTTTTCCATAAAAGACAGATATTTCTCCGCAACGGCATAATGTCCGTAGACTAAGTTCGTTTTTATCAGTCTCATGAGAGGCTGTACTCCCATCATGTGAGAAGAAGTAGTCAATGCTTCAAAAGCATGCTGTTGGGCTTCGCCCATACATCCTACGGTGTAATTTACATCGCTTGCCAGTTTGCGTATCGTGTTTGTATTGTTAACGTTTACCAACAATGCTTGCACTCCCATAGGCTGGAAGTGAAAAGCATAGTCGCCCAGCATACCTTTATTGGCTAAGGCCAAGTTGGCGTAATTCATATAGAGTTGATTAGTTAGAGGAACTGTGGAAAAGAAATCAAGTATCTTGTCCCACTCTTCGGTGAATGCATAATGATTTAACCGCCACAAATCCTGGTCGGACGTATTGCGGAACTTGTGTTCGTGTATAAGGTATCCTCCGGCACAAAACAGCCACAGTCCGGCGCTTACCAATACAATGGTAACATGCCGCCATGCGTTAATTCTTGCGGAGAGAAAGCGTACTAACGCTATCAACAAAACGGGTGCTATCCATGCAAGCCAATGATAGACAGGCATTGCATTCATAATGGGATTATAATAAGAGGAAGGGGAAAAGTCGGCGTAACTCCAGTAATCCAATCCCCATCCTGCTACAAATATAAGGCTGAAAACTGCTACAGGTACTCCTGATGTAAGCCGGTAGGGACGTTCTGCCATGAGCAATAGTCCACAGCAAATATATACCGTCACAACAGAACCAAAAAGATGGTACACCGGCAATGCTCCCAATAGGAACAATCCTATCCGCCATCGCTTGTCAACGGCAGGATATAAAACGAAGCATAGCACAGTCAAAGCGGCTGTCAATCCGATGGCTCCCGACCAATAATAATTATTATCGTATAGAGAGAGAACCAGAAATATTACAGGCAGGAAAGCCAACGGAAGACAAACAGAAGTAATCCCGCTACGATGGAGCAGAAATGCCAATACTCCCCAAAGTAAGCATACAGGCAACAGAAAGACCATGCTTCCCCAGTGGGGAAACGCGAAAAATTGGATTCCGAATAAACCAATCCATTCTCCCAGCCCTCCCGGAACAGACAATGCTTGCCACCAAGTGGAGGTATCCATTACCAACAGACTATTATGTTCCAATTCGCATAATTGAAATGGAAGATACGTATCTACTTTCCAGTAAAGAAGTAAACAGCATGTCAGCCCCAAGCAAAGATTAACATATTTCATGGAGATACCTTAAATAGATTACAAATCTATAAAAAGAAAGGGAAGAACCCGGATTTCTTCCCTCCTATTTTTTATAAGTACTTAAGAAACTGTTTTGATTTTCCTTTTTTAAATTTTCATCAGCTTCTTCTAAGTTTTTTTTGGGTCTGTCTTCCTGTTTTTATTAGTTACGTAGCTCGCTATGCTCCTTGTAAAAACAGAAAAACATCCTCAAACAAACCTCCTAAAAAAAATACTGAGCAAAATCAAAACAGTTTCTTAAGTATCTCGTCATTTATAGTACAAACTAACTATGACGAGATACTTTAAAAGTACAGTTATTAATAATTAGGATTCTGCGTTATATTCGGATTGGCATCAATAACGCTTTGCGGTACGGGCAACACCTCATTTTTGCCTACTGTGAACGTGCGGGTTTCTTCTACGGTAGTACCTGTGATATTCACATTAAAGTCTCCCTCAGCATTCTTTGTTTCCAGCAATTCACCTTCTACACGAACAACCGGTTTACTCAGTACATCTTTGGCAATGCCCCAACGAATGATATCCCAACGGCGCAGACCTTCATAAGCAAATTCTACCTGACGCTCGCGACGTACCAATTCACGCAGTTTTTCTTGTGTTGCATACCTGGTCTGGTCTACATTCGGCATTCCTGCTCTTGTGCGCACTTCGTTGATGTATTCATATACGGAAGCGTCTATTTGGTTTAGTTCAATCTTAGCTTCAGCATACGACAGCAACACTTCTGCATAACGCAGAACAGGGAAGTTACGTTCGGCATCCCATACATTCGGATATTCACTCAAATCGGAATAGAACTTCTTGAAGTTGTAACCGGTATGGGTGGCGTTGTTGGCATCCAAAGCATAGTCATCGCTTCCCGGAACAACAGATGGGAATCCCTCAGTATAAGTCGCCCAAACCTGCCCGGGATAAACAATGCTGGCACGCAAACGCGGGTCACGATTCACGTAAGGATTAGTAGGATCAAATGTCGAGTCTTCAGCAGTTGTCAAACCGCTCTTCATTTCGTAAGCTTCTACCAAACTATGTGTAGGAACAATGGATGACCATCCCCCGTAGCCATTTGGCAGATAAGCGCCGAACCACATGCCATATTTTCCGGACAAGTTATGTTCAGTCGTGAAGATTACTTCAGAATTATATTGGTTGGCTTTCAAGAACGACTCTTCATAAGTCAAGTTCGGCATGGAATATGTGCCTTCATCTATGATCTTTTTGGCTGTAGAAGCAGCATTGGTATAATCGCCGGTCAGCAGATATACACGTGTCAAGAATGCCTGAGCACCACCTTTTGTCATGCGACCAGTTTCCTCCGTTTTAGGAAGTGCATTGATACAGTCATTCAGCTCTGTCTTTATAAAATCCAAAATCTCATTCTTAGACGTACGAGGAATCAGTGATTCTTCGATTGACTCGAACACCTCTGTCGTCGTGAACGGGAAGTCACCATAGCACATTACTTTCCAGAAATACTTCATGGCACGAAGCACACGCACTTCAGCGCGATATTGTTTACGTTTCTCTGGTTTTTCTGCGTCGTCGTCTGAGAATTTAATGTTTTTTTCCATTTTCAGATACTCGTTAAACGTACGGATATCAAGGAAAGTAAAATAATTATAAACTTGTGTATAGGAAGCGTCCATCGTACCATTAGCGATTCGTTTATAATTTTCATGTATGTGAAAACTATATTGGTTATCAGAAGTACAGTCCCAATACCACATTTCTTCTATGCGATATGGACTATGTAATTGACGATAGCAACCTGTCAATGCCAAATAAGCATCCGCTTCGGTTTGCCAGAATGTTGCAGGAGACAGGGCATCTCCCGGCACTCTATCCAGGAAATCTTCAGAACAGCCGGATAAGACTGCGGAAATTGTAATAAGCAAGCAATATTTTATGAACTTTTTCATATTAATTTCTTTTTAAAAGGTTAATAATTAGAATGTAACATTCAAACCGAATGAATGTACCTGAGTCTGTGGATAGTAGTTACCACGACCAGCAGGAGCTTCAGGATCCCAACCTTTCAGGAAGCCTGTGAAAGTAAGGATATTCTGACCTGAGTAGTAAAGTCTCAAATTAGAAATACCTGTCTTGGACAGCCATGCTTTCGGGAAAGTGTAACCGATTTGCAAGTTCTTCAGACGAACGTAGGTAGCATCCTGCATCCAGAAATCAGAACAGGTAAGTGGCATACTTGTACCACTCGACGTAGTTGTCACACGCGGATATTTAGCACCCGTATTTTCCGGTGTCCAGCTATCCAACCACAACTTGGCAGGCTTGGCAGCATCACCACCAATTGAACCTACAGCTTCATAACCCAAATAACCATATACGTCCGTTGCACCCTGGAAGAACGCCATGATATCCCAGCCTTTATAGTTGGCACCGAGATTAAAACCAAATGTTACTCCCGGATCCCAAGAACCTAATACTACGCGGTCTGCCGTTGTGATTTTGCCATCGGGCTTACCTTCCGGCCCGCTAACATCTTTATACTTGATATCACCCGCTTGTGGTTTATAACCGAAATCATAAGTAGCCCAGTTGTCTATTTCTGCTTGTGACTGGAATAAACCGTCTGATGCATAACCGAAGAAACTATTAATCGGTTCGCCTTCACGCATGATGTAACTGTATCCGTCACTACTGTTAGTGATTTGTTCCCTTACTTTACCCATTGACCTGACTTCGTTAGTGTTGAACGCAATGTTACCACCTATTGTAACATCCACTTGCCCGAAACGTTCGCGGTAGTCTGCCGAGATTTCGAAACCACGGTTGTTCATTTCACCTACATTATCATAAAAGTTCGCCAAAGCAAAAGTAACAGGAGTGGCAACTCTCATCAAAATGTCATTGGTGGTCTTGTCATAGTATTCAACGGTCATATTCAGCTTGCTCCACAAGGTGAAGTCCAAACCGATTCCCCATGAAGTTGTGCTTTCCCATTGCAACATCCGGTTGGCGGCATTTGTGGTAGCGGCACCCGGACGCATCACTCCACCGAATGGGTAACCCATATTACTTAATGTCATCGTAGAGACAGTGGGATAGTAACCCTGACCAATATCCTGGTTACCCAACTGACCCCAAGAAGCACGAAGTTTGGCACTACTTACAACGTTTTTCAACGGTTCAAAGAAGTTTTCTTCAGAGAATCTCCAACCTGCAGATACGGATGGGAACATACCCCAACGATTACCGCGGGCAAAACGAGAAGTACCATCATAGCGAACATTAGCTTCAAACAAGTATTTGCCTGCATAGTCGTAGTTGATACGACCGAAGTATGACAACATAGCCAATTCGCGAGTATAACCAGAGGCATTCAAATTAGCTGTACCACCGGCGTTTAAGTCTGTTAAAATAGGGCTTGGGAAATCTTCACGATAAGCTTCGGTAGTTTTGTATCTATACAATTCCGCATGATAACCAGCCATTGCCTGCAAATTGTGGCTACCGAAACTGTCTTTATATTCGGCAATAACATCACCGGCAACCCGGTTGTAAGTGGTACCTGTATCATACATCTTATCTACACCACCCTGTGTCCATATATCGGTAAACTTCAGTGCTTTACGCATTTCGTGGCGATCTTCAAAGTACAATTTGTAAGTACCCATAGCCTTTACAGACAATACCGGAAGGATATAATATTTCATCGAAGCAATAGCGTCTAAACTATGGCGTACTCTGTCGTTGGTGGAGTTGTTATCCAACCACGCAATAGGATTACCGTCACCAATTGTACCATAAGAACCATCTTTTTTCTTATAAGGCACCATAGGAGAAATCATATTCACTTGGCGGAAGATTTGTGCTACACCACCCACATACGGATTGGTTGGTTCCGTCAATTCAATGCGTGAATATGCCATGCTGAATGAGGTTTCAAGATTCTTTTTAGGATTACCATCCAAGTTAATACGTATGTTGTATTGATCCTTACCCGCGTGACGGATGATACCCTCTTGTCCCAGATAACCTACGGAAGCCATATAGCGCATAGCCTCGGAACCACCGTTGATGTTGATGTTATGCTGGGTCTGGAAGCCGGATTCTGTGTAAAACAGGTCTTGCCAATCTGTATTGGCATAGTTAAAAGGATCAGAACCATTCGCAAATTTTTCGATCTCAGCATCAGTATAACGGACAGTGCCACCGGTATTCAGATTTGCACGGTTAGTCAACATAGCGTATTCTGCGGAAGTAGCGTATTCCGGTAATTCCGTAGCAGACTGCCAGCCAAACATACCGGAATAATTTACCGTGCTTGTTCCAACCTTACCACGCTTGGTAGTAATCAAGATAACGCCGTTTGCAGCCTTAGAACCATAAATAGCGGCAGAAGCTGCGTCTTTCAATACAGAAATAGACTCGATATCATTGGCATCAATATCGTTCATGCTGGATTCCATACCATCCACAATAACCATCGGGTCGGATATGTTGAAAGTACCGGTACCACGTACACGGATTGTACCATTGTCCGATCCCGGCTGTCCACTGCGTTGAGTAACCGTCACACCCGGAAGCAAACCTTGCAAAGCGGCTGATACGGAAGTGATAGGACGGCTTTCGATCAATTTATTGTTCACATTGGCTACGGAACCGGTCAGGTTGGCTCTTTTCTGTGTACCATACCCTACCACAACAACTTCGTCCAATGTCTGGAAATCATCTTTCAGAACAATATTGAGATTAGACTGGTTGGTTACGGTGACGGATGTGGTAACATAGCCGATAGATGAAATCTGAAGTACTGATTTACCTTCTACTTCCAGTTCAAAAGCACCATCAAGATTAGTAATAGTACCTTTACCCGTTTCCTTAATGAAAATATTCGCTCCAATTATTGGTTCTCCCGTTCCATCTTTAACAACTCCTGTTATTTTCCGGGTACTTCCCTTTTGTTGGTCGGATTCGCTTGCTGCCGTTAATACAATTTGTTTCTCTACAACCTTATAAGCAATGCCGGATCCTTGAAACAACTTGGTAAGTACGGACGAAAGGGCTTCATCCTGACTGTTGATGCTGACTTGGCGTGTTGCATCCACATTGTTCTTGTTATAAAGAAACCGGTAGGAAGTTTGGTGTTCTATGGCATTGAACACCTTTTCGAGATTGACATTGTCCAAATGAACTGTCACCTTTTCAGTCTGAGCGTGGACTCCACATAATGGGAGGCACAACAAAATCAAACTGAACACAATTTTAAATAATACATTCATGTTCATCAAAGTATAAATTATTAAAAATTAAAAAAAACATTTCGAGAACGACGTATCAAAAATAAAAAACCACATGAAAATATATAAAATTTTGCGGGGCGAACGAAGTTTTAACATTTCGTTGATAACAGAAGGATGTTAACTTACACCTTTATATTTCTTGCATATTCCACCTTGTTATACGTACGCGTATACGCTTGCGTTTAAGTAACATTTACCATATATTTCTACGGTCGGAAGAATCTGCTCATATAGTTGGAGGTGTATATCAAAACCGTATCAAAGCCGTGTCTGCTCCGTACCTTCTCCGTGTCCTATAGAGACGGACTTGATACGGACTTGGTACGGAGCAGATACGGAGCGGGTATTATTCCGGTAATCAAATGAACAGATTCTGTTTAGCCTATCATTTAGTCCCTACTTAGCCTGCATTATTCATAGCGGCAAATACATTCATTCATCCCACGGGACTATTTCTCCCTCCCAGGGTTTTGAGTGATTCTACCCTCACTCTGTTTACAGCCAACAAGTTGGCTTAGGAGTTAAAGCCGATACTAATGTTATATGCTTCACGGAGTATCGGCTTTAACTACTTAACTACTAACGAAGTGATAACTCCTTTAATACAGTATGAATAATGCAGGTTAATTAAACACGGATGTACAGAGTTCTCTTTAGCACTGCCTTGAACAGAGAAGCACAGAGTTCTTTTCTTTTTTATAGAACACAGAGTCACAGAGGCACAGCGTTTTTTCTCTGCGACGTAGTCGCTCTCTCTGTGTACTCTTATTCAGGTTCTCTTCTT
>NZ_DBDF01000025.1:0-13518 GCF_002293435.1 Bacteroides sp. UBA939 | reverse complement strand
CACTATGAATAATGTAGGCTAATCTGTAGTGTTCATACAGGCTAAACCAATGCGCGATACCTTTAATTCCAACACGTGATATCTTTAGTTTCATCACGTGATACTTTTAGTTTCATCACGTGATACATTTAGTTCCAACACGTGATACTTTTAGTTTCAAAGAGTTGAAACCTTTAGTTTCATTGCGATGAAACTAAAGGTTTCATCGTATTGGAACAGATGGTTTCATTGCGATGAAACTAAAATCGCGCCCTGTCCGGTGCGGGATATATGCCTGTCCGAAGCAGGATGATGCAGGGTGGGAGATAGGTGGAAGGTAGGTGGGAGATGCGTTGCAGATGTGTGGCAGATACTTTATCTGCAACACATCTGCAACGGGTATCTGCAACGCTCTAATTTGTTTATTATCAGATAGANNAGGTGGCAGATGGCAGATAAAAATCGATTTTCAACTTTATGGAGGTGTTGGCGTCCTTTGACTCCTCTAACTCCTGATGCATGAATAATTCAGGTTAACTCCTACGGCATGAATAATACAGGATAGGGTTTGTTTCGTGCTTTATATTTTATATTTTTGCATCACAAACGAAACAAACACTAAATCTGGTGAAGATGTATAAATGTACAATGTGTATAAAGCACAAATTCGTGTTGGTATTATTATTATTAATAGTATCAAATACAACTCTATACGGAGAATATTTCAAGCATATCGGTTTACCTGAAGGGCTTACGCAGCCTTCAGTCTTATCTATTTATCAAGATGAATTGGGAAGAATGTGGTTTGGTACACGCGAAGGGCTTAACCGGTATGACGGAAACCGGATTGTATCCTACAAAGGATGGCATAAGGCATCGGAACAGGATTCTGTGATTTGGCTGGGCAATGAAGTCACATCCATACAAGGAAATAAAGAAGGCGATATATTCTTCCTTTCCGACGGAAACATTATGAAATATGATATTCATACGGAAAAGTTCAGCCAGCTGACCAACAATTGGAATGTACCGGTTCTTGCCTGTGACCGGGGCGAAATCTGGTATATGCGCCATGATTCGTTGTTCCACTATTCGGATACGGGGCAATCTGTCTTTACGTTCAAAACAGGTATTACTTCTGCGATTCGCAGTCTGACTCTATTAACCGATAAAATATGTATTGGCACTACAGATGGCGTTTATCTGATAGACCGTATTTCTTTCCACAGTAGCCACTTCATGAAAGGCTTGGAAATATATCAGATATTTGAAAGCTCGCAAAAACAGTTGTGGATAGGTACACGTATGAAAGGCCTATATATTATAGACAAAGACGGAGGAGTGGAAAAAGCAGATATCAGTAGCCAGCAAATCAGAGAATTTGTTGAAGATAATGAATGTAATGTCTGGTTCGGCTCTTTCGACGGATTGTGGAAATACAATTATAAGACCGACCAGTTCTCGCTCATCCGGATTCCTAAATATATAGGTGGGTTGGCTCATGCGTCTATATTTTCTTTATACAAAGACCGGTTGGGCATTATCTGGATAGGTAGTTACTACGGAGGGGTCAATTATTTCAATCCTGTGCGGAGCCGTTTCGCACACTATGATTACGAGCAAAATGCTGTCAAGAAGCTCTATTATTCATACGTGGGCGAAATGGTGCAAGATAAGGATGGGCATTTATGGATATCCACCGACGGAGGGGGAATCTGTTGCGTAGATAAAGAATGGAATATTATCCATCAATTCTTTGCCGGTTCTCAAAACTCGCTTCTACACAATAACATCAAAAGTATCTGCTATGACGAAACGTACGACCGAATATATGTCGGCACCTACATGGGTGGATTGTCACGGTATGACATTCGTACGGGAAAATTCCATAACTACTTGAAGATGCGAAAAAGCGGAGACAGCAATATGCCCAACGAAGTAATCTATTGCATAAAAATGTGGGAAGGGCAGTTGTATATTTCTTCGCGCAACGGATTTTTCAAACTGGATCCTTCAACCGATACCTTTACAAAAATACATCTTCCACCCAATCTTTACGAGAATTTTGATTTAGACCCTAACGGTTATATCTATCTGGCAGCCGGCAATTATATCACTTGTGTGCCACCGGATAGCCTTGGAGAAATTGAACGTTTTACCATCAGTACAGGTCAAATAACACGTATCAAGGCAACCGGAGAAGGCGTGTACGTAGGTACACTGGGAAATGGCGTGTTTTTCTTTGACAAACACACCCGCCAAATAACTAACTATACTTTCGAGAAGAAACAACTGCCCAGCAATTATTGTTATAACATCTGCACGACGGAAGATGGAAAAGTTCTCTTCACATACAATAAAGGAGTGACGTGCTACGACCCGCAGAAAGAGAGCTTTACTACTATCAACATACCAAACTTGTCTTCATCTGCGCATATTATCAACGAATGTGGCATTCTTACAACGGCAGATAAACGTATTTACATTGGAGATACCAAAGGAATAACCACTTTTCTGGAAAGTGAGTTTGATGCTACATACAGCAATCATTCCAATTTATTCTTTTCGGAATTGCAGATAAACAACCAACCTATCTATCCGGGAGACAAGACAAACATCCTTTCCCAATCACTTCCCTATACGAAAGAACTTACGTTAAAGCATGATCAGAATAATCTTATCATCTCTTTTGCATTATCTGAGTTTAATTCGGGATTATCCAAAAATGAATTCAAATACAAATTAGAAGGATTTAGCGATGAGTGGATTAACACTAAACAGGCAGAATTGCACTACACCAACCTGTCACCCGGCAAATATACTCTACGCCTTTCCACCACTGAACGCAACCCTCAGGAAATAAGCCTGTTGATAACGATTACCTCACCGTGGTATAACACCTGGTGGGCATGGCTTTTGTATATCGGCGTAGTGGTAAGCTGTTCCTACTACTATATTTCAAGCAAAATATCCAAACGCATACTCTTGTTCTCGTTAGAAAAAGAACGCTTTGAAAAACAACATATAGAAAAAGGTAATCAAGAAAAACTCGCCTTCTTTACCAATGTCAGCCATGAGTTCAAAACACCGCTTACGCTTATCATCAGTCATATCGACTTGTTATTGCAAAACAATAAGTGCAGTTCGTTTATTTATAATCATTTACTCAAAATCAGGAAGAATGCCCACCACCTGAATACGTTGATTACCGAATTGCTTGAGTTCAGAAGGCTGGAACAGAAGCAAACACCACTTACGTTGCAATACTCCAACCTGAAGGTTTTGCTGCAAGAAATATATCTGTCATTCGTTGATTATGCACATCAACGAAATATTGTATATACGTTTGAATGTCCGGATATCCCATTCGATTGTTGGTATAATGCCCACCTAATGGAAAAGGTTTTCTTCGAGTTACTCTCCAATGCTTTTAAATATACGCCGGACAACGGGAAAATTACGTTAACCGGAAGCATAGCGGATAATAAACTGAAAATCAATATTCAAGACAATGGAGTAGGTATCTCCGAAAAAGATATCCCGATGGTATTCACGCAGTTTTTCAGAGGGGACAACAGTGTGAATGTGAACAGAACGGGTATAGGGCTGGCATTGGTAAAGAGTATCGTGGAAAGACATTATGGAACTATCTCTGTGCGAAGTACTGTCGGAGAAGGAAGTGTATTTACCATACAACTCTCTATAACAACCGAACTTTTTACTAATGACGAAAGCATCCGGCTTTCATCGGAAAATAAAGAGAACGATCCGAGGAATGGGATGCCTGACACGGAAGTTGCCGGTATGGCAGGAGAGAATAATACGGCAGTTGCCGGCAACAAACCGCCGGAAGAGAATTCGCATACTCTGCTGATTGTAGAAGACAACAGGGAACTCCTGAAAATACTCAATGAGTTGTTTTCACCTTATTATATAGTAGTTTGTGCAAGCAATGGGGTTGAGGGACTCGAAAAGGCGCGTACCCGGAAACCGGATCTTATTATCAGTGATATTATGATGCCTCAAATGAACGGTATTGAGATGTGCCTGCAAATGAAAAACAATATCGACCTTTGCCATATTCCGATTATACTGCTTACAGCCCTCAACACCATTGAACAAAGCATTGAAGGCTTGAACCGGGGAGCCGATGATTACATCACGAAACCTTTTAATACACAACTGCTGCTGGCACGAGCCAACAATCTGGTACGCAACCGTATATTGATTCGGCAACAATTTAGCAAGCAACCGCTCTCCGAGATAGATCTGACTTCCATTAATCCGTTGGACAAGGATTTGCTGATACGTGCTTCCGAAATCATTGAAAGATACATCGACAATACGGAGTTTGACGTTTCCATACTTGCAACTGAACTGATGCTCGGACGTTCCACCCTATTCCAGAAATTCAAGGCGCTTACAGGCATGACACCCAATAATTTCATCTTAAACTTCCGGTTGAAGTATGCGGCATCCTTGCTCAAACAGTCACCGGATATTCCTATTGCGGAAGTGAGTGACCTTTGCGGTTTCAGTTCACACGTTTATTTCAGTAAGTGTTTTAAGAAACTGTTCGAATACACCCCGCAACAATACAGGTTGCTGGGTGGATAACAGCTATCTCTGCCTGTTGATATACTACTTTTGGACGATTTTCATACTGCAATAGACTATTTTTATAGCCATCCTTGCTTAAGGCATGTACTTTTGCGGCGTAACATTTAGTATAATACGTATGAAAAAACTCAATTTGCATTGTAGCTTCATGCCCCAAAGATGGGTATTGGGAGCTTTGTTCATGTTGATTGCTACAAGTTCAGGATGGGCTTCGGACATTCTGTCTTCCTCTACAGACGTTGTAGCAAGTATCACTGTTAATAAGACTATAAAAGGGTCCGTAACGGACAACACAGGTGAACCGATCATCGGCGCCAATGTTGTAGTGGAAGGCACAACCAACGGGGTTATTACCGATGTCGACGGTAACTTCGTATTGGAAAATGTAGCGGACAATGCTACACTCAAAGTATCCTTTATCGGATACAAAACAAGATTGATAAAAGTAGGTACTTCCTCTTCTCTTTTAATAAGACTGGAAGACGATTCCGAAACTCTGGAAGAAGTAGTGGTTGTAGGCTATGGCGTACAGAAGAAAGTGAGTGTTTCAGGCTCTATTTCAACCGTTGGTTCCGACAAACTCGAAAACCGGCCGGTAATGAACCTTTCGAGCGCCATACAAGGACTTGCAACCGGTGTTCGCGTAACACAACAGAGTGGTGCGCCGGGTGCTGAAAATGTAGCTATCCAGGTGCGAGGCGTAACCTCTACCAACGGCAGTTCGCCCCTTGTACTTATCGACGGCACACCGGGTGACATGACTGTACTCAACTCCGAAGACGTGGAGTCCATCTCAATCCTTAAAGATGCTGCCGCTGCTGCCATATACGGTTCGCGTGCAGGTGCGGGTGTTATCCTTGTCACTACCAAGAAAGGACGTAACGAAAAGCCACGCGTTACTTTCTCCGCTCTCTTTGCGCAGACAAAACCAATGACAGACCTCTCTTTTATGTCGAGCACTGCCGACTGGATGCATCTTCACAACGTAGCCAAACGCAACGCTAACCCTACTTCGAGTTCGGATGACTATGCGCAGAGCAGCATCGACGCATGGCGCGAGGCAGACAAGAATCCCAACGGAATGTACACCAACTCTGACGGTGTCCAGATTCCAAACTGGCTTGCCTTCCCTAATACCGACTGGGCACAGGTTCTGTTCCAACCCAATCATTACCAGAAGTATAACATGTCTGTTCAGGGCGGTAACGAAAATACCACCTATATGCTCTCAATCGGTTATCAGAACAATCCCGGTACAGTGCGCAACACAGGTATGGAACGCTTTAATATACGCACAAACGTAGAGACAAAGATTGCCAAGATTTTCACTCTCGGTACCCAGACTTGGATGACGAAGGAATATAAAGATCCGGGCAGTGTCTCGATGACTTATCTTATGCAGGCTTTCCCGGGAATAACTCCTGAATATCAAGGAAAGTATGGTGCTTCCGAAGACCCAAACACTACCAATAAAGATAATATCCTCCAGCAGATTGCCGCCGAAGGCGGACAAAACGAATACACTCGCCTCAACACAACTTGGTATGCTATCGCTAACCTCGGACTGAAAGGACTGCAAGGGGAAGCGCGTTTCAACTATAACGAGTATTTCCGCAACGATAAGCATTACAGCCAGTTGCAACCCCGATACAGTTTCCGCGAAAGTCTCGAAAATCCCAAGGAAGGAAATTCAACTCTCGACCAGGCAACAACATATCGCTATAGCTACAACTCGCGTGCGTATACTGCCAACTTGTTGCTTCGTTATAACAATACGTTCGGTAAACACGACGTGTCGGGATTGTTGGGTTATGAACAGTATTGGACAGAGTCGACGGGCTTCGATGCACAAAAGAAAGGTTTGCTTGACTGGAGTGTAACAGACATTACTTCGGCTGCCGAAATGGTATCAATCGGAGCGCCGACAGATGCCGAGCTTAGAGGTTATGCAATGATTTCCTATTTCGGTCGTATCGGCTACTCTTACGACGGCAAGTATATCCTCGAATTGCACGGACGCGAAGACCAGTCATCCCGTTTTGCACCGGGGCATCGCGGTGGTTTCTTCCCGTCGGGTTCTATCGCTTGGCGCATCAGTGAAGAAAATTTCTATGCACCCGTCAAACCATACGTTAATTACCTGAAGCTCCGCGCTTCATACGGCTCGCTCGGTAACGTGGTTTCGGGCAACTATGCATGGCAGGCTCTTTACGGCAAGGTCAACAATGTGTTCAATGAGTCCATACAGAACGGTATCATTCAGCAGACACAATCTAACCTGACTCTCTCCTGGGAAAAGGTTTATACCACCAATGTGGGTTTTGAAGCACGTTTCCTTGACGACCGCCTCGGGCTTGAGTTTGAGTACTACAACCGCGATACAAAAGACATGCTTGGTGATGTTCCTATGTACCTGACAGTAGGTAACGGTATCTCGTCTCAGAAGGCGAACATGTATGAGATGAACAACAAAGGTCTGGAACTCAACCTTACATGGAACGATAGAATCAAAGATTTCAGGTATTCCGCTGTACTGAACGCTACCTACAACAGCAACAAAATTACCAAATATAACGGAGCGCTTAAATATGAGTTCGATGAAACCGTGAATGATGCATTCGGCAATTCCGGAGTATGGCGCTATACCAACCTTGCGGATGTAACAACCGGTGGCGATACCCGCCGTGTGGAAGGACACTCGATTGACGAATGGTTCCTCCAAACACCTTATAGCGGAAGCGGACAATACAAAAATGCCGACGGAACAGTCAATCCCAAAGGAGGCCCGAAAGACGGTATGATTCGTACAAAAGCTGACCTCGAATGGGTGCAACAGATGATTGCAGCAGGTTATAACTTCAGTAATACGAAAGTAGGTCCGGAAGCAGCTAACCTCTGGTACGGACAGGTGCTGATGAACGACAACAATGGCGACGGTATCTATGGCGGTACTGACGACAAGGTATTCACCGGTAAGACTACCACTCCGAAATGGTTGTTCGGTCTTAGTCTGGATGCCGAATGGAAAGGATTCGATCTCAGTATGCAATGGGCTGCACGTCTGGGCGTATATGGTTACTTGAACGAACGCGGAGCAAACGGTTCTCACCTTGGAAACGTTGGCGATACCATGCCGTCGGATGCTTATTCACTGTATTATTCTTACGATGCGATGGCTGCTTACAATGACTTTAAAGAACTTGGTCCTGCTTATGACCCCGCTACCGATTCGAATGCAAACATCAATGGGAAGTATCCAAGACTGTTGACTTCGTCATCGTCTATGACAAACTCCACATTCTATCTGTATAACATGTCTTACCTGAAACTGAAGTCATTGCAGATTGGCTACACGCTGCCCAAGAAGTGGATTGCTCCATCGGGTATCAACAACTGCCGTGTGTTCGTGGCAGGCGAGAACCTCTTGACCATTAAAAGTTCAGCCTTCCGGGGCATAGACCCCGAAGTAGGTACTTCGCTGACGGTTTATCCTATATCGAGAGTGCTTTCGTGCGGTGTTTCAGTAACATTCTAAATTTTATCAATCATGAAGAATTATATTATACTTTCGGCTACCGCCCTCTCTATAATGGCAGGCATGGTAAGCTGTACAGAACTCTTGGATACGGCTCCAAGCAATAAAATATCACAATCCACCATGTGGACTACCGAGGCTCTTGTCGATCAAGGTGTAATCGGTGTTTATTATTCGCTGCAACGTCCCATCAATGGTAATCAGATTGTCGGAGCAAGCAATGATATAGGTTACTATGGATTTGAAGCATACGGCATGACCGGTCAAGGCGAATATGGTATCGACGGTCTTTTCGCTTCGAACGTAACAGCCGGCAATACGCGCTTCTCCTACCACTGGAAATGGTGTTATTCGGGTATTAACCGTGCCAATGCTGCTATCGAACAGATTGCACTGGCTCCTATTAATAACGAAAAGAAAGCAAGATTGGTGGCGGAATGCAAAACTCTGCGTGCGTTCTTCTATATGCGGCTCAACGAAATGTTCGGTCGCGACGGGTTTGGCGTACCTCTCTACCTCGAATCGGTAGACCCTGACAAGTATGACCGCGGGCAATCGCCTGAGTCCGACGTTTGGGCTGCCATCATTCAAGACCTGACTGACGCCATCAACGAACCCAACCTGAAGAACAATGACATTCAAGGCGAAGGACGTGTAAGCAAAGGTACCGCCTATGCACTGCGCGGACGTGCGTATCTGCTTACAAAAAGCTATTCGGAAGCGGCTACCGACTTTGAAAAGGTTGGCCAGATGGGATATGGATTGTCCTCCGACTACCGTAAGTTGTTTAAGGTGGAAAACGAACGTTGTGAAGAAATGATCATGAGCGTGCAGTATATTGAAGACCCTACAGGATATGGAACGGGTATACAGAAATTTACCGCAGCCTTTCAACAAGGTGCGAAAGATTCAAGAGGCTGCTGGACAGACTTGCAGGTAACACCCATGCTTGTGGACCTTTACGAAGAAGTGGTTGATGCCAACACTGTGAGACCTTTCGACTGGAAACACTTCTTTCCCAACTGGGACGAGATCAGTGCATCGGGAACCAAGAATCGCAAGGTTTATTTTCTACGCGATAAATTGCTTGACGGTAATGAGATTACTGCCGCTACCACTACTGCAATTAATACCGAGCTTACCAAACTTGACGCAAACATTCAGGAACTCTATTTGGCGGAGGGTAACGAAGCCCGTTTGAAAGAAGCCTATGCCAATCGCGACCCGCGCTTAGCCATGAATGTAGTGACTCCTTATGCCGATTTCCGGGGTGTGAACAGTAACTCTTCCGAAGAAGCATGGTACACTTACCGTTGGCCGGTTGCAGGTAAGTATTATGCCGACCAAGCTGCTGCGGAACCTAAGACTAATACAGCGCTTCCCGCTACTTATTATACATCCGGAAGCTGTAACGCACAGGCCGAATTCAAGTACATCCATCGCAAATTTGTAGGAGAGGGACTTGAATACATGCGCCGCGAGCAAAATCCTGTCGACGAACCTATAATTCGCTATGCCGACGTGTTGCTGATGTGGGCTGAGGCAGAGGTTGAACAGGGTGGATCGGAACATTTGGCAAAGGCGAAATCACTCGTGAAGCAAATACGCGACCGTGTAGGTGTTCCTACTATGGATGCTTCGTTTGCCGACCAGACTATTGCCCGCAACTATGTACGCGATGAACGCCGTCGCGAACTGATGGGTGAGGGTGTTAACTTCTTCGACGAAATGCGATGGAAAACACTCAAGGAAACCAAATATGCGCAGGTGAATGCACAAAATGCTTGGGGCGGAACGGAAAGTACAGGTGGTACGACCTACCAGTGGCCGGGCGACTATTTCTACTGCTGGCCTGTTCCGGCTGCGGAAGTTGAGAAGAACAAGAATCTGACCAAGACTCCGGGTTGGATGTATTGATGAATTTGATTACCGGTGTGTCTGTCGTTTCGCTTCTCTGAAAGACAGATACACCGGCAAATCCGGGAATCAAGATGCCGTCGAACTCACGTTAAAAAAACAATTCATCCATGCTTATGCCATTCGTAAACAAACTGACTTCTTTCATATTGCTTGCGGTGCTTTCAATGACATTGCAATCCTACACCAAGCGCGATATACTGCAACACACTGCTGATTTGCAAAAGGTAGAATCTACCGTCGTACTCAACCAAAAATGGGTTCCGTATCCTGCCTACGCCGACCGCGAGGGCTGGAATGCGTTTTTGGGTGACTACCGCCAGCAGCTTATCGAAGATGGTGAATCTTGTCTCGACTACCGGTGGAGGTACATCAAAGCTACCGACTACATTGAATACGAACGCACGGGCAATCGTAGTATTGCCGACAATGCTTTCAGCGCCAACGTAACCGCACTCAACAAACTCTTCCTCGCAGAACTTGCTGAGGGGAAAGGACGATTCATCGACGATATTATCGACGGAGTCTATTACTTCAGCGAAATGACTTCGTGGGTATCGCCTGCACACATCGGTCCATATCAGGCTTCAAAACGCTCGTTGCCCGATACATCGTGGCATGTGATAGACCTTGCTTCCGGCGATCTTTCGGCAGTGATGGCGTGGATATACTATTACCTGAAAGCTGAAATGGACAAGGTGACCCCAACGGTATCACAACGGCTTTACAAGGAAGTAAAAGCCCGTACACTCGATGCCTACATGGGTGAGCACCCCTTTTGGTGGCAGGCGAAGAACGCCGGGGAAGGTACGCTGGTAAACAACTGGAATGTGTGGTGCAACGCCAACGTGCTGCAATGCTTCTTCCTGCTTGAGAACGACCCCGAACGACTGGCGGAAGCCGTATATACCACGATGGTTTCGGTAGACCAGTTTCTTAATTACGTAAAGGATGACGGAGCATGTGAAGAAGGTCCCTCGTATTGGGGACATGCTGCCGGAAAACTCTACGACTACCTGAAAATGCTGTCAATGGGAACTGCCGGAAAGATTGATATCTTCCATCAGCCCATTGTACGCAATCTCGGCGAATACATTGTACGTTCGTATGTAGGAGATGGCTGGGTAGTCAACTTTGCCGATGCTTCCGCCAAAGGTGGAGGCGAAGCGGGATTTGTCTACCGCTTCGGCAAGGATACGGGCAGCGAACTGATGACAGGCTACGCCGCCTACATGGAAAAGCTAAATCCCCAAAGGAAAATAAACGTCAACAGAGACATGTTCCGGCTATTACAGTCTTTCCTTTATCATAAGGAGTTGGAGACGGTTGCGGCAAACTTCCGCCATCCCGCCTATACATGGTATGCGGGCACCGAGTTCTGTTACATGACGAACGACTGCCTGTTCTTTGCAGCCAAAGGCGGATACAACGATGAAAGCCATAATCATAACGACACCGGCACATTCAATCTGTATGTTGACAACACCCCCGTGTTTATTGATGCAGGCGTAGGCACATATACCGGCAAGACGTTCGGCAGAGACAGGTACACCATCTGGACTATGCAAAGCGATTATCACAACCTGCCGCGAATCAACGGCTTTCAGCAAAGGTACGGCAAGCGATACCGCTCGGCAAACGTCAAGTTCGACAAAAACAAGAATACATTCAGTCTCGACATCGGCAAAGCATATCCGCAGGAAGGAAACATAAACTCGTGGGTGCGCACTTATGCGTTGAAGAAAAAGGGACTCCACATAACGGATCGATTTGATATAAGCAACCCCGATGTTGCGAATGTTGTGCACTTCATGACTTGGGGCGAGGCGAGAATCATAAATAAAGGAGTCATTGATATAAGTATAAAAGGTAAAACAGCAGAGCTTGTTTACGATGCGGAAGTCTTCACCGCCTCCATCGAAACCGTCAAACTCGATGACCGCCGCTTATCAAACGTCTGGGGCAGTGAGATCCACAGAATTTGTCTGACGGCAAACGGTAAGACCGCACGCGGAGAATATAAATTCAATATTCAAATTAAATAAACCCTACGATGATTAAGAAGATTTTAGGAATAGCAATATTCCTCTCGCTCGCATTGACGGCATGTGAAAACAATTCGTTCGTTCAAACCAACATTGATTTAGCAACCAGACAAATCGGCATGGAACTCGACGGTATGAAAGCCAAAGGCAAATGGCTCAATCCCGTAACGCTCAAGGCAGATGGTAGTGTCCACTATTGTGGATATTCGGACTGGCGTTCAGGTTTCTTCCCCGGTAGCCTCTGGTATCTCTACGAGATGAACGGAGATACTGCTTTCCTCACAGCCGCAAAAGCACTGACAGCAAAAATAGAAAAAGGCAAGACACTGACATGGCATCACGACGTAGGTTTCATTATCGAGTGCAGCTATGGCAACGCGCTGCGTCTGACAGGCGAACAGTACTATGCCGGCGTGATTGTCGAAGCTGCCAAGTCGCTTAGTACCCGGTTCCGTGAAATTCCGGGAGTAATTCAGAGTTGGAATGTCAACGGTAATAGCTGGCAGGCACAACGCGGTTGGGAATGTCCCGTTATTATCGACAACATGATGAATCTGGAACTCCTCTTTCACGCTACCCGTTTATCGAACGATTCAACTTATTACAAGATAGCCGTTTCGCATGCCGACCGTACTCTTCAGGAACATTTCCGTCCGGACGGAAGTTGCTACCACGTGATAGACTATAGCATTGAAAACGGAACAGTACGCCATCGCCAGACAGCGCAAGGGTATGCCGACGAATCGGCATGGGCAAGAGGGCAGGCATGGGCTATCTATGGATATACCGTATGTTACCGCGAAACCAAAGACAGAAAATATCTGGAACAGGCCGTTAAGACTTTCCGGTTTATGAAGAACCACAAGAATATGCCTGAAGACTTGGTTCCTTACTGGGATATGGATGCTCACAAGATCCCGAATGAACCGCGTGACGCTTCTTCCGCCGCTATTATCGCCTCCGCATTATATGAACTTAGCACGTCCCCCGTAGAGTCCCCCGGTGCTTACAAGGAATATGCCGACCGCATCATGAAGTCGTTGGCATCCCCCGCCTATCTGGCGCCGGTGGGGACAAACGGGAATTTCCTGCTGATGCACAGCGTGGGTAGTATTCCTCATAACAGTGAAATAGACGTTCCGCTCAACTATGCTGATTACTATTTTCTGGAAGCGCTGCAACGAAAGAGAAACATTGAAGAATGATTTACTACAGTGTACATAGTATAAACTCTGAGTGCCTCGTCATAAATAGTTTATATTATGAATGAGAATTTAGCGAAGCGGAGCGGAGCAGTGATTAGTGATTAGTATTAGTGATTAGTGATTAATGATTAATGATAAGTGATTAATGATTAGTGATTAGTGATTAATGATAAGTGATTAATGATTAGTGATTAATAAGAGTATCTCTATTCTCCTC
>NZ_DBDF01000139.1 GCF_002293435.1 Bacteroides sp. UBA939 | reverse complement strand
ATGTCGTAAATGCCCAATTCATTGGGGGATTTCGTACCAACGGAATGGGTGGTGCTACCGCTGTTATCTGTACACCATGCTACATTACCAAGAGTGTTACTTCCAGAGTAGGTATAACCCTGGCTCTTATTACCACCGCGGGCAGCATATTCCCATTCTGCTTCAGTAGGAAGGCGATAACGTTTGCCCGTAGCAGTACTCAGGCGGGAGGCGAACTCTCGGGCTTCAGTCCAACTAACAGATTCCACAGGCAGATTATCTCCCTTGAAATGAGATGGATTAGTACCCATAACACTCCTCCACTGAGCCTGAGTAACCTCATACTTGCCAATGTAAAAACTACTCACTGTGACTTGGTGAACAGGTTTCTCATTGTCAAAACCGCTTTCACTACCCATCTGGAACGCGCCGCCCTGAACGTAAACCATCTCAGGCTCGGCATTGGCTATTGCCGCTTGGCGTTTCTTTTCCGCCTCTGCTTCTGCCAGACGTTTTCTCTCGGCATCTTCCGCCTCGCGGCGCCGTTGGTCTTCAATAGTATTCTTTTCAGATTGTTTTGTCTGCGGTGCGGTAGGGACAGTTACATCCCCCACAGCCGTTGAGTCGACAACTATACCCAACGTGCCAATCACAGGTACAGCCGTTTCGTTCGGTTTAAAAACAATAAACAGGATAACAGCCAGCAAAACACCAAATACTCCGAAGGTTATATACTTATTACGATTATGCTTCTCACTAACGGGAGATGTCCCGATATTCTTTTTACCATTCGTAGAAACCGGAGTAGGTATTTCTTCTCTTGCAGAAACCGTAGCCTTTTTTTCACTTACAGGAACTACAGGTATTCTTCTACCTCCGGAAGCTGCAGACGGAGCAGTCCTGTCAATATCATCATTAACTGTGCGTCCTCCCCTCATGTCGTCCACTACCGTTTCATCATTCGCATTACCAGATAAGCCCTCTCCCGACAAGTCTGTCACCGCATCGCTCGAGAACAAATCCCGTTTCAACTCCTCAACACTTTGCTGACGGTCGGTATATCTGGACGACATAGCTTTCGCTATCGCATGCTCTATCCTTGCATCAATACCCGATACATAATCCGATACGGGTTTCAGTGGTTCATTAAGTAACAGTATCGCCTCAGGCGGTATCTTCCCTGTGAGCATATTGTAGAGCGTAGCCCCCACGGCATAGACATCCGCAGCGGGCAGGAACTCCCGTACGCCGGAGTACTGCTCCAGAGGCGCAAACCCCTTGCTGATGCCCACAGGCGTTGTGCTGGTTTCCTGATGGGAGTCATCGTACTGCTTGCTGATGCCGAAGTCAATAAGCTGCACATTGTCATTCTTGTCAATAAGAATATTGCCCGGCTTAATGTCCAAGTGCAGTATCTTGTTACCGTGAATTTCCGACAAGGCATCGCATAACTGGCGGGCATAGCGCAAAGCCGTCCGTTCGTCCAACTTTCCTTCGCGTCGAAGTTTGTCCCGAAGCGATTCACCCTCCACGAACGCCATTACGATATACGCCGTGTTGTTCTCCTCGAATACATCCAATACGCGGACGATATTGGGATGACGCAGTTTTGAGAGCAGTTGCGCCTCTTTCTTAAGCTTGTTCTTGAAGCGGTCGAACATCTCGCGCCCGGTCGCCGAAGTTATTATCACGGCAGAGGTAGTCGCATCGCGTGTGCAATAGTCCTCGAAGAAGAATTCTTTGACCGCCACGGGGATGGCAGTCTGCATTTCGCCCATCGGCCCGCTGACGGTGGCCTGCCACAATGCGCGGTAGGTGATGCCGAAGCCGCCGCGACCTATCTTCTCCACAATACGGTACTTTCCGCTCTGGAGACTGTGATTTGTTGTTAGTTCCATATCATCATATTGAGTTTTTACCGGTATATTTCAAATACTTTCATAATTGTTCCTTCATTATCCATAATTGCATTCCTAACTTTCGACCGTGCTACCAGTTAGGAATGCCCTACTATCTGATTAACCTCATACAGTGAGGTTCGCAAACAGACCGGTTCACTATATCCGGTATCCGCCGGACGTCTTGAGCTAAGGAACAAGCACCACCCGGAAGCCAAGATTGTTGTTGCGATTGCCCGGGGTGTTGTTGTTGCGATTGGCCGAGCGGCAGTTCTGGGCGTTGTTGTTCCAGCTGCCGCCGCGATTCACGCGGTTCGAACCCGTTTATGGTCTGTTTCCGATGTCTTTAGAAGAGAACGTCGCAACTGTAATGTTTCCGCATAACGGGTGAAAGCCACTAATGGCTCTATATGTCGCGCACACTCCCTTTCCGTCCATTCTCCTGTCTCTAACTTCGCTTCATAATTTTTCATTTTTCGTTTAAAACGTTTCTTGCTGTTCCTGTTCAATCGCACTTTATCGGGGAAGAGTACATATCCCAGAAACGGTATACCTTTCTCCGTGGTATTGACGCATGCAGGTTTGAGTCTCATTTTCAATTGTGACGCTATATAGCATTCCAATTCGCGAGATATTCTCAAAAGTTCTGATTTGTCGTTGTGCCACAACACCATATCGTCCATATAGCGAACATAAGCCGGAACATGTAACCTTTCACGAACATAATGGTCGGCATAACCCAAATAGAAATTGGCAAAATACTGGCTTGTCAAATTTCCTATCGGTATACCCTTGCCCTGAGTGACGGAATAGCTGTCGATAATGGTACGAAAAACCGTCAGAAGCTTAGGATCTTTGAATTTCCGGCATATTTTGTCATAAAGCGTTTCATGGTCAACATTATCGAAAAACTTGCGCACATCCAATTTACAGAACCATTTATAACGACAAGTATGCGCACGAGCTTTGTCCAACGCTGCATATTGTCCTTTGCCTCGACGTGTGGCATAGCTATCGTCGGTTTGGAAGCTTTCGAAAACAGGGTGACATACGTTCATAATGGCGTGATGCAACACTCGCTCCCGAAAGGGGGCGGCACAGATTGTGCGCTCTTTTGGGTCGTAGACCTTGAAATAGTGGTAATCGCCCATTTGTACTTCTCCGCACAACAACTCATTGCGTAGTTCTATAAGATTAGTATCCAATGAAGCACGAAATTCTTCAGCACAGGTTTTACCGTCCTTGCCTTTCCTTGCTTTCCAAAATGCCAGCCGCAAGTTATTGGGGTCGGCAATTTGCTCAATGAGATACCCTTGGCGTTTCATACTTCCTTATTATATTGTTCAATCATTGTTTTTCCATATTTGGCCATTTTCTTTTCTCCTATACCGGGGATAGCGGCTACTGCACTTTCCGTCAGTTTAGGTAACCGCGCCATTCCTGCCAGTTCCTCATCAATAAACACAGCGTATGCAGGGATACCGTCTTCGTGAGCCAACGCTTTGCGTATTTCACGCAAACGCGAGAAAACGGCAAACTCACTTTCGGACAACACATTTTTGTAATCTACTTTGCCTTTACTTCCCCCGCTTCCTTGTCCAATTGTATTATTTGTTCCGGAGTCAATATATCTGATGCAAAAACTCCAGCCACCGCCCTTTTCATTTTGAAAAAAGCGCTGTTCCACTTCCAACACCTTGCATCCTGCCAGAAAGCGGTTCATTTCTGCCAAGTTCTCTCCCGTATCGGTGAGTGGTATGTTAAATATTCGAATTTGCATTTTATTAAATTTTTTCGACCGGCAAAGCCGGTAGTTATGGTTACTCGACTGCCTATTGCTTC
>NZ_DBDF01000135.1 GCF_002293435.1 Bacteroides sp. UBA939 | reverse complement strand
TTTTGTTTCACCGGGCTGAAACTATTTGTTTCACCGTATTGAAACTCTTTGTTCCAATGTGAAAGACACTTTGTTCCATCGTAATGAAACAAAGTGTATTTCACATTGGAACAAAGAGTTTCAATACGGTGAAACAAAATGTATTGCATAGCGAAACAAAATGTTCCAGGCTTTGGAACGAAGCGTATCCTCCCTATCGGAGCACTTTATCTGCGGCTACAGTATGGATAATGCAGGTTGGTATTTTTGTTATTCAAAGTCGAAATAGAACTTATCAACTACGCTTAAAATTTTCATTCTTTAGGAGGATACACTACCGTTCACTACCATAGTGTTTCTCAAAATACTTCATCCCTTTATAACTGGCATCCACCTTAAACCAGCGGTTATCATGGCGGAGAGCTTCTCCGCCACCTGATGCAATGATTGTACTTTTAAGTGCTCGCTATACCTACTGTGGTGTAAACAAGCTGTACCAAGTACTGAATCTAAATACAATATCCGGTTTGAAAACTACAACGACTTTTACTGACCATACGGTGGATACATCTTCATATTTCTCATTGCTCCAGTAGGTGGATAAGTTATAACGGGAATACCATACTTGTCTGAAAGGGCATAAAAATCTTCCAAACTCAAATCATAACGCTGTAAAATGTTATAATCCTGTTGAATTTGTTCCCAGGAATAATTATTCAACACTTCTTGATTAAAAATGAATATGGATAAGGTGTCCTGTGGTAGCATTGCAAACCATTCTTCATGCGTGAAAGTAAACAATGCTCGATAGGCTCTACCGCCCGGTTTTGTCTCATATCCAACACACTTCTTCTCAAAAAGCAACGATGTATCAGGATATGCAGTTTGTCCTGTTCTTCCCAAAGCTAAACATGAAGAAATAACAAACTCCGATTTATTATCTATAAAAACAGAATAACTATTATCTACGCAGTTGCATTTACCACTCATAAAAAGTATTGCAACTCCTATTGCTAAATGTATTTTTTTTATTTTATTAATTATCTTATATGGTACAGCGGATACATCTTCATATTTTTCATTTTTTCTGTGGGTGGATAATAAATACGCCAATCTAATGCTTTCAAATCATTGTGACTTAAATCGTAGCGTACTAATATTTTATAATCTTGCCTGATAGTCTCCCACTCATATTTTGCCAATGTATCAGGATCAAAAAAGAAAATAGACATAGTGTCTGTTGGAAACATTGCGAAAAGAGTATTTTCATTCGGTCCCGGGTTCCCAAAATTAGCATTCGAATACTTGTTAAATGGGAAAGGTTTATAAGGCATGGGAATAATGTTAGGCAAAATAGTGTCCGGATAAAACACTCCATCCTCCCAAGGCATATAATAACAGATAGGCTTATCTGAATTATTGTAAAAATCAATATAGCGTGCCAATCCATCATCTTTACACTGAGAAAATAACAATAATAAACTGCTTAAAAATATCTTCTTCATAATCATGTTTTTTACCAAGTTGGATTATCTTCTTCTTTCCATATTACACCATATTTGCTAAAGTAATTTTCAGTTTTTCTACTTGCACTTTGCTTATTCCCGGACATGCTGACAATATGCATGACAATAAGCATAATGCTATTACTTTTATTGTTGTTTCCATGAAAAATAGTTCATATTTTTATATTATTTGCTCGCATTGTAAAATCCTACACCAATATTACTAATGTAAGAATCGTTTGGTATTAAAGTGAGAGAAAGAGAAATTCTCTCTCACTTTAAATGTGTCATTGCTTCGGAGGATACACCACTGTATCCGGTTTGAAAACTGCAACGACTTTTACTGACCATACGGTGGATACATCTTCATATTTCTCATTGCTCCAGTAGGCGGATAAGTTATAACGGGATTACCATACTTGTCTGAAAGGCTATAAAAATCTTCCAAACTCAAATCATAACGCTGTAAAATGTTATAATCTTGTTGAATTTGTTCCCAGGAATAATTATCCAATACCTCTTGATTGAAAATGAATATAGACAAGGTGTCCTGTGGTAGCATTGCAAACCATTCTTCATAGGTGAAAGTAGGTAATGATTGATAGGCTCTATCGCCCGGCTTTGTCTCATATCCAACACACTTCTTCTCAAAAAGCAACGATGTATCAGGATATGCAGTTTGTCCTGTTCTTCCCAAAGCTAAATATGAAGAAATAATAAACTCCGATTTATTATATATAAAAACAGGATAACTATTATCTACGCAGTTGCATTTACCACTCATAAAAAGTAGTGCAACTCCTATTGCTAAATGTATTTTTTTCATTTTATTGATTATCTTAATGGTACGGCGGATACATCTTCATATTTTTCATTTTTTCTGTGGGTGGATAAGGAATATCTGGTATATCATATTCATTATAAAGAGCATGTATGTCTCCTATACTAAGATCATAACGCCTTAAGACTTTATAATCCGATTGTATTTCGGACCAACTATATTTGTTTACTGTGTCCTGAGAAAAAATATAAATAGATAAAGTATCTTTGGGAAGTCGTAAAATCCATTCTTCAATTGTTAAGAGAGGAACACCCCCATAAGAGGTGTTTCCTGGTTTTATTATATATCCAATACTTTCTTCTTTTCCAAAAGACAAGGTTGTGTCCGGATAACTGTGTCTTTCTGGATCTAAAGCCCAATATGAAGAAATCGTTTCTTTTGATTTATTTGTCATCCATACCGAATAACTTCTTTCTGGGATTTTTTTACATCCAAGTACGACGATGATTGTTGCGATACTACAGATAATAAAATGTCTAATTTTCATATTCTACATTATTTTAGTGAATATTTAAAGTATGGCCAATTTACATCATAATGCTATTACTTTTATTGTTGTCCTCATAAATAGAACGTTTGAGCAATTAATCTATATTTTCAACACTCAATGGTTTACTACTGTTGTAAATTCCTATGCTGATACTGCGATGCAAGAGTCATTTGGAATTAAAGTGAGAGAGAAAGAGAAATTCTCTCTCACTTTAAATGTGTCATTGCTTCAGCGGATACACTACCGTATTCGATTTGAAAATCACAACTACTTTTACTGACTATACGGTGGATACATCTTCATATTTCTCATCGCTTCAGTAGGTGGATAAGTTATAACGGGATTATCATTCTTGTCTGAAAGCCTATAAAAATCTTCCAAACTCAAATCATAACGCTGTAAAATGTTGTAATCCTGTTGAATTTGTTCCCAAGAATAATTATTCAACACCTCTTGATTGAAAATGAATATAGATAAGGTGTCTTGTGGAAGCATTGCAAACCATTCTTCATAGGTGAAAGTAGGCAATGCTTGATCGGCTCTACTACCCGGCTTTGTCGCATATCCAACACACTTCCTCTCAAAAAGCAACGATGTGTCAGGATATGCAGTTTCTCCTTTTCCTCCCAAAGCTAAATATGAAGAAATAACAAACTCTGATTTATTGTCTATAAAAACAGAATAACTTTTATCTGTCAAGTTGCATTTACAACTAGTAAAAAGTATTGCAACCCCTATTGCTAAATGTATTTTTTTCATTTTTATTAATTATCTTAATGGATAACGATAATATTCCCAATTTATATTGAAATGTTTTTTAAAGTATTCTTTAGCACGCCTATTTGCTCTTGTTTCTGTCCCAGATTCATAATGATGATGGGTAGGATCTCTTTTTGCTTTGTCTGCACTAAGAATACTTGGTATCCCTACTGCAAACAAATAAGCGAATCCATGTCTCCTGCTATCAATCGTATGTCCGTATTCGTGCATATACAGAGGGTTGGAAAGGACATATTCATCAAAATTGTTTGTGATTTCTTTTTTTATATTTATATTAATAAAATTGCCTATACTTACACCATCATTATAATTTGTATTTTCATTGGTTGCAAAAGTAACCCCACCAAAATAATCTACTCTATCAACCCTGTTAAAAGAATTTCTGATATGTGTATATCCATGCCCGATGAGTGATTGTGGCATTTCCCACGTATGGCGTGTATATCCCTGCAATATTCCACCCCACCAATCGTTTTCATCCAGGTAGAAATTACCCAAAAAGGATTTTCCAGCTCTCTCCAATCCATTCCAACCGGCATTAATTGCTCCGCCTACCATGCCCAAAACACCAACGCGGACTTGGGCATAAGCATAGTAAGTCATACCTGCTTGTATTGCACTGCCCACCCAAGGTATTAAAGGTGCAAATTGCCAAGCATAACCTAATGCCAAACCTGTTACCGCACCTTGAGCGAAATACTTTAAGCCATCTCCAATGCTATGAATATCCCCTCGGATGGCATGAGCGACCGTGTTACCTGCTGCAAAAACAGCAGCCAAAAATACAGGGATCCACCATATTTCTCCACTCGGGTCTACATACCTCAGCGGATTATTCAAGCAATACGAGTATCGGTTATAGTTCTGGCTATCGCCGGGATTCTGCACACGAGGGTCAGGACTCAGGAACCGTCCGACAACGGGGTCGTACAAGCGGGCATTCATATTGACTAACCCGAACAGCGTCAAATGTTCATGACCCGTATAGCCCCTGCCTAAGAACAGGGCGGGTTCCGAGCCAACGGCGTATAACGTTTGGTTCGCAGGGTTCCTCAACCTGCCCCAGGCGTCGTAGCTTAACTCTTGCTTGATGGTTCCTGTTGAACTTACCACGTGGGTGATGCTTCCCAGGTAATCGGCGCACAGGTAGTAAACAGCCCAGGCACCCGAGCCTTCCTTCACATAAGCAGCCGGTGCGGAATAGGCGTCACCGCCCAGGTAGAGTATCTCCTTGCTTCCCGCAGTTCCCGTTTCCGTTTCGTACTGGTTGCCCCAGTAATGCTTCGTGGACTTGACTGTGCTTCCTTGCTTGGTAACCATCTTCACCCGCTCGCCATCTCCGTTGTAAGTAAATGTGGCTGTGTAGCCGTTCTCCGCAATCGTCACGGGACGCCGCTGGGCATTGTACGTGACTTCCTGCTCGCGCGTGGGGACTGTGCTTCCGTAAGGAGTTACAAATTCGAGGGCATACTTCTTGGTGGCATGGTATTGATACGTTCCTACATGGGACATGCTTGTGATGTTGCCCGTAATGCCGTACGTTGCGGTCTTTCCGGCGAAGCTCGTCAACCGGTTCAGGTTATCGTACCCGAAGCTTTCCTGAATGTTCCGCACGTTGTCTTTCCGCGAGGTTAGGTTGCCTGTTTGTGGGTTGAAGCTGTAGCCGGAGTTCTGAATCACCGTGGAACCATTTTTCACTGTTCTGCCCGTGGGGTTGCCGTAGGCGTCATACGAATAGGTGCGGGTCAATCCTCCGGTGGTAACGCTCGTAACCATTCCTAAAGCGTTCTCGCTCATCAGCTTCCAGATGGAGGTGGTGTTATTGAGCTTGATCTCTTTCAGGTGACCGTTGGTGTAGGTGTAGTTCTCCGTCACGATACTTCCTGCATTGGAGGCATAAGCGAGAGCCGAGATGTTGCCGCCTGCATAAGTGTACGTTTTCTTCAGCGACTTTGTATCTACATTGTTTTCCGTTACGGTTTTCAAGCGCAGGTAATCGTCATATTCATATATCTTCGAAGTCCCGTTCGAGTTTGTTTCAGACTTAATCAGGTTGTCCGGATAATAAAGGTAGCTTATTGTCTGCCCGGCAACTTTCTTCTTGGTCAGGCGGTGGTGTGCGTCATATTCGTACTCTGTAGTTCCGTCGTTGGCATCCGTTTCCAATATCATGTTTCCGTACTCATCATATTGGTAGGTAGTGACTCCCAGGCTTGGGTCATTCAGTTCAATCCGCCTGCCGTAGATATCGTACTCAAACTCGGTGACAATATATTCCGGAGCGGTTACCTTTTCCAACTGTCCGTCCGGGCGGTAAATATAGGTTATCGGACCCGCCCCGTAGTGGTAAATCGCAACCAATTCGCCCGCAACGTTGTAGTAATTTGTCTTCCTTACGCCGTCTATTTCCGTGTTGATGTTCATGCCGGAATACGAGTAGGTGTCTTCTTTTCCCGAGGCGTACAGCAGTGAGGTTATCCGGTCGTAGGTGTCATACGCGTATGTATTCCACAGCGTGGGGGCGGTTCCCTTAAACGGCATGGAGACTTTATGGAGACGGCTCTTTCCGTCGTACAGCTTATCCGTATATACATAACTCCCGTCGAAGCGCTGCTTGCCGCTTCGCACTTCACGCCCCCAGGCGTCGTAGTAGGTTTGAGAAGCCGGAGCGCCGGTGGCGGTAACGGTGGTCACCCTCAGTGCCGAACCCGCACTCGAAGCCCATGCCACCAAGATGCTGTCCACTACTCCATCCGGGTGGATAGTCTTCACTTGCCTTCCGAAGTCGTCGTACTTGAACTCGGTCGCCTTCGACTTGTGGTTCGTGGAGGATTCCAGTTGTCCCTTATTGTTGTATTGGTATGTTTCATACAGGCCCAAGGGGTCGGTCTTCTTTGTAACCCTGCCGTAGGTGTCATATTCATATCTGGTAGTCAATTCATTGCCGGAGTCATACTCTTCCAGGGATTCCTGCATAAGCAAGTTATTGGTATATGAACGGGTAATCTCGGAGACAATTTGGTTATTGACATACTGTATTTCGGTCAACGGAAGGAAATTGCTGTTGTAGGAAGATATGGATCTCGTCTTCACCCACGGGGTTGAAGTCCCTCGTACCGTGGAGGTTACCTGTTCGCGCAGGAAGCCTAACTTGTAAGTCGTGGTATTATTCGTATTGACGTAAGTATTAGCGGTGGTTACTGTAGCGTAAGTACCATGGTAGAGTACTTCACGTGTTATGTTTCCATAAGAGTCGTACGTGTAACTGAGCATGTTGGTGTTATTTTTCAGCAAGTCTATCTCGACCTTGGAGGTTAACGTAACGCTGGTTAACTTGTTGGGCGCGACGTTTACGTTGTAGCTACAGTGCACCTCTGTCGTGGGGGTGAGCATATCCGTCATTACTCCGAACCGCGTAGGGTCGAAGGTTTGTTCTACCTGCGTGCCCGCATTCAAATCGCGCATCGTGATTTTCCGGAAGCCGCGGAATCCCAAACCCTGACGGTGGATAACGGCGTCGTTGTAATAGTAGGATTGGGAACCCAGCGTCTCTCCGTTACATACGGAGTAGGTGTTGCGAACCACGTTGACATCGGCATACAGCTTGTTGTGAGGAAAGGAAGAGGTGTAGTTGGCGGTCATCCCGTAGGAGGAACCGTCCGTCAGGTTGGCGTATTCCGTCTTCGCAACTACTCCGTAGCTGTTTATCATGCCGGTGAGCATCCTTTCGCGCGCCTCGTTGCGCGTATAGAATATCGGGGTCACCGAGGCATCCTTGATGCTCAGCCACTGGCTGGTGCGGTAACCGCCCATGTTTTCTATGGCTCCTGCAATGAAATGGGAGTCAGAGTCTATGGTTACTCTCGACGACTCGGCCGTGGTCTTGAATGTCCCATTGTTATTCAAGTACACTCTGACTTGGCTGCCCGATTTCATCGCCATGTCCGGAAATCGGTCGCCGTTGATATCGTGAAGCAGGAACAGGTATTTGGCACCACTACTGGAGTTTATATCCGTATAGGACAGGAACTCGAAGGTG
The DNA here is from genome assembly GCF_002293435.1 of Bacteroides sp. UBA939. Classification (GTDB taxonomy): domain Bacteria; phylum Bacteroidota; class Bacteroidia; order Bacteroidales; family Bacteroidaceae; genus Bacteroides. The sequence continues at coordinate 12,653 of NZ_DBDF01000135.1, read as the reverse complement.
CTGCTTGCAAAGCCGGTTCCGGTTCCTGATAGCAATGTCCACGTCTGGTGCGTGCTGTTGGGACGCTTAGTATATGTGATAATAGGGTTCAGACATCTGCTGATGGGTTGGTCAATACCGCCACCCGGGCCACCGCCTATACCACCGCCCGGATTGAAGGGGTCTGTCCAGGGATCATCAATAACCTCACCCCGGCATCCCTGGCATACGCCGCAGAGCTGCGTAGATGCTTGCAATGTATAATCATCCTTCTTGGGAGTTAGCAGCAAGTCTGTTATCCCATCGCCGTTGATGTCTTGCACCAGCAATTCCTTTTTGCCGGTGCTTGATATATCCGTATTCCTGACGCCGTAGGTGGAAGCAATTTCCACAAAACTGCTTTCCTGCCGGGAGTATATATGCGTCCCGCTACCATTTATCAGGCAAACGTCCGTCTTTCCGTCGCCGTTATAATCCATAGAGAAGAGGGCATCTTTGAAGTAGTCGTACAGGAATGGAGTTCCCGTAAAAATCTTTGTTCTCGATTCAAGATTGTACAGGGTGGTTGTCGACTGCGCCCGGGTGTCTCCGCGGGGCGTCTTGTAGCCGCCTACCGCCATGAGTTCCGTTTTTCCGTCACCGTTAAAGTCGCCTGTAAGGAAGGTTCTGGGTATGGGGCTTCGCCAACTGCCTTCGGTAAAGGAACCTTCTTCCGTAAAGGAAGTGGTACGCGCGGTCATGTTCTTGTCGTAGGTAGTAAGGCTAATAAGGGCGTTGCTACCGCTGAGCGCGTAGTTCACCCTTACTAATTCGTCGTTCCCGTCACCGTCCATGTCGGCGGGAATCAGTGTTTGGAAGCCACTGCCCGCCTGAATCGTTACCGGCGTGCAGATGTAATCCCCCAGGTTTTTGTAAATCAGCAGCGACTGTGTGGAACTGTACAGGCTGCCATACGTACAATTATTTTTGCTGTCATGCCCCGTAACACCATACGAGTTAAAATTAGGATAAGCCACAAGTCCCTCGCTTCCCACAAGGGAGTTGAACTTGCCCTTGCGAAGAATCAGGTCGGGAGCATTGCTGTTGGCAAAATAAGTACTAAGGAAAGCCATGTCCGTTTGGAAATAGCCTGCGCCTGAACCGGAACCGTTCCCATAGTAGAACATCAGCGGGTTCACTTCCTTGCCGTTCACTTTCAGGCTGATTTGGGAAAGAAACGAATAGATGCTTGTCTCATGGGTCAGTGTATAGGTGCTGAGAAGCACGGACGATTGGTAATAGGTCTCTATCTTGGTCAGCAGCCTGTTCATTTCCACTCTCCGTCCTGCCATGTACAAAGTTCCGGCATCGCTTCGCGAGCTATTATAGCTGAATCTCACTGCCCCGTGCTGGGTGGAGCCGTAGCCGTATTTCACTTCCGTGACATAATACACGTTATCCATCAATATATAGGCATAGTCAATGTATCCACCCAGGGCATCCGTATAGCGGGTAACGGGATAGTTGAGCTGTGCTGACGTATTGCCGGAGGTTCCAAACGTAGCTCTTTTCCCGTCCGGATACCGCACGTCAAAATAGTACCCCCCCGAAGGAGCATAGAAAGTGACCTTGATGTTCCCGAACTCTGTCTGGTATTCAATTTTGGTGGTCGTTTCGTCTGTTTTAATCAGTCGGTTGCCATCCAGTGAGTAGGCGGAATACCTGTCGGTGGTAGCAGGGCGGGCATCGTTGCCGTCGTAGTAATAGTTTGAATGCGTGACGGAGATACTCGACAATCCGCCAATGCTCCAGCCATATCCGGCGACGCCGTTGCCCATCTGACTATTGTAAGACAGGGAAAGCGAAGGCTGATGCCCGTTCCTGCCTCCATAAATGTCGATTGGAACGTTGTAGGAGAGCGAACCGTTATTCACGCTTGACTGGTATGGGATTTCGCCCACCGCCTTTGTCCGGTCTACTGTTACCGTAGCGGGCAGTTCGGGTAAGGGAGGGGCTATAGGAGGGGTTATGGGAGGAAGTATAGGAGGGAGATCGCCTCCCGGAAGTAAGGGTAAGACCATCGTGGAGAAGTTCGCCTGATATTCCGGGGTTCCGGTGGTAAGTTCATTGACTTTGGTTATCACCTTGTACAAACCGTCCGAGCCGGCTTCCTGAGTGAATTCATGCTTGGACAAGTCCAGTACAAGGGAATCGTTGTTTATTATGATTTGAGCGTAGCCCGGCAGGCTGCACAGTAACGCCGATACGGCAAGTATATATCGTTTTATAATTGCCCAATTATTACATCTATTTCTTTTCATATTTCCGTATTCGTATTAAGTCATGTTATTCTTTGATTATCTTCCAACTGCTCACATTGCCGTTGTAGGCAATCTGCAGGATGTAGACGCCGGGATTCCGGTCGGAGATGTCTATTGTGTTAGACCCGGAGACTTCCCTCCATTGGCGTAACTGCTTTCCGGTGAGGTCATAAAGGGAGATACCGGCGTTTTCAAACGCTTCCACTCCCGATATGTCCACTCTAAGTACGCCCCGGGTGGGGTTGGGGTAGATGGTAATCTTGCTTTCGGAGAGTTCCTCCTGGTACACGGTTTCCTCTTCATTATCCATTGCCGCCCGGGTGGTGGATACTACAATCTCCTGGCGAGTGATCCGGTTGCCGGCGTTGTCATAAAGATACTTGATTCGTTGAGCAAACGCTTCCGCTCCCGAACATAGAAATAGAATAAAAAAGGGTACGAGTACAGATATTGCTCGCACGGGGGGGCGTTTTTCGTTTTTCATAAGCATATAAAGTTATTAGTTAGTTTAATATGTGTATTACAGACGCTGTTTATGAAAGCCGCATTAGATAGTTTATGTAAAGTGTGTGGCAATCTCTGCCACACACTTTTAATGAAGAAACATTGCCCACAGACAGATAAAAATCCAAATTTTCAACCTAATATGCATGAGTAGAAATTCATAGTTAAAGTTTAGGTTATCCTGTCTTATTATAGTCTAATGCCCGGTTTAGGGTTTTCCTTTTTAATGTATTCTACTCATGTCTATTCTCTCTCTACAATAATAGTTTTCTGTGTTAAGTCTAAATAATCAAGAAGCCTTGTTCCGCTTTTATCACCTTCGCCCCCGAATTGATTTATTATTGGTACAGAACAAGACTCTTGATTTAGATCATCAAAGTATATTTTTCGCATTATTTAGAAACTGTTTCGGGCAAACCCCTCCTTCTCACTACTTACGCGAACAGTATTATTTGCGAATAGTACTATACGGCATAAGTAGTGAAGGAAGGACCAGTTTTCAATATAGTGTTCTTTATTTCTAAGAATCAAAGGTCGAATTCACCGTGCATGTGTATTCTTTCCGAGATAATTTCTATCAGATATGTTCCCGGTTCTTGTCCATCAACATCTATGGAAACGGTTGACGGACTAAAATAGTCGTTTGAATAAATAACTTGTCCGGTAGATTCTTGAATAATTCGGATGGTAACCGCAGGTATTATTTTTTGGAAAAGGACATGTACCATATTATCCTCTAAAAAGGCGTATGCAGGTTCAAAAAGACTTCGGGCTTGGGGTAACTCTTCATCCAGCATTACTTCTTTCTCAAGAGTAATAATAATACCTCCATCATTGGGAGTAGCAAACGCAGAAGTTCCACTTACCAGAAATGAAACCAGAAATAACCAAAATAGCTTCCTCATAATTTTCCTTATTTAATAGTTGTTCGACACAAATATAGCAGAGTTTCGTGCAACAAAAAGTCTCAAACAGGAAACTTTTGTCTTTTTAACTATATATTTTTGTGGAAAGAAGGCTAATATCGTCTAATTTAAATCTTTTTAAGAATACGACTCAGCGTATTACGCTCTTTCGTGTGACCAAACTTTGCAAAAATGTCATCCTCTCTTCTATAAATAGTATGTTTTGAACATCCTATAAGATATGCTATGTCGGTGGTGGAAAGATTTGCCAAAGCCATACAACAAAGCTGTATTTCTGTTTCCGATAAATTGTATTGCGAACTTATTCGCATAATAATATTATCCCAACGACTGTTGGTTGCTGCTATTAGTGTTTTCCAGTCTTCTTCATTAAGTTGTTCTTCCGATTCATCATATTTTTCATACGAATCAAGAATTTTCTCTATTTTTTTATATACTCTGAAATATTCAAGGGCCTCTTTTGCCAATGCGTCCTGCTGTTTTGCCAATGCATCCCGTTCTTTGTTAGTGGCTTCAAGCTCTTGTTGAAGCCTCTTTCTCTCTTTTTCGTTAGCCTGATGCCATTCGATTTGTTCTTGTAATAAAATCGCTGATTTTTCTTTTTCGGCAATTTCGTCATTAAGTTGTGCCAGTTCTTGCTTTAAATGAGATTGATGATCTTCCAAGTCGCGTGTCTTTGATTTGTATCTTCTTAATAGGATACAAATGATACCTATGATACCTGTAAGGAAGATACTGACTATAATTAAAATAGACTGTTTGTTATGCTGTTGTTTTAACGTATCTGTATATTGTTGTTTTTCTACTTCCTTTTCAGCATTAATAATGTTATTGCTTTGTTGCGTCAGGTGTATGCTGTCCTTGTAGAGTGTGTACTTTTCCGTGAGGTCAAGCGACTTCTTTATGTCCCCTTGTTTTTTTGCAATTTCGGCTAAACGCGCATAAGCAATGGTTTTGATTCTATATCTGGGAGAAGATAGACTTTTGTTTATGTATATGGTAGCAGAATCATATAACTTTGATTTAAAGTATGCATCACCCAGAAGTAAGTAGGCTCGATGAAGGCGTGCGCTATCTTTCAATAGGCTGATATTTAATTTTGCATATTGAATGCATTTCTCTTTTTCCCCCATTCTGCTATATAATGAACTCAGCGAAGCTGTTACATTCGAATGTATTCGCCTGTATTTGGGAACAGTGGTCATTTTGAGTGCTTCTACTAATTTTTGTTCCGCCTTAGGATAGTATTTTTCCCCTTTTTCAATGCTAATCTGTCCTTGATAAGACAATGCTTCCGCCCAAAAAGTGGTATCATTCAGTTGGATAAATGTTTTTTCCGATAACTGAAAAATAGAATCAGCTTCTGTCATCAGGTTTTGTATGAAGTATAAATATCCTGCATTATGATAGATTTGTCCTGCCAGTTTTGCATTTCTGGTCTTTTCTGCGAAAGGAAGGGCAGTTAGATATTCTTTAACGGCTTCTCCGCTTTGGTTGGCGTCTCTATATATACATCCCAGATAAAAATATGCTTTAGCCTGCATGGATGCATCCTTTATGGAATCATAATATTGCACAGCCATTCGTATCAACGAATCATCCGTTTGTACAACATAGTTTTTATCTCTGGCTTGTGTCAACAGTAAAGCGTAATAGGCATGATTACCTGGAGTTTCTAATCTTTGCGGGTCTATACTTTCCAGAATATGCAATGCGCTGTCCGCCAAAGTTTGCATTAATGAGTCAGCCTGCACCAGTAAGACATTGGAAGTATGCTGTTGTACGCATGAGACTGATAAAAGGCATACTATTATATAGAATAAATGTTTCATCGTTGGGCGGTATTAATTACACCGCAAAAGTATTCATTTAATCCGGATATTCCATATTTCCATGTGGAAGGGAGCATATATATTTTATAGTTTGCTTTATGATGAACGTTGGATTATCTTCTCTTTCCGGTTGCGGAATTGCATAAAAAACGTATATTTGTGTGTCGTATCACGAATTTAATAATGAATAGACTATGATAACAGACCAACTGCTTCGTCCTGCCAGCATTGTAGTGGTAGGAGCATCTAATAATGTGCACAAACCGGGCGGTGCAATCCTGCGTAACCTGATAAACGGTAGTTATTCCGGCGAACTGCGTGCCGTAAATCCTAAAGAAACTGAAATACAAGGCATAACGGCATATGCCGGTGTACAAGACATTCCTGATACAGACTTGGCCATACTTGCTATTCCGGCATCTATGTGCCCCGACACCGTGGAAGTACTTGCGGCTGAAAAGCAAGTGCGGGCATTTATCATTCTTTCGGCCGGTTTTGGAGAAGAAACCCGCGAAGGCGCTTTGTTGGAGAACCGCATTCTGGAGACAGTGAACAAGTATGGAGCCGCCCTCATAGGTCCGAACTGTATCGGGCTGATGAATACCTGGCATCACAGCGTATTCAGCCAACCCATTCCTCAACTGCATCCCCAAGGGGTAGATCTGATTTCCAGTTCGGGCGCAACGGCTGTGTTCCTTCTGGAAAGTGCGGTAACGAAAGGCTTGCAGTTTAACTCTGTCTGGTCTGTGGGAAATGCCAAGCAGATAGGTGTGGAGGATGTATTGCAATACATGGACGAAAACTTCCATCCGGATGAAGATTCTAAGATTAAATTGCTCTATATTGAAAGTATTGCCGACCCCGACCGTCTGCTGTTCCATGCTTCTTCTTTGATAAAGAAAGGCTGCAAGATTGCCGCCATCAAGGCAGGTAGCAGTGAGAGCGGAAGTCGTGCGGCTTCTTCGCATACAGGCGCTATTGCCAGTTCGGATTCGGCGGTGGAGGCTTTGTTCCGTAAAGCGGGCATTGTGCGCTGTTTTTCCCGTGAAGAGTTGACGACAGCAGGCTGTATCTTCACTTTGCCGGAACTGAAAGGAAAGAACTTTGCTATCATTACCCATGCCGGCGGACCGGGTGTTATGCTGACCGACGCTCTTAGTAAGGGTGGGCTGAATGTTCCTAAGCTGGAAGGTGCGGTAGCGGATGAACTGAAAAGCAAGCTGTTTCCCGGTGCGGCGGTGGGAAATCCGATTGATATTCTGGCTACCGGAACTCCCGAACACCTGCGTCTCTGCCTGGAATATTGCGAGGAGAAGTTTGATGATATAGATGCGGTGCTTGCCATCTTCGGTACGCCGGGGCTGGTTACCATGTTCGAGATGTACGATGTGTTGCACGAAAAGATGCTCACCTGCCGTAAACCGATATTTCCCATTCTTCCTTCCATCAATACTGCAGGAGCGGAAGTTGCCGCTTTTCTTGCCAAAGGGCATGTAAACTTTGCCGACGAAGTAACCTTGGGCACAGCACTCTCCCGGATTATGAATGCCCCGAAGCCTGCCGCCAATGAAATAGAACTCTTTGGTGTGGATGTGCCACGTATCCGCCGTATCATCGACTCCATTCCTGCCGATGGATATATCGAGCCGCACTATGTACAGGCTTTGCTCCGCTCTGCCGGCATTCCCGTAGTAGAAGAATTCGTATCCGCCCGGAAAGAAGAGGTGCTTGCTTTTGCTCATCGCACCGGATTTCCGGTTGTGGCAAAAGTAGTAGGTCCGGTTCATAAATCAGATGTGGGCGGTGTGGTACTTAACATCACGGGAGAACAACACCTGGCATTTGAATTCGACCGTATGATGCAAATCCCGGAAGTAACGGGCATCCTGGTACAGCCCATGCTGAAAGGAACCGAGCTTTTCATTGGCGCCAAATATGAAGAAAAGTTCGGCCACGTGGTACTTTGCGGTTTGGGAGGTATTTTCGTGGAAGTACTCAAGGATGTTTCCTCCGGCTTGGCGCCCCTTTCGTACGAAGAGGCTTACTCTATGATTCGCTCCCTCCGCGCTTATAAGATTATCAAAGGCACACGCGGGCAGAAAGGGGTGAACGAAGATAAATTCGCAGAAATCATCGTCCGCCTTTCTACATTGCTGCGCTTTGCCACGGAGATAAAGGAAATGGATATTAATCCGTTGCTTGCCACGGAGAAGCAGGTGACTGCCGTCGATGCGCGTATACGGATAGAAAAGAAGTAAGCGTAAATCTGCCCGTTCTCCCCCTATCCCGCCCAGTTCTCCCGGTCTAAGTTCCTGTATCCGATAGCCTCTGCCAGGTGTACCGGTTGTATAAGTTCGCTGCCTTCAAGGTCGGCAATGGTGCGGGATACTTTCAGTATGCGGTCGTAGGCTCGTGCCGAAAGGTTAAGGCGATTCATGGCATTTTTCAGTAATGCCAGTCCCTTATCGTCCGGGCGGGCGTATAATGAAAGCAACTTGCTGTTCATCTGCGCGTTGCAGTATATTCCGGGAATATCCGTGTACCTTCTTTCCTGAACTTGCCGGGCGTTTATAACGCGTTCGCGTATGTGGGCGCTTGCCTCGCCGGGACGGGCATCTGCCATCTTTTCAAAAGGTACGGGTACAACTTCTATTTGCAGGTCGATGCGGTCGAGCAAAGGCCCCGATATGCGATTCAGATACTTCTGTACCTGCCCCGGACTGCACACACAATCTTTTGTAGGGTGGTTGTAATATCCGCAAGGGCATGGATTCATGGATGCTACCAGCATAAAACTTGCCGGATATTCCACGTTATTCTTCACGCGGGAAATCGTGATTTTACGATCTTCCAGTGGCTGGCGGAGAACCTCAAGTACGCTCCGGTTGAATTCGGGAAGTTCATCCAAAAACAGGATACCATTATGCGCCAGACTGATTTCTCCCGGTTGCGGGTAACTGCCTCCGCCTGTCATGGCCACTGTGGAAATGGTATGGTGCGGATCACGAAAAGGGCGTTTGGAGATAAGCCCTGTACCGGCTTGTAACTTCCCGGCGACGGAATGTATTTTGGTGGTTTCAAGACTTTCTCCTAAAGCTAATGGGGGCAGAATAGAAGGAAGCCGTTTGGCTAACATGGATTTACCACTGCCGGGCGCACCGATAAGAATGATGTTGTGCCCGCCTGCCGCTGCTACTTCAAGTGCCCGCTTTACGTTCTCTTGTCCTTTCACATCAGAGAAATCCAGTTCGAAGCTGCTTTGCTGTGCATAGAACTCTTCGCGTGTGTTGACTAAAGTAGGGGTAAGCTCCTGATTGCCGTTGAAGAACTCGATAACTTCCTTGATGTTTTCTGCTCCATATACCTGCAAACGGTTTACCACTGCTGCTTCGCGGGCATTCTGGCGGGGAATAACAATACCTTCAAATCCCAGTTCACGCGCCATGATGGCAATGGGCAAAGCGCCTTTTATCGGTTGCAGGCTGCCGTCCAAGCTTAATTCGCCCATCAGCAGGTAACGGTTTAATCTCTCAGACTGAACAACTTCTCCGGCAGCAAGCATACCTATGGCAAGCGGCAAATCATAAGCCGAACCTTCTTTACGGATATCGGCAGGCGCCATATTTATAACAATATTGTTGGTAGGTATCCGGTATCCATTGACTTGCAATGCGGAAAGAATGCGTTGGTGGCTTTCCTTAACGGCGGAATCCGGAAGTCCGACAAGGTAAAACATACAGCCTCGCGAACAGTTTACTTCAATAGTGATGAGGGTTGCGTCAATGCCTTGTACGGCCGCTCCGAATACTTTGATTAACATGGCGAAAAAAAAGTTGAAAGTTGAGAGTTAAGAGTTGAAAATTAGGTGCCGAATTGGACGAGGGTAACTTGTTCCGATAAAGGGTTAACGTCGTGTCGCATTTCTGGTTGCTTGCCTCGCCCTTTCTTTTTTCTCTTTTTCTTTTTGTTCTATTTCTTTTAATTTCTGTTCAATAGCTTCTTCATCCAATCCTTTTCCTTCGATTCTTCCCGTGGGACTAATAAGCAGATTGGCAGGAATCGCCTGTATGGCAAATAGCTTGACTACTTCGGCGTTCCAGCCTGCGAAGTCGCACACTTGTTCCCATTTCAGTGTGTCTTTCTCAATGGTTTCTTTCCATACCCCTTTATTCATATCCAGGGAAATACCGAGCAATGCGAAGTTCTTGTTCTTTTGTTCTTTCTTGTAGATGCGACGAAACATGGCGTTCTTTTCCAGGCTGACGGAATCCCACGAAGCCCAGAATTGTATAAGCAGGTATTGGTCTTTAAAGTTAGTCCGGGTAATATCTTTGCCTTCCGCATTTTTCAGGCGGAAATAGGGTAAGGTTTTCCCAACATCCAGTTTCTCTTCTTCCTCAATCAGTTTGGATAGTCCGTCTATGTAAGGGCGGTCTTTCAAATCGCCTGTCATACGTTCTATGATTGTCTTTATGAGGGCAAAGTCGGGCTGCGCTTTTTGCACAAAGCGTTTTTCCAGAAGATGGATACTGACTAATGAGGATGGATGTTGATTGATAAAACTTTGGGCTTTCTCCTCCAAGGCTTTTTCCGATGGTTTGCCCAAGCCTTTCAACTCTTGGTTGAAGGCGGTTAATTCTTCGTTGGGCGTATTACCGCTAATCTGTAAGAAGTTGAGTTCGGCGGCAGAACCTTTTATCCGTATCTTGTTGCCTTTATCTAAGTAGAGAGGGTATTCTGTCCCGTCGCTGAACTGCAGAATGGTTGCTACCAAGGTATCGACCGGAAGAGTCGCTGAGAATTTATCGTTCGTGACTACCAAGGTATCCATGCGATCGTACAGTCTGTCTACGCCATACACATAAATGGTATCATTTCCTAATGCTTTGATTTCACCCTTCAGACTGGCTTTGTTACTGTCGTTCCCCTCTCCGCCACAGGCTGATAGAGCGACCGGTAATAAATATAATAGATAGCTTTTCTTCATTCTTGCATACTTTTCTGCGAAAGTACAGCTTTTACCGAAAATAAAAAAGAAATGCCCCACATTTCTCAATGTGGAACATTTCAATCCTTTATTATGAAAAATGTAAAGAATTACTGGATGATGCTCATAAAGTCTGCATTCGTGAAGTACTTGGAGAATTCCAAATCGGAAGCAGCTTTCTTAGCCAGTGAGCGATCCTTGGCAACTGCGTTTTTCAAACTGCCGGTTACCATGGAAGAATTATTGGTTCGTGCACCCAGTACTGCCATCAGATAGTCTGTATAAGCGTCCTTCTTTTCGATGCTTCCCAATGTGCTGTTGGCTTTGTTGTAATCCTTAGCCAGGATTTGTGCCAGAGCCGCACTGTTGCTCTTAGTGTCGCCGAATGCGCTTACAGCCTTGTCGTACTGACCTTGAGAAATGTACAAGTTACCCAAAGCCTCGTTCAGTTCCTTGGCGCCTGAAGCTTTGCCCAGATAAGTTTGTGCAGCAGCTTCGTCGCCCTTAGTGAGGGAAATCAAACCGAGGTTCATGTTTACTTCGGGAGCATCCTTGATGGAAACGGCTTTCCTGAAATAGCTTTCGGCTTTGTCAAAGCTGCCGGCCTGGTATGCCAGTTTACCTAAGTTATTGTAAGCGCGATAGTCGTTGGGGTAGTTCTGGGTAGCTTTCGTGAAGATAGCTTCTTGCTTGGCGGCATCGTTAGTAAGTGTTGCAGCGTACAGCAATTCTTCCAAGCTCAACTGTTTGGCATCTGTGTTAGCCAGGTTAGCGATTTCTTCGTCGGACTTACCGATAATTTCGTAGTTCAACGTCAAGCGTGAACGACGCAACTGCGGCAGGACTTCGTCAGCCAGAGTTTTGTAAACGGAAGAGATATTTTTGATTTCCTGTTCTCTTTGTTCGGGGTCAGAATACATGGACAGAACGCGGAGAATCAATTCCTTATCCTGGATATTGGATTTAGAAACCAGTTCCTGGAAACCGTCCCAGTCCTGGGCTGTATATTTCGTATCAATAGCTGCGTCTACTTTCGCTTTCTTCAGGTCGCGGCTGATAACCTTAGCTGTGTTATCCTGGCGGTTTTCAGCCAACTTGGTGTTCAGGCCTACACCACCGTCGGGGGAAGCATAAGCGGAAACTTCGACGTTGCTGATTTTCTTGTTAACAGCTTCATCTACGTTCTTTACTTCTCCGCTGAAATCGTTTGCAGTCTTCAACTCGCTGGCGCGAACGTTGGCTTGCTGAATCAAGAACATGATATTGGCATCGTGTTTCTCTTTGATGATGCGCTGGAAAGCATCTTCGCCGTTTGCCGGAGTGGCGCTGCTCAATGTTTGTTCAACCATCTCGGAAGTAGAGATTACACCATCGGCTACCTTCACGGCGGGAATCGTTACGGTCTTGCTGCCGATAGTAGCTTTAAATTCCAGATACAATTCTGATTTAGCCATCTCGGGAACATAGTCGAAAGAAGTTCTCATGGTGTAGTTGCCACCTACTTTGTAGGAGATAGTCTGGTCGTTACCTTCTACCTTTTCTCCCTGGAACAGGGCAGGTTGTCCTTTGGCTTCTCCGCCATTCCATCTCAGAACCGGAGTTACTTCTACTACGGCTTTCTTATTAAAATACTTTTCAGGGAACTTTCCGTTGATTGTGGCAGGAACTTTACCACTGTTCGCTTCAAGTACCTGAGGAGTTACGGTGAAGTAGTCAGAAGACAATTCACCCATTTTGCCGCCACATGATGAGAGGACGACAACCAGTGCCATTACCAAAGGCAGATACTGTTTCTTAGTCATTTGAGATATCAATTAATCGTTTATAATTAAAAATAATCTATTTGTTTCTCTTAGTGTTTGTTGTTATAGGGTAAGAGACCTTGCAAAGATATTAATTCTCTGTGGCAATTGTAAGGGGTAAGCCCAATTTTATTATAAATTAATGAAATCCTTTTTCTTCGTAACTACTCAAGTATACTATTTTTCAGATAATCAAGTAGTATCTCGTTTCTCCTCCTCCCGGGAGGAGGAGTACCCGCAGGGGGAGGTGGTAGGGAAAATAAATACCTATTAATCATAACTCTAAGGAATTCTTTCTGCCTACCACCTCCCCTCTTGCGGGG
>NZ_DBDF01000038.1 GCF_002293435.1 Bacteroides sp. UBA939 | reverse complement strand
CATTTATGACGAGACACTTATGAGTAATGCAGGTTAGTAAGTACTATATGTGAACCGGATTTTAGTGCGGTTGCTTTAGTTTTTATGTTACAACCCCCTCTTTGTATCAAATAAAGTGTTACATTTGCAGTTTTAATTGAAAATTGAAAGCGATATCTATTGTAAATCGTTAAACTGTCAAAAGTAAATTCTAAATATATGCCAACAATATCTATTCGTGGAGCGGAGATGCCTGCATCTCCTATCAGAAAGCTGGCTCCTTTGGCTGATGCTGCCAAACAACGGGGAGTACACGTGTTCCATTTAAACATCGGACAGCCGGACTTGCCTACGCCGCAAGTTGCGATTGACGCTATTCGTAATATAGACCGTACAGTATTGGAATACAGTCCCAGCGCCGGCAACCGTAGCTACCGCGAAAAGCTGGTAGGCTATTACGATAAGTTCAATATCAAACTTACGGCGGACGATATTATCATAACTTCCGGTGGTTCGGAGGCTGTACTGTTTTCTTTCCTGGCATGCCTGAACCCGGGAGACGAAATCATTGTTCCGGAACCTGCATACGCCAACTATATGGCATTCGCCATTTCGGCAGGAGCCAGGATACGCACTATTTCTTCGACGATAGAAGAAGGTTTCTCCCTTCCTAAAGTGGAAAAGTTTGAGGAACTGATTAATGAGCGTACAAGAGCTATTCTTATATGTAATCCCAATAATCCGACAGGATACTTGTACACCCGCCGTGAGATGAACCAGATACGTGACCTTGTGAAGAAGTACGATTTGTTTCTATTCTCTGATGAAGTGTATCGCGAATTTATTTATACGGGTTCTCCTTATATCTCAGCTTGTCATCTGGAAGGCATTGAAGATAACGTGGTGCTGATTGATTCGGTATCTAAGCGTTATTCGGAGTGCGGTATCCGTATCGGCGCTTTGATTACTAAGAATAAAGAAATTCGTAATGCCGTAATGAAGTTCTGCCAGGCGCGCCTTAGCCCTCCCTTAATCGGGCAAATCGCAGCCGAGGCTTCCCTGGATGCCGGCGAAGATTACCTGCGTGATACGTATGATGAATATGTGGAACGTCGTAAATGTTTGATTGACGGTTTGAACAGGATTCCCGGTGTATATTCTCCTATTCCTATGGGGGCTTTTTATACGGTGGCTAAACTGCCGGTTGATGATTCGGATAAGTTTTGCGCCTGGTGCCTTTCGGACTTTGAATATGAAGGGCAGACTGTATTTATGGCACCCGCCTCGGGCTTTTACACTACACCCGGTTCCGGGCGTAACGAAGTCCGCATTGCCTACGTGTTGAAGAAGGATGATTTGAACCGTGCGCTCTTTGTCCTGGAAAAGGCATTGGAAGCATACCCCGGAAGAGTAGAATAGCGTGCTTATCGCCTTATTCTTTCGTTGTATATATCACTATAGAATATGAGTCTGCCCCTTTTTCTTGCCCGTCGCATTTATCGCGACAGTGACGCCGAAAAACAAGTTTCCCGTCCTGCCGTACTTATTGCCCTGATAGGCGTTGCTATCGGTTTGGCGGTAATGATTATTACGGTGTCGGTAATTGTGGGCTTCAAGAGTGAGGTTCGTGATAAAGTGGTAGGGTTTGGCGCGCATATTCAGCTTAGCAGTGCAGATGCCGCCCGTTCTTATGAAACGCGCCCCGTAGTGGTGAATGACAGTTTGATGTCCGCTCTTTCCGCATATCCGGAAGTGAGGCATGTGCAGCGTTACTCCACCAAACCGGGGATGATAAAGACTGCCGAAGATTTCCAGGGTATGGTACTTAAAGGAGTAGGGCCTGAGTTTGACCCGGCTTTTTTCAGTAAGCATCTGGTTGAGGGTGAACTGCCTCAGTTTAGCGATTCGGCTTCCTCTAATAGTGTGATTATATCCAAAGCGCTGGCAACGAAATTAAGATTGAAACCGGGAGATAAAATAGACACCTATTATATACAGGAGAATGTTCGTGCCCGCCGTTTACAGATTGTGGGTATCTATCAAACTAATTTCTCGGAATATGATAATCTCTTCCTGCTTACCGACCTTTATCTTGTGAATCGCCTGAATAATTGGAAAGCCGAACAAGTGAGCGGAGCGGAATTGCAGGTTCGCAATTATGATTATTTGGAAGAAACTACTTATCAGATAGCCGTCGATATGGATGGTTTCCCGGATAAGTATGGTGTGAGTTACAGCGTGCGTAATATTGAACAGCTTAATCCGCAGATATTTGCCTGGCTCGACATCCTGGATGTGAATATCTGGGTGATATTGATATTAATGGTCGGTGTGGCAGGGTTTACGATGGTATCCGGTTTGCTGATTATTATCATTGAACGTACTTCCATGATTGGGGTACTGAAGTCTTTGGGCGCCAATAATACCACTATCCGTAAAGTGTTTCTTTGGTTTTCCGTCTTCCTCATAGGAAAGGGGATGTTATGGGGAAATGCTATTGGGCTGGCTTTCTATTTTATACAGAAGTGGTTGCGTATCTTTAAACTCAATCCTGAAACGTATAACATGGATACCGTTCCCGTATCTTTCAATATTCTCTTGTTCCTGTTGTTGAATATAGGGACTTTAGTGGTGTCGGTCTTGATGCTTTTAGGCCCGTCATATCTCATAACGCGCATTCATCCCGCCAATTCGATGCGTTATGAATAAATGTAACTATATATTGCCTTACAGCAAAGCCTCTATAAACTGTATAATTGGTTTATAGGGGCTTATGGTCAAATAATATTATTGCTTAACAAGGGTTCACGCTGTAAGCAATATATAGTTACCATCGTATAAATCAAAGGTCATAAAAGCAATATATATAGTAATATCAGGTAACTCCTAAAAAAGGATGCAAAGTTTTACACTATCCATGTCAGCCCATCGGAAAAGGAGCTTCGGACGATGGGATGACAGAGCAGGTACAAGCCGATGCTATAAAATACTATATCCGCAAAGTATTGAATGTAAGTACAAGACATGAATTAGTTTATATTATTCTTATGAGTAGATATCTGATTATCAGCTTTTATAAAAGCATACATAGTATAAACTAATTAAATTCACTACTTACTCAAAAAAGCATATTTTTAATCAACTCTTCTAATGAACAGATATACAGTAGAATATTTAATCAATTATTGGTTTTAGTTCACTCAGTGTAATTTGTAGTTTCTCTCTTGGAAGAATTACTTCTGAATTTAAGAAAGAAGAAGCTTAATAAATTTTAGATAGACTGAGATACAGAAATTAGTGGCTATATATTTGGGGAAATCAGAGAGTTTTAGTAAATTCGCAAAAAATAACAGTAATCATGGTGTCAGAAACATTTTACGATATTATCGATAAAGAACTAGAAGCCCTTATAGAAGAATACAAGGATGATCTTTATTTTAAGAAAAACAAGTCGAATGTTAACAATTGTAAGTCAAGAGCTTTTTTGATCTGGTTTCTTAAATTTTATGGAAAGACAGATCAATATATTCAACATATAACAGATGGTGATGGGGATCATAGCTGTGATATTATATTTGATGCATATGATAATCAAGAGAATCATATATATTATATAGTACAATCCAAATGGAATACCAAAGGTAAGTGTCATTCCTCAGTAGAAAAAGCACAAGTGTTACAAGCTATTAATGAGTTTGATAACATTATACGTGGGCACAAACTCACTACAGAGAATATAATATATCAAGCGAAAGTCCAAGAATTGCAAGAGCATATCAAGCATAATGGAGAAATAAAGATTATTTATTTAACACTTTGTTCTCCCAATAAAGATACAAAGGACAATATTGATGCCTTTTTATTAAATCATAAAAAGACATCATTTGAATGGATTGATTTGGAAAGATTGAAAATTGATTATATTAATAGAAAATATAAGGAGATAGAGCCTATAAACCCATTAAGTAAGTATTACAATCCAGAAGAAGAAAATATAGAATTATCAATAAAGCAACATATAGGTGGTAGAAGTTTTATACATATTGACAAACCTTTTGAAGCATTTGTCTTCTTACTAAAACCTATTACAATATATAAACTATTTGAAAAATATGGGTTTTTGCTTTTTCAAAAAAATGTACGAAATCCATTAATGGTATCTGAACTTAATCAGCAAATTGAAAAAACTATCATAGACAATCCTGCATTTTTTTGGTATTACAATAATGGATTGACAGCAATCACATACTTACTTCCAGAGATAAGAAATGAAGCTGAAACAGCAACAGTTACTGGACTTCAAATTATAAATGGAGCTCAAACTGTTTATTCGATTTATAAAGCATATAAAGATGCATCTCCTGTAAAAAGACAGATTATGGATTCAGAATCATTTGTAACATTGAGGATTTTAAAGTCTGGGGGCAAAGATTTTGATCTGAATGTTACGCGTTTTACTAATTCTCAAAACCCTGTTTCTGACAGAGATTTTGTTGCAAATGATGAGGTGCAGAAAAGGCTACAAGAGGAATCCTTTGAAACATCATTTTGGTATGAAAAAAGAAGAGGAGAGTTTAGAAACAAAGATGAAGGTATACAAATAGTATCCAATGAAGTGTTTGCCAAACTTTATCTAGCTTACTTTCTTCATGATCCTATAAAGACCTTAAATGTTTTTTCTAGGAAAAAGAACAATTTTATATTTATTTCTCACAAACAAGACAAAGACGGATTATATGAAATTATTTTTAATGAGAATACATCTTTTAAAGATATGCTAGCTGCATATCGAATACAATCTTTAATAGAATGTTGTTTTAAGTTTGATTTCTTTGTTTTTTCTCAAAATATAATCTTATTATCTTTGTTTTCTTATATAGCAAAAGACTACTATAAAATAAAATATGACACAAATTTTAAAGATGTAAGTGTAACAATAAATAAAGGATTTCAGTCTGATGATATTGATATTTTTTTGAAAATATTAAAATATATAGATAGTTCTATTTACAAACCCCAAAAGGATGAAAGTGATAGTTCAGATAGAGAGGAAAACGACAAAATAGACTATAACAAAGAAGGGATTGAAAATGAGATTATGCATAATCTAAAACTAATATCCTCTTCTGGATATTTTGAAAAAATAAAAGATGAACTAACATCTAAAAAATTAGTTTTAGAAGAGATTGATAATTTAGATATTAGCAAAGAAAAAGCGTTATATTTTTCAAAAAAGAATGAAACTCAAAAAGAAAAAATAAGAGAAGTTGTGGATTTTTCATTCAATATTGAACAAAGTAATGACTAAAGATAGAGTCTTTTCTTTTGTGTAAGATACAAAAAAGTATTATCTTTATCTCCTATTATTCTCAATGAGCAAACTATTGCAAAAATACATAGAAAATATGGGGCTTATCGGAGGCTTACCTTAAAGTTTAATTAAACAGGTTTTTCACTTCCTCATAAAATCAGTTCTTTTCCTGAATATGCAATGCAGTTTCCAAAAGAGTGACTGCATGGGTTGTAGTACATCGAACACCGGAAGAGTGAAAATATACTGGCGTTTCTCCCTCAATACTTTTGCCGTCCGGTTGATTATGAATGCCTGTATTGCATAGCGTAAAGCGAACATAATGAATGCACAACCTGCCACCAGCCAGTGACAGTTCATAATACCCATAACCAATGCGGCAATCCATGCTGTATGAAACAGTAGTCGCGTGGTTGTTTCTAATCCTGACAAATATCGTTGTATTCCACTGCATAACCGTGCTGTGACCATATAACTGATTTTCTCTTCCCGCCAATCTTTGGCACGACGTACAGGTTGCATGCGTACAATTGCGTTTGCGTCGGTTTCTACCCGGGTATTTTTACCCGTAGCCGTCTGGTTGATAAACAAATCGTCGTCACCTCTTTGCAGGCTTAAGTGTGCCGAGAAACCTTTTTGACCATAAAAAAGTTCCTTGCGATAGGCCATGTTGCGCCCAATGCCCATGTATGGTTTTCCTGCCAGTGCATAGCCTAAGTAGCGGATAGACGTAAACAGGTTGTCGAAAGATACTCGCTTGTGCAGCCAACCTTTGCCACGTTCGTAGCCGCTGTATCCTAATACAATTTGTGTGGATGAAGTAAAGTTACGCGCCATTGTACGCAACCATTGGTCACTTTCGGGCATGCAGTTTGCTTCGGTAAATACGACCCAGTCATACTTGCTTGCTTTTATGCCGAGGGTGACAGCCAGCTTCTTGTGACTGATGTACCGCGAGGAGTTTGGGACGAAACTGTGATATAGGTTAGGATATTGCTCTCCCAGTATAGTCAGATAGTCTTCGCTTCCGTCTATATTCCCGTCGTTGATAACAATGACTTCAAATTGCGGATAGTCCTGTTCCAATACGGCGGTAAGGTTACGGCGCAGATTCGCCACTTCTTCGCGGGCATAGATGATAACCGACAAGGGAGCTGAATCCTGCGTGAAATGTATATTACCTTGTCTTGCGGCACGGCTACGGGTGCGTATACGGTTGTAGAGACAGAAGTAATAAAGGAGTTGAGCAAAAAAAAGAATACCGCCGGAGGCAAGTAAAATCTGTTCCGTTGTATTGAACGTAAATGTTTCCATGTATTATTATTTAAGCTTATCGTTGCCCCATAAAGTTTTCATCCGTTCCGCAAGTTTCTGTTCGGCAGCATTGTCTTGCGCTTCCCATAGGCGGTGGCTCTTCAGTTCATCGGGTAGGAATTGTTGTTTGACGAAATGCCCCGGGTAGTCGTGGGCATATTTATAATTGTCGCTGTAACCCAGTTCTTTCATGAGTTTGGTAGGCGCATTGCGCAAATGCAAGGGTACGGGCAGGTTCCCGGTTTGCCGCACAAGTTCCAGAGCATTGCCAATGGCCATATAAGCGGAATTGCTTTTTGGGCTTGTGGCAAGATAAAGGGTTGCTTCTGCCAAAGGGATACGTCCTTCGGGCCATCCCACTTTCATGACGGCGTCGAAACAGGCATTGGCAAGTAACAAGGCATTTGGGTTAGCAAGCCCGATGTCTTCTGAGGCGGAAATAACGAGGCGGCGTGCTATGAAAGCAGGGTCTTCACCGGCTTCTACCATGCGGGCAAGCCAGTAGATGGCGCCGTCGGGGTCACTGCCGCGGATGGATTTTATAAATGCGGAAATGATGTCATAGTGCATTTCCCCGTCCTTATCGTAAGCGAGTGGATTCTGTTGCAGCCGTTCGGTTACGATTTCGTCGGTAATGACGACAGGGTCTTTTGTTTCGGAAGAAACAACCAGGTCTATGATGTTAAGTAGCTTCCGCGCATCTCCGCCACTATACCGGAAGATGGCAGTGGTTTCTTTCAATTCGATTTTCCGTTCTTTCAGTATCTGGTCTGTTGTAATGGCGCGTTGCAGCAATTCCAGCAGGTCTTCTTTTTCGAGAGACTTCAATACATACAGTTGGCAACGTGACAATAACGGACGGATTACCTCGAATGACGGGTTCTCAGTAGTTGCTCCTATCAACGTCACCGTGCCTTGCTCCACGGCTCCGAGCAATGAGTCTTGTTGCGACTTGCTGAAACGGTGGATTTCGTCAATGAACAGGATAGGGCTGGATTGTGAAAAGAAACGATTGCTTTTGGCGCGCTCTATCACTTCGCGTACGTCTTTCACTCCACTGCTCACGGCGCTCAGTGTGTAGAACGGGGTTTCCAGTTTGTTGGCGATAATCTGAGCCAATGTAGTTTTGCCTACTCCCGGAGGTCCCCACAGTATGAACGATGAGATTCGCCCTGCATCAATCATCTTACGCAATACAGCACCCGGTCCAACTAAATGCTTCTGACCGATGTATTCGTCTAATGTCTTGGGCCGGAGCCTTTCTGCTAATGGAATCATGTGGATTAAGGATTAACGTTTAGTGATTAGTGATTAACATTCAATTAGTGATTAATTAGTGCTTAATGATTAACGTTTAATGTTTAGTGATTGTTTATTAACTCAGCTACTAACTACTGTCTACTAACTACTAACTACTGTCTACTAACTACTATCTACTAACTACTTATCTAAAATATCATTAATATCATAAAACGGATACCGTCTTTCTTCACCCCCGGAATATCGGTATAAGTGAGGCGGCGAACGTATTCGATATGCAATAGTTTAAAGATATTGTAAACACCGATACTGGCTTCCAGATATGGCATTTCGCCCATTACATGACTGGTAGCGATACCGTTGCGCATCGGGAAGAGGAATAAATCATTGTTCTGGCTCTTATACGGATTGTTCTTGTCTGTAAGCGTACCATACATACCACGAATACGGAAGGTCTCACGCCATTTCAGCTTTTTCAGAAGCGGGATGCGGTTGAAGAGCTTTCCGTTCATGTCATACGTCAGGGCAAGTGAGGCGTAGCGGTCGTTTAGGAATTCCATGTTGTTGATGAGGTTGAACGACTCATTATGTTGGGTGATGTATGACAAGTTTGCCATAGGCAGGTTCAGCAAGGGGAACGGTACGGTGTTCCACTGCGCACCGGCACGGGCAGTGATATCCAGTTTACCCCATGAACCAAACCAGAAACGCTTGCGGATACTGGCTTCCGTAAGGTTGAAGTTGTATTCACCACCCAATACGCCTTTCAGGCCAACAGTATGCGATAACAGGAATGTCGGCGCATCCAAAGATACAGGTACACGGCGTTGCTTGGTGTTGACGAACGTTTCTCCCGGAGCATAGCGCAGGGTGACACCCAGTTCGGTGGTGGTGATGTCTTTGACAAAGGTGTTCGTTTCGTCCCACGAACCGGCGGTGTTACCATTGTTTTTCCAGTATTGCAGCACGCCTCCGGCTGGTTCGTCGTTGCGGTGGCGAGCCATGGCCTTGATGGAGAAACCTGCATTGGTTTCCAATTCGTAGGTCAGGGTAGCGTCGCGCATGTACGACATTTGGTCTACCTTGGTCCACTTCCAGCCAACGAACATATTGTCCTTATCAGTTGATAGGTATTTATCCATGGGAGACATGACGTCGTAACTATAATCAAAGGCAAGGTGGTGTTTGGGAAATTCCCACAAAACGTATTCGCGCTTGTTGAAAGAGTAGGCGGCCTGTCCTCTATAAAACCATTTCTTGTCCTTGGTTCCATAAGCTCCGTAACCGCTGAAGCTCCAGTGCGGGTCGAAGTTACCCGTAGTCATACCACTCAAACGGAAACGCGTGCCATTTACATAGTTACTTGTAATGGTGGTATTGATAGGCCCGAAGTCGAACTTACTGGGATGCTTCCTGCTTCCTGTCTCCACGAAGTTTTCAATCAGGGCTTTTGCACCGAAGATAAGATATTTGAAACCGGGAATCTGTTCGATGCGGTTCATGAAGACATCCATATTACTTTCTTTCTTGGTGAGAGGGACTTGGCGTACTTCCGCCCAGTATTCGTCGCTCTTGTTGAGCATGTTTGCTTCTTTAATCACATTGCCTTTCAGGCGGAAGAGGCGGGGTTCTATTTCTTCGAACTTGTAATTACTGTATTTCGTGGTACGTTGCACTTCAAGTCCTTGTGTACCTTTTATGACTTCCAGTTCCACGGTCATGTCATCGTCCGTCAGCACCCAGTTGTTATCGGGCATTTGCTCGAATTGCTGTATGATATCGAGGTTCTCCACAAAGTTGACTCCCGTTTTCTTGGGCAGATTCATGGTACACTTCTTGACGGCGTAAGTAGAGTCTTTCACCACATAAAGATGCCCCGTGAAGCCAAAGTCCTGTGAGTTTTGCGGAACAAAAGTAAGGTGTACGCACTCCTGACGGTCTACCATGATGGTATCCATGAGATAGTATTTGTAGAAAGTGATGGCGCCGCGTCCGATAGGGCTGACGAAGCGGCGTTGCAACAGGCGGATATCGTCGTCGTATATGTTAATGTCGGAGAATACATCCGCCAGAATAGTCCCCAACATATCGCCTGTATTGAAAAACTCTTCTATGCCGCTGGAATTCAAACCTTCAATGATGGTCTTCTCACTCTTGGGACTCTTGCGATAGATGGTACGCGAAGCCGTCTCTTTGATTGAGATAGGTAATATCATTTTGTTGGTTTTGGGCGATACTTCTACCTGGTCTTTGAAGAACGAGAACTTTTTGTAGATGCCTTTTTCCATCTTTTCAGGAGTGACGTCGTTGAGCGACATCTTCATTTTCTCGTATTTCTGGTACTCGTAGTAGTCGTTGGTTTCCAGTTTCAATCCTTTTTTCTTCTCGATTACCTTCTTCATAAACTCCACGGCAGGGTTGTTCCTGCGGGAATATCTTTCTCTTTGTGGCTTTACCACTACTTCGGAGAGCATTACGTCGGCAGACGCAAGCTTTACGTTGAGTACTTTGGTATCGGGATTGAATTTGATTTTCTTTGTTATATATCCAATAGCTGAGAATGTTAGTTCATTCCAACCTCTGCGGCTTTCTACGGTGTATTCACCTTTGCCATTGGTTATGGCGCCCACACCTTTTCCCTCATATTGAACGGTAATGTACATTAACGGTTCATTGGTAAGGGAGTCTGTGACTACGCCCTTTATCTGTGCGGATACGTTGTTTCCTGCGAATAGTGATAACAGAAAAATGATAAATATTCTATAACGTTGCTTCATAATGGTCATATATCAGGGCGCAAAGTTAACGATTTATTGTTAACAGAGAAGTAA
This sequence comes from Bacteroides sp. UBA939, assembly GCF_002293435.1. Classification (GTDB taxonomy): domain Bacteria; phylum Bacteroidota; class Bacteroidia; order Bacteroidales; family Bacteroidaceae; genus Bacteroides. Next base: position 49,446 of record NZ_DBDF01000038.1, on the reverse strand, counting down.
ATATAATATAAAGAAGTAAGAGGAATGTTTATTATACTCTTCTTTTGCCTTGATACAACGGAAAAGATGCTAAAAAGAAAATGTATATTTGCACTATGTTATCCATACTTATTCCGGTGTACAATGTCTCCTGCGTGCCATTAGTCAGAAGACTGCATGCGATGGCTTTGCTGACGAAGGTTCCTTTTGAAATCCTGTTGGCGGATGATGCGTCGTGTGAAGAGATAAAGAGAGAAAACCGTGTACTGAATGTGTTGAAAGAATGCCGTATACTTGAACTTAATGAAAATCACGGGCCGGCATTTGTGCGCAATTACCTGGGGGAACAGGCATGTTATCCTTATTTGCTTTTTCTGGATACAGATACGAGGCCGGCAGGTGATGATTTCCTTTCTGTGTATCTCGATTGTGTGGGCGGACAGGTGGTCTGTGGAGGCTTTTTATATCAGGAAACGGGGAAGTCGGTTTTGCGGTATAAGTATGGAGTGCAGGTAGAAGTACAATCGGCAGTTGAGCGAAACAGGCATCCTTATCAACGGTTCATCAGTATGAATTTCTTCATCCCGAAAGAAACCTTTTTGCGGGTTTGCTTTGACGAGACGTTTCATCTTGGATATGAGGATACTGTTTTCGGAAAGAGGCTGGAGGAGGAAGGAATACCTGTGCTGCATATTGAAAATCCGGTATGGCATCTGGTGGAAGAGGATGCTTCTGCTTTTCTGGCCAAGACACGTCGCTCTGTGAGGAACTTGTTGGGGTATGAAAGTGAGTTACTTCCGTATGTCCGGTTGTTGCGTTGGTACAACAAGGTGAAGCAGTTTCATGCCGTGGCACTCATTGCTTTCATATTCCGTTTGTTCGAGGGGCTTTTGGAGGCAAATCTTATAGGAAAGCATCCCTCTCTATGGCTTTTTGCTTTTTATAAATTGGGATATCTATGCAGATTATCTCTTTCCTGAGTCTTAGAGTCTTAATTCTCCGTAAATCAAGGTTTGTACGATACGTTCTGCTGTTCGCCCGTCCCAACGGTCGGGCAGGGTGGTGTGTTTCCATTCCCCGCGTATCAGTCTTTCTAATGAAGTGGCGAGTGCGGAAGGGCTTTCGTTAACCAGCTCGTTGGTACCGCAACGCCAGGTTTCGGGATGCTCGGCATAAGAGTTCAGCGTGATACAAGGCACGTCAAGGAAAGTGGCTTCTTCGGCAATGTTTCCGGAATCAGTAACAATACCTTTGGCATGATTGACGAGATAACCGAAGTGAAGATAACTTTGCGGCGGCAATATATGCAGATTCGGCGCTTTGATTTCCAATGATTTAATGGCATTTTGCACGTAAGGATGCAAAGGAGCAATGACAGGAACTCCTTCGGATTTTTCTATCAGCGTCTGTAACAAGGCATTCAACACGTGTTTCTTAGCCAGCAAGTCATGGCGGTTGAGGGTAAGCAGCAGGTAACCGCGCTCTTTCAATCTCATGGTAGAGAACCATACGGGTTGTAGCAGGCGGTGGCGATTGTAGCGGACTGTATCTATCAGGATATTACCTACGTAATGAATATATTCCGGTATCATCCCTTCCTGATTCAGATTACGGTTAGCCACCATGCCTGCCGTGAACAGGTAATCGGAAATGGCGTCTACAATAGTCCGGTTTACTTCGCGTGGCATGTTCATATCGAACGAACGGGTGCCGGCAATGAGGTGAGCCACTTTCAGTCCGCGCTTTTTGGCAACGATGGAGCAACTCATGGTAGCTGTGAGGTCATCTACAACAAGAACCACCCGGGTCGGGTGTGCATCCAATTCTTTTTCAAACGCCAGCATAATGGCTGCTGCCACTTCGGAATGATCGTGTCCGCTGACGTTCAGATAACCATCGGGCTTCTTCATATCCAAATCGGAAAACAAGGAAGCGTCGAGGCTTGTGTCGTCCTGACGCCCGGTGTATATCAGGCGGTATGAGATGTTCTTACCACTTTCCCTGGCTGCATCAATGGCACGGCAGATGGGGGCTATTTTCATGAAGTTGGGACGTGCTCCCGATACGATGGTTATTTTCATTTTGCTGGTATTTTTCTGTTCGCCTCTAAACTGCATTATGAATAATGCAGGCTGAAATGATGGAGCAAAAATACGTTTTCTTAGGGAAATTATTCGTTACTTTGCCCGCTAAATTAATGCAATATGCCAACATTTGTTCAGATACTCGATTTTATAGGTACGTTTGCTTTTGCTATCAGCGGTATTCGTCTGGCTTCGGCAAAGAAATTCGACTGGTTTGGTGCGTACGTGGTAGGTTTTGTAACTGCTATCGGAGGCGGTACGATACGCGATGTGTTACTGGATGTGACGCCCGGTTGGATGACGAATCCCATTTATTTGATATGTACAGGGTTAGCTCTGCTTTGGGTAATCCTTTTCGGCAAGTATCTCATTCATTTGAATAACACTTTCTTCATATTCGACAGTATAGGCCTGGCGCTGTTTACAGTGGTGGGTGTGGGTAAGAGTATTGCATTGGGGTATCCGTTTTGGGTAGCTATCATAATGGGTACTATGACAGGAGCTGCAGGCGGTGTTATCCGCGACGTATTTATCAATGAGATTCCATTGATTTTCCGAAAAGAAATTTATGCTATGGCATGTGTGATAGGTGGTATGACCTATTGGTTGTGCCATCTCGCCGGGATGCAGCCTTATGGTTGCCAGGTAGTAGCCGGGGTGACAGTATTCCTGACGCGTATTCTTGCTGTGAAGTATAATATTTGTTTGCCTATACTTTCAAGGTAACAAATTCGTCTCACGAGACCAATATTTTTGTCTCACGAGACGAAAAAATTCATCCCATGAGACGGATTTTTTCATCTCGTGGGACGAAATAATTCGTCTCATGGGATGAATTTGTTTGTTCAATCAAAAACAAAGACTGTAAGCGAAAGTATTGGTTGCATTGCGTATTTGATGCAATTACTGGGTTCCTTCGTCATTTTAGGCGCAAGCAAATTATAATTAAAATCAGGGTAACTGTACCAAAAGGTTTGTTCCTGCCGGTATTGCTATAAACTGATGCTGTTTAGCCTGTCATTTAGTACCTGTTTCTAATAAATCTATCTCTGCGATTACATAAATCTTTTCGTTCGACAACCGTCGAACAATTAGATTTATGCAAAACGAATATTAGTTCTTAATGGACGAAGAACTAAATCTTAGTGAATCAACAAGTAATTAGCTTAAAAAACGATATGGAGTGAAGCAAAACTGTTTTGTGAAGCGAAAAGTACACCTCGTGAGGTGATTTGTCTACTCAATACCATCTCCTCAAGCAGTATCCGGTCATACAAAGCTATTTTTTAACCGAATCAAGCATTTTTTTAACCTCCCAAAACAGATTAATCCTCTACTTTGCAGTGTGAGATTGAAGCGATAATCTTATTAATCGAGAAACTTTATTCTTTTATTAATTCAAATGTATTAATATGAAAAACAAACAGTATTTTTATTTTAGAAAAGTATGTTTTGTATTGGCGCTGATACTGGCTCAATGCCTGTATGCACAAAACAAAACAATCACGGGTATGGTAACAGACTCGAAACAGGAACCATTGATTGGTGTGAATGTAATGTTGAAAGGCAGTTCTGCTACAGGGACAATCACTGATATTGATGGTAATTATACACTTTCGGTACCTTTGGGAAAGGTGGTATTGGTCTACTCTTATATAGGATATGTTTCTCAGGAAGTAACCGTGGGACAGCAATCTGCTATCAATGTAGTTTTGAGAGAAGATGCCCAGGCTCTGGATGAAGTAATAGTGATAGGTTATGGTACCGTTAAGAAGAGAGACTTGGTAGGATCTATTGCTTCTGTTAAATCTCAGGATATCACGGCGGTGCCTACCAGTAATGTGCTGGAGAGCATGCAAGGTAAGATTGCAGGTTTGGACATGACCCGTAGCAGTGGTCAACCCGGTAGCGGCTTCAATTTTACCATTCGTGGTAACCGTTCGCTTAGAGGCGACAACTCTCCGCTGATTTTGGTTGACGGTATTGATTACGGTGCGGATATCAACATCAATCCTAATGATGTGGAATCTATCGAAGTACTGAAAGATGCATCGACTACTGCTATCTATGGTTCGCGCGGTGCCAATGGCGTTATCCTTATCACTACTAAAAAGGGTAAAGCCGGCAAAGTTACAGTCGACCTGAATGCCTACTGGGGACCGAGCCTTGAGACGAATCTGCCTAAGATGCAAAACACACAACAGTACATCGCTTTCCGCCGCGAAGCCTATCGTGCTGCCGGGGTGTGGAACTCGCCTGCCGATGATGCCAACTTTATAGACCCTGAATCGCTCCGACGTATCGCCGATAACGTTTATACCGATTGGTTCGACCTTATTATGGACGATGCTACCACTCAAAACTATTCGCTCTCGATAAGTGGAGGTGGAGAGAAAACCAGGGCTTCTTTCTCGCTCGACTACTTCAACGAAGACGGTATCCTGGTAGGCGAAGATTTTAGCCGCTACAACGGTCGCCTTAGCGTAACCCAGCAGATTTCCAAGAGTATGGAAGCCGGTGCTTCGGCAACCTTTATGAGTTCCACACTCAACAATGGAGCCAGTGGTAATTACCATCAGGCTACGTTTCAAGTACCTTACGGCATTCCATACAACGAAGACGGTACACTGCGGAAGTATCCCTTCACGGGCGATGGCTCTACACAAATCAACATGCTCTTCGATCAAGACCCCAATAATTATCTCGACGAAACCAAGGCTACCCGCTTCTTCGGTACCGCCTATCTAAACTGGGAGATTATCAAGGGATTGACTTTCCGTACCAACTTCGGTATCGATTCGTACGCCAGCCGTAACGGACACTTCGAGGGTGTGAACTCCAGTTTTGTAGGACGCAACTCCAATATGGCGCGGGTATCTAAAACCGAATATCACGGCAACAAATGGACGTGGGATAACACGCTGACTTACACTCGAGACTTTGGTATCCATTCGCTTACTGCCATGGTGGGGCACAGTATGTGGAAAAGTGTTGCGGAAGACACTTACGCCGAAGGCAAGGGACTTGCCTTTGAACAAGCCCTGTTCCACAACCTCGACGGTACATCCAGCGAATATAAATTGGCCAGTACGCTTACTGAACAATCCATGCTTTCGTACTTTGCCCGCATCAACTACAAACTGATGGATAAATACCTGCTTACTGCCACGCTGCGTACCGACGGTGCGTCGGTGTTGGCTAAAGGTCACAAGTGGTCTTACTTCCCATCGGTGGCGGTAGCCTGGCGTATGAAGGATGAGGCTTTCCTGAAAGAAGTTGATGTAGTGAGCGACCTGAAATTGCGTCTCTCTTACGGTGTATCGGGCAGCAGTGCTGTTAGGGCTTACCAAACAACCGGCGGACTGGATCGCAGTATGTACGAATTCGGTACAAGTGCCGCTTACGGATATCGTCCGTATGGCATGGCCAATCCTACCTTAGGCTGGGAGAATACTGCGGTATTCAATGTGGGCGTAGATTATGGTATGTTCAACAACCGCGTCTATCTTACTCTTGATGCGTATAAGACGCGGACGAGCGACCTGCTCATGTCGATGGTATTACCCGGACACACAGGCTTTACACAGGTTATCAGCAATATTGGTAAGACCGAAACACAAGGAATAGACCTTAGCATCAATACGGTGAACTTCGACACCAAGGACTTTAAGTGGACTACCGACTTCACTTTCTCTGCCAATAAAGAGAAAATTGTAGAGTTGAGTTTGGGCGATAAGCAAGATGATGTGGGTAGCGGCTGGTTCATCGGACATCCCATCTCGGTTATCTACGACTTCGAAAAGATAGGTATCTGGCAAACAGCCGATGCTGCTACGGCAGCCGAGTATGGCTACGAGCCGGGCGACATCCGCGTAAAAGACCAGGATGGAGACGGCAGCATTGATGCTAACGAAGACCGCCGCGTATTGGGTCAGCGCACACCCAAATGGACGGCGGGTATGAACAACCGTTTCGAGTTTAAGGGATGGGACTTCTCGTTCTTCCTTTACACCCGTGTGGGGCACCTCATTTCCAATCAGGCTAAAGGAAGCTTCTCGCCCACCGGCTGGCAAAACTCGGTGGTGTGCGACTACTGGACACCCGAAAATCCCAGCAACGCTTATCCGCGTCCTAACTTCAACAAGCCGCAGATGCTCTACACCAGCACGCTGGCTTACGAGAAGGGCGACTTCCTTAAAATCAAGGATGTAACCTTGGGATATAGTTTCCCAAAAGCCTGGATAAGTAAAGCGCATCTCTCAAAGTTGCGTCTCTACACTACGCTGAAGAACTTCTTCACCTTCAGCCACTCCGACAACTACGACCCCGAACGTGGTGGAGCCAACTCTTATCCTATGACCAAGCAAATAGTCTTTGGTGCTAACGTTAGTTTCTAATTCACTCAAAAAAACATGTCCATTATGAAAAAGATATATACACTATTCATTGCAATCATACTCGGTTTCTCTTCGTGTTCCGACTTTCTGAACGAGATTAACCGCAACTCCATTACCGCCGATGTGCTGTACAGCACTCCCGAAGGATATGAGAATCTAATCAATTCCTGCTACTCTTATCTGCGTACGTGGTACGGCAAATCAGATGGTTATGCCATGTCCGAAACCGGTACCGACATGTACACCGAAGGTAATCCCAGCTATATGGGGCTTTATGCATCCGAAATGCAACCCAACCAAATATTGTTTGAGCACATGTGGAACAATCTCTATGGTGGACTGAATGCATGTAATGCCGCCATTATCCGCGCCGATGCAGCCGGACTGGACGACGCTACCAGAAAGCGCCGTTTGGGTGAAGCGCATTTCCTGCGCGCCCTCTATCTTCATCTCATTGTTGAGCAATGGGGAGGTGTGGTGCTCTATACCGAAGAGATGAAAGAGCCGGTCAGAACTGCACAACGCTCGTCGGTTGAGGATTTCTATACTCAAATCTTTGCTGATGTAGAAGAAGCTATCACACTGCTGGCAGGAACACCCAACAAAGATAATGGTCGGGTAACCCAGCTTGCTGCCAAGGCTTTCAAGGCTCGTCTCTGCCTCTTCCGCGAACGTTGGGCGGAAGCTGCGTCGCTGGCAAAAGAGGTTATCAACACTCCCGGACTGGCTTTCTACGACAGCTTTGCCGAAACGTTCGACATGGCAAACAATCAAGGGCAAACTAACACCGAAGCCATCTGGTGGGTGGACTATTCGGTAGATGTAACGCTGAACAATGCCTTCGACAACAATGGCAATCCCAGTGCTGCCAACTCTACCGTGCTGGGCAACGGCGGAAACAGTGCATTCATTGTTTCGGGCATGTGCTACTGGATGGTGGGCGGTTGCGGCATTTGGGTGGCTTCGAGCACCGACGACCCGCGTATGGGCAATACTTCGCCGTGGAATCTGCTCAAGCCCAACCTTGCCTGGCTGCACATGTTCGATGAAACCATAGACCAACGCTGGGACGGTACCTTCCGCACCACATGGCTGGTAAATACCACTACCGACAACTACGATGTGGCTTATGGCGAACGCTATGGCGTACCCGGCGGATTGCAGATTGGCGATACGGCTTTCGTCACTACCAAATATGCGGTAACCGATGAATATCGTGCCGGCAAGCGTTACCAGATATTCGACCGCAACGATATCTTTATGCCGGACGGCAAGATGAAGAACCGCGACGTCTACGTAGCTACTTATAAGTTTCAGGATAACACCCGTGCCACCGGATGGGAGTACGAAAGTGCCCGTGACTTCTGGGTATTCCGCCTGGCAGAGATGTATTTCATCGTAGCCGAAGCCAGTATGAAGGCGGGCAACACGTCGGAAGCGCTGAGTTACATGAATACCTTGCGCGAGCAGCGTGCTATCCCCGGTCACGAAGCAGACATGCGTATCACGGCAGGTCAGCTCAACATTGATTTCATTCTTGACGAACGCGCCCGCGAACTGGCCGGTGAACAGCACCGGTGGATGGACTTGAAACGTACCGGCAAACTGTTGGAACGTGTGCGGGCGTGCAACCCCGATGCTGCTGCCAACATTAAGGAGCACCACCTGTTGCGTCCCATTCCGCAAAGCGAACTGGATGCTCTGGTGAATAAGGAAGAGTTTGGGCAGAATCCGGGGTATAGATAATAGCATTATATATAGATGATAGATATGGTAAAGAGATTGTTCTTGGGTATGTTAGGGCTGGTCACTTCGGTGGCCGCCCTTTCTCAGCAATTACCCGCTTATGAATTGGAACGGGAGATGCCCGTGTTCCTTGAACAGTTAAAGAAAGAACTGACCTATCCCCTGGCTTGGGGCAACAGTCCGGTGAAGAACTTTAAGAAGTGGCGCACCAGGGCGCGTGCGGCGGTATTGGATGCTATGTTGGCGCCACCGCCTCGTACCACCGACTATCAGATGGAGGTTGTTGCCGAAGAACAGCGTGAAGGCTACCGGGCGAAGAAACTGCGCTTTAATCTGACCGGCTATTCGCGCGTGAATGCTTATTTGTTGGTGCCCGACGGTGAAGGACCTTTCCCGGCTGTTGTACTGTTGCACGATCATGGTGGACACTATACCATTGGCAAAGAGAAGATGATTCGCCCTTTCGGGGTGGACAAGGCAGTGCTTGATGATGCGGACGGTTGGGCGACGAATTGTTATGGCGGACAGTACGTAGGCGATTACCTGGCGGCTCACGGCTACGTAGTTATCTCCGTAGATGCTCTTTACTGGGGCGAGCGTGGGCGTAAGGAAGGAGCCGACGGCAGCAAGTATGCCGATAATGCGGGAAACTTCATGATGCTGGGGCGTAGTCTGAGCGCTTTCATGAACTACGAAGATATGTACACTACCGATTTCCTGGCTACTCTGCCCGAAGTGAACTCCAAGCGTATCGCCTGCATGGGGTTTTCGATGGGTGCTTACCGTGCCTGGATGCTTTCGGCGCTGTCTGATAAAATTCATGCTGGGGTTGCTGTTTGCTGGATGAATACGACTGATTGCCAGTTCTCATGGGAGTACGGTCGCGAACGTGGTGGTTTTGCCAATATGTTGCCCGGCATCCGCCGTTACTTGGATTATCCGCATATTGCATCCATTGCCTGTCCCAAACCGATGTTCTTCCTTAATGGGGAGCACGACAAGCTGTTTCCTCCCGTAGGAGTGAAAGCTGCTTTTGCGGAGATGCGCAGTGTGTGGGAGAGCCGTTCGGCAGGCGATAAGCTCGTTACGGAACTGTGGGATATGCCGCACGATTGCGGGATAAAGGTGCAATGCGCCATCTTGTCTTTTCTGGATAAAAGTTTGTAGGCTGTACACTTTATACTTCAAGAGCCTGTTTAAATTTTCCTCAAAACAACGCTGAGCAAAATTTAAACAGGCTATAGGAATTAGAATGCATTGAGAATAAGTCGAGTTAAAGTAGGTACTTGGATAGGCTAATTACTTAAGTTTTGTATGCTATTCTTTACTCTTTGGTACCCTGAATCCTATCGGGTTACGTGGCTTGTTTATTAACTTCTGTTTATCTGCTAATTGAGAAAGGGCAAGATATATGCTATCGAATTCTTTACGGTTATCCTCCGATAGATCGTTTATAGCTTCCAAAGCTTCTTCTCCTATCTGATATTGGGGTGTGCCAAATTGGAATACCCCACTGGATAACAATGCGTTAGCTTCTTCTTTTGTGAGTTCAAACATGAAATCTTCTGGGAAGCGTTCAATATTACGCCTGACAGCCCGCTTTAGCAAACTTGTTTCTGTGCAGTATAGCCTAGCCAAGTCAAAGTCGAGCATGACCTTTATTCCTATGAATTCATAAATTTTACTTTGTATAACTCGTAGTTCTTCCATACTTTTGATAATGTCTTTCTGAATTATTATCTATATTCACGCTTCTTTTTAATATAAGAGCAAATATACAAAAAAGGCCAAATGTATGGTATAAATGAGCGAATTTATTTAAGTAGCAATAAATAAGCGTACCTCTGATATCCGATGCCCTGATACAAGGGTCGGTATAATTCATACTGCAAAAATACGCACATACGCGATAAATAGCAAATCATACATGAGTAGTTGCGGGTTAAAGTACGCCGCAAAGCAGCAACGGATTATTTATTAGCAAAAAAGCATACAAATATAAAACCAGAACCATGCCTTGTACCCCCCCTCCCGAACTGACCTTAATTCACTATACGACTGAACCCTATTCAGTCGTATAATGAAATAGGCTCAGTCGTATACTGAATGCCATTCAGTCGTATACTGAATTACCCCCTCTCAGAATATGTTCCTGACGGGGTTTTTTGCTTCCACCTCTCCTTATACTCTGTCGGCGTAATGCCATACTGTTGCTTGAAGCATTTGCTGAAATAATGTGAATCATTCAGTCCCACCATGTAGGCTATCTGCGCCATGTTGTGCTCCTCTGTTTCTATCAACTGAGCTGCACGCTTCATACGAATCTCCCTCAGAAACTCAACGGGCGATAACCCGGTCAGCGTCTTCAGTTTCTTAAAGAACACGGAGCGACTCATGTTCACCTCACCGGCAATATCTTCAACCATTAAGTCACCGTTATCCAGTTGTCCTTCAATGGTTTCCATTACCTTATCCATAAACTTCCGGTCGTTGGGCGAAAGGGTAGGAGCAGCCACCCGCTCCGCTTCTTCCGACTGCTGCTCGGTGGAAGAAGGCAACAGACTGGCACAGTACAGCGCTTGCAACTTCTTGCGTTGCTCAAGCAGGTTGAAGATGCGCGCTTTCAGGTATGTGGCGCTGAAAGGTTTGGTGATATAATCGTCCACACCCAGCTCCATGCCCTCTATTTTACTTTCAATGGTCGACTTGGCAGTCAGCATAACGATCGGTATATGACTGGTGGTTATGTCTTCGCGCAGCTCGCGCGCCATGGAGATACCGTCCTTTTCGGGCATCATAACGTCGCTGATGATGATGTCCGGCAGGTACTTCCGGCTTTTCTCCAACCCGGTGACTCCGTCTTCGGCTTCTATCACATTGAAGTATTGGGCAAAGATGGTACGTATAAAGAAGCGCAGCTCCCGGTTATCCTCCACTATGAGGATGGTTTCTTTTTCGGTGTTCAGGTTCTCCTCTTCGTTTTCGATAAAAGAAGGCAGATGGCTGCCGGCGTGTGCAGTTGCGTCGTCGCTGATTACATAGTCGGACAGGATGAACTCTACCGTCGGGTCGAAGTGTTCCTTTCCTTTAGGCAGTCGGACGGTGAAGCAACTGCCTTCGCCCGGCTTGCTCCGGATGCTGATAGTGCCGTGGTGCATATCAATCAGTTCTTTCACCAGTGACAGCCCGATGCCGGTGCTGGCCTGGTTGAAGAGATTCTTATCCACCAGGTTCTCGAACCGCACGAACAGGGAATTCTGTTTGTTCTCGGCAATGCCGATGCCCTGGTCTTCTACCGCGATGCTTACGTCGCTCTCGCCTTCGTGCACGGTTATCTGAATCTGCTTGCCCCGGGGGGTGTACTTGAAGGCGTTCGACAGCAGGTTGAACACTATCTTCTCCAGTTTATCGGGGTCTGCCCATACCTTGAGGGACGAACTCTGCGTGCTTATCCCGAAGTCTATCTGGTGTTCGTCTGCCAGACTGTTGAAGCTCTCCATAATGTGGCGGATGAAGGGGATGAGGTCTATCTGCTGTACGCGCATCTTCATCTTCCGGTTTTGTATCTTGCGGAAGTCCAGTATCTGGTTCACCAGGCGCAACATGCGGTTGGTGTTGCGTTCCACCAGAACCAGTTGTTCCCTTGCTTCATTATCCAGTTTGCCGTGTTGCAGCACGTGCTCTATCGGTCCGGCAATCAGCGTCAGCGGGGTACGCAGCTCGTGGGATATATTGGTGAAGAAGCGCAATTTGATATCCGATATCTCCTGCTCCACGGACACTTTATGCTTAAGCCTGAAAATGGTGAAGAGAATATAGGTTGCCGCGAAAATGATTAATAAGATGAAAAGTACATAAAGTGAATATGCCCACGGGGTTTCCCAAAAGGAGGGGAGTACGGTTATGGCGAGCGTGCGCGTATTGTCCACCCATATCCCGTCGCTGTTTGTGGAGCGCACCTTCAGGGTGTAGTGCCCCTTGGGCAGGTTGGTATAAGTGGCGGTTCGCTGGTTGCCGATGTCATTCCAGTTGTTCTCGAAGCCTTCCAGCCGGTAGGAGTAGGAAATGTCGTCGGGGTACTTCATGTCTAAGGCTGCAAACTGGATGCTGAAACTATTCTTGTCGTGCGGCAGTTTCAGGAGTTTCGTATCGTCAATGTGTGTGGTCAGTATGCCGCCTTCTGCGGGAGTTATGGTCTTCTTTGCCTGTTGCAGGTTGGTGAAGATGATAGGAGGTATGTAGTTGCTCGTTTTTATAGAATCGGGCAGGAAGTAGAGGATACCTTTTATGGTATTGTACATGAGCTGTCCCGACTGCGTGTGCAGGGCAGCTCCTTCGTTGAAAATGACTTGCCGCGGGAAAACCCTGGAGGGATAGCTGATAAACGTTTCCGTATCCGGGTTGAATTTATAAAGTTCTTCTTCGGTGGCGCACCACAGGTTGCCTGTTTTATCTTCTTCGATAGACAGTAATACGTCCGACGGGAAACCATCTTTCATGGTATAGGCATGGAAGCGTGCCTGTGCATGGTCGAATGATATTAGTTTGTTGAGTCCGCCCCCGAAAGTACCTACATACATTTCTTTATTCCGGGTGAAGAAGATGTTGTGTATATCGTTGTTGCTAAGACTCAGGCTGTCTCCCGGTATGCGGTGATACCGGTGGAAAACGATGTCTTCTGCTTTACTGTAATTTCCGTTGCACATCAATAACCCGTCGGAGCTGCCTATCCATATTCTTCCTTCGGGGTCGGATGTTACGAAGCGTGTGCGGTAACATTGGCTGATGGGGTAATCTTTCAGCCTGTTCCTGTAATTGATGAATTTCACGTCTTCTTTGTCTGCACCCCGTTCCAGGTAGTTGATGCCGCCCTCAAAGGTAGCAATCCATATCCGGTGGCGGCTGTCTTCGTGCAGACTGTAAATCTCGTTACCGCTCAGGCTATAGGCGTTGTCCGTATCCGTGGTGTATTGGGTGAGGTGATAGTTCAGTGGTTTATTGCCGGGGCGTGCGGCAAACAGTCCGTTGCCTTTGGTGCCTATCCAGATGACGCCTTCGTGGTCTTGCATGATGGTGTAGACAACTCCCAACTGGTCTGCGCGATGCATGGAAACAGTTCCTTCTTTGGTCAGGTTGCCTACGTAGTGCAGGTTCTTATCGTAAATGCGTACTGCTTTATCTTTGCCGCCGGTCCATATATAGCCATCTCTGTCCTGATAGATGGCGCGGATATTGTTTCCCGGAAACTCCGGGTCGTCCGGCGTTGACGTGAGTAACTGGAAACGGTTGGCGCTGAAAGATACTTTCTGTAACCCGTTGTCGAACGAGGCAAACCACAGGTTTCCCTGTTTATCGGTGAAGACGGCAGTAACCCGGTTGTCGGAACTCCAGCCGGACTGCAAGGCAGGGTTGTAGAATGGTCGTATGCGGTTCTTCTCCCGGTCGTATAAAGCCAGTCCGCCACCGGAGGGGTGTACCCATAGGAATCCGTTGATGTCTTCGTTGATAAACACCTCCGGTCGCGCCCCTGTGATGTCTTTTCCATATTTATCCTGAAGGATGAAGTAATCAAACTTCTCCTTCTCCGGATTGAAGTGGGTTACTCCTTTGATTTGATGCCTTATCCAGATGTCATTGTGCGAGTCTATATATACATCCCTTATGTAATCGTCCTTTAAAGAAGGATAATTGCGGGTGTTGTAATGACGGACGTTCTTGCTTTTCTGTTCGTAGATAAAGAAGCCGTCGCTGGCAGTGCAGATTAGCAGTTTGTCGTCCTTGAGCCGGCGGATAATCTTAAGAGAAGAGTGAGTTTCTACCTTCTGTTTCGTGAACTGGTTGTTATCCAGGTTGAGTTCATATATGTCTCCCCGCTTTGAGGTAAAGTAGATTGTGTTTCCACTCTCTAATGCATCATAAAAGGATAGCTTATCTTTTTGGGGAGGAGCGACGAAATAGGATGAAAGTTCTGTTTTATTTCCACGGGTGCTTAGTTTGTATAACCCGTTCTCGGTTAATATCCACCGGTTTTGCTGTTGGTCTTGCCAAACCCGGTTTACTCGTTCTAAGTGTGGAATCTGATAGGTTTTCCGGAAATTGGAGGCTTTCATGATTCCGGTTTCCGGGTGGGTGGTGATGTGAATCAATTCGTTTTGTACCGTAACTACCCACACATCTCCACATGGCAGTACGTACAGGCTTTGAGACGAATACTCACTGTATGGAATAGCCTGGAACTGTTCTGTCTTTGGGTTGAAGCGATAGACGTGGTGGTCGTAGCTTTGTACCCAGATGTATCCGTACCGGTCTTCTTTTATATTGTCCAACCGGTTATTGCTCAGTCCGATACTGTCGCCCGGGTGTGCTTTGTAGTTCTTGAACGTATATCCGTCGAACTCATAAAGTCCGTCCCATGTGGCGAACCACATGATTCCTTTATGGTCTTGTATTACTCCTTGTATGTTCTTTTGTGCCAGCCCGTCCTCGGAGGTGTATTGGGTGAAGGTGTGAGGGAGTTGCGCCGGGCAGAGGGTGATGGCGGTTATGCAGAGGGTGAGTAGTATTCCGATGCGTTTCATAGCTTGTTGTTGATGTTATGTATTTAATTTTATTCTCTATTTATAACTGACCTGTTGCATTCCTATCAGCCTGTCGTATCTTTCTCCGAAGGCGCGTTGATAGACAAGAATCAGATATTCATTCTCTGTTTCGTAGAAATTACCTTCCGCCTGTGCGGTACTTCCTTTCGTACTGCCGGGGGCTACATATAGATATTGGTAATTGTATGCTCCTTGTTTTAGTAGTTGAGTACTCTCATAAGCATGTGTTTCGGCATTATACTCCAACCGGCTTCCGGCATTGAAGTTATCATGAGTGAAAGCTCCCTGCAAATAGAAATCTCCCGATTCAAGGGGATTTTCCCATAACAGAGAGAAGTGTACAAAGAAGTAATCGGCTTCCGTATTGTTATCTACCGCTTCATTATAGCGTATCACAAAGCGCCCGTTTTGGTCTTGATCATAACTATAGTTTAGCAAGCGCGGTTCGTTTGGATAAAGACTGACGTGGTAATAGGGCGCGTGATACCGGATACCCTCTACACCTTGCGAAGCATACCGGGTACTTACCATTTCGAAACGGCGGTATTCATTTCCGGCGGCGAATATCAAGGCGCGGTTGTGTTCGTAGCGTAGCTGGTCGGGGCCGATGTATGAGGGATAAAGATTCGTGACCTGGTTATCCGTACGTCCGTTTTGCAACACATATACTTTGATTTCATTTTGCGGATTCCGAATTGGATATCCTTTATACTGAATACCGAAGCTGACTTGCTGGTGTGTCTTGTTGCGGTCTATTTCCGTATCACTACTGACTTGCGCCGATACATTTACCTTTTTCTCCAATATCCGGAAGCAGGTGCTGAATGCAGGTTTATTGCTTCCTTCCGCATCATCATAGACTGTCAGGCGGTAATTGCCTGAAAGTTTTAGTCGCACCTGGTCGTTGGGTAACGTCAGGCGGTAATGGGTATAGGGGAGGGTCGTATTGACTGATATTTCGTAGTCTTCTACCGGGTTATCATTAAAACCGTCCAGATATTCGGTTTCAGACAGGTCGGAAGGAGTCCAGTCGGTATTGCAATGAGTCAGGATGTATTGATACCGGTGGTATTCGTGTGTGAGATGGTCGAAAGAAATTTCAAGAGATTCGTCTCTTTCCGTTTGAATAATTGCCGGAACCGTATAATCATGGTTGGCAATAACCTGTACCGTACGTATATGCGGTGTGAAGACCTCTGTGCGTTGGGCATACAAACCGCAACAGATGATACTTATTGAGAGAAGTAATATTGCTTTTTTCATTCGGTCATCTGATTGAAACCACAAATAATCGTTTGATTAAAGCTACAAATATAAACAAATTACACGGATAACACTGATTTAAAGTTAAATAAATCTGCGCTATCCGTGTAATCTGCAAATGAAAAATATCTTTTTAAAGTAATCTGTGATTAGCGATTATTTACCTGTTGTTTCGGCATTCTTAATCATCTGTTCACTGGCGTACATATAAATGTCTACACGACGGTTCTGGGTAGCTGTCATGGTGTCGTCGTATTCATTGTAACCTACACCTTCTACTTTTTTGAATTGGGAAGGAGATACACCGCATTCCTGCAGATAATTCTCCACGGCATAAGCACGGTCTTTCGACACTTTTATATTGGCTTCATAAGTACCGACCTTGTCCGTATGGCCGGTGATGGCGATATCCGTAGTCTGGTCTTCTTTCAAAATCCGGGCTAAGTCACGCAAGGACGCTTTGGAAGTGTTGCTCAATGCGGAAGAGTTAAAGCCAAACAAGATACCGGAATCAAAAGTTACCTTTACGGCTGAAAGTCCATTGGTATCGGTCACTGTCTGTACCTGTGCGCCTTCAATTTTGGCGGCTTCGGCAGCTTTCTTATCCATCTTACGACCGATAATCACTCCTGTGCCTGTACCTACGGCAGCGCCGATAGCTGCACCGATAGCCGCGCCTTTACCTTTACCTACGAGTCCGCCGATGATTGCTCCGGCTGCTGCACCCGAACCACCACCAATGACACCACCTTTTGTGGTGTTATTCATTGTACTACAACTAACCAACAATAGAACACCGATTAACAGCAATGCTGTAAATTTTCTCTTTTTCATGTTTTCTTCTTTTTAATGTGTTACAAATTTAGTAATTCAATTTTTGATATATAACAATGTACATAGCAGCTATGTTCAAGTGTTTTATTCTGCTTTTCAGAGTTTTCTTTCTTTTTATGCTATAAACCATGAAATGAGGATATGACTTTTATATACCGTGCGTGTCAATAATCACACTGCCGGTTGCTTTTCTGTCTATGGAATTAATAGGCGCTTTTCTGTAAGTTACCATACCCGGCGTATCAGTGCTCCGGGTTTTGGTGGTTGTTTCGTCAATCAGGTCAATGGCGGCTTTTAATAAACGTTCTTCCGGATTGCCTAAAGGAAGTACTTCTGTCGGTTCCACTACTCTGGGAGCTACGGGAATAAAAGCTTCGTTGAGTTCTACATCCGGTTCTATCCCGTCTTCGTATTCCGTAAATCCTGTGGAGTTATATATCTTGCATACAATCGGATGCATCTCCCACTTCTTGTCGTTGCTTGTATATTCCACTGAACCGACATTCTTGCCGATGGTAGTTTCACCGATTACCACTACATTCATAAATGGCGTTAATGAGTTGATTACCATTTCCGAAGCAGAAGCTGTGGAACCACTTACCAATACATATAATGTTCTCAGGTTCAGATTTCGTCCTGTCGTACCAAGTTGCTCCGTTCCTGTTTTAAAGGATCTCTTCCGGTTCCTTTGTTTGTCATTATATTGCATATAGCCTAACTCCGTTCCGAGCGCACTTCCCGGTTGCAAGATGGAACACAATAAAATTCCGGATGATATGAATCCGCCATTGTTATACCTCAGGTCTAATACGAATTCATCCACCCCATTGAATTCGGATCCGGAGAGTTCTTTCAATTTATCATCATAAGAAGTATCATCATCATTTTTGCCCATAGAGAAGTGATTGTAAACCAGATAGCCTATGCGTTTCTTCTTTACCGGACTTTCTATCACATCCCAGAAATAAACCGGATTGTCTTCAACCTTGCGTGCTGAGACAATCTCTACATTATCGGGCTGGACAACAAACCTCTTGTCGGTTGAATTCCACTTCGCCATAGTCAATGTGCATGCTTCATCTCCAAACAGAGATTGATAGTTTGCATCTGTGATAGCTTTATCATTGATTTTTATGATCCAGTCGCCTCTTCTCAGTCCTGCTTCATAGGCCGGAGAATCTTTCAATACATATAGAATAAGTGCGTATAGCTCTTTGGCATCGTTGATGTATACAGTGGTGAATTCAAATCCGTATGAGTTATCTTCCTGTATGGAACTTCGCGTATCTCCATCTGAAAGTTCCTCAATGGTAGAGAAATAATAGTGTTGCATCTGCCCGGCAGAGTTCATATAATCCTTCCCGTCTTCTTTAGATAATAATGAATAGAAGAAATCTTCCGGTTCACGGGTGTAATTCAGTTTTCCGGCGGCCGGTATTTCCTTGTACCAGTAATAATGCTCGCGCATGGTGTTTTCTATCCATTTCAAAGTAGCAGAACGATCATCACTTCCGGTTGAATCGTCTTTCTCGCAGGCGCTTAATGAGAAGCAAATAAAGAGAAATAATAAAAATCTGATATTCATAATCTACTTAGTTCTTAGTAACGAATGCAAATATATGAATTAATATCGGTTCATTTGTTTTATAAATGAGAATTTAGTTAATAGCACACAGAGGCACGGAGGTACAGAGCTTTTCTTTTAAGAGGAGAAAGTATGCGAGGGAATGATGGATACCAGCTCCGTATCTGCTCCGTACCAACTCCGTATCTGCTCCGTTCCTATAGATACGGAGCAGGTACGGAGCAGATACGGAGATGACAGGTATCGGACCTTATTCTGTTAACTGCCATTACCTAAATGACGACTCCTTTGACTTCTTTAACTACTGATTCGCATTATTTATAAATAGTTCTCCCTGAAAGTTGATAGACTCTCGGTTTTTCATATTTACATGTATGGAGGACAAACCGTTGTCGTATATATCTATACTGAATTCAAAATTATCTTCCGTATTTCGTGCCGTGAATTTAATCTTGGCTGTTCCCTTTTTGTTCCATTCCATTTGATATTCATTGAGCGGAGCTTTGAAGTTCAATCCGTCTCCTCCACCATAAGGAATGGAATAAGCGCGTCCAAAGTATGGGAGGTAAGATATCACGGAATCATTTCTTATTTCTATGGAATAAGGTGAAGTCAGCGTAATAGACCGTCCTCTTGTAGGGAAGGCTCTGTCTACGTCTATTTTATATGCCTCTGACATAATGAGTTCTTTTACGACTTGCTGCTTTTGCTCTTTCTTTTCTTTTTTTGTTTGTGCGGAAAGAAGCGGGATACATATTGCTGCAATTAGCAATACAGAAAAAATCATTCTAATTGTTTTCATACATACTATGTTTTAATTGTTATGCGAATCACAGGCTACTGATTCGCATTGTATATGAGTAACAATCAAACAGACGGATACTGATAGCTTTTTATGTGTTTTTAATATAATTTATCTATTTGCTTATGGTGATGAAAGGATACTGATAACAAAATACTTGCCATTCATTTTGTAAGTATTATCTTTGCCCCGTTTACCGACGAACAACGGCACAGTATGGATATTCTTGATACAACTATAATTGAAGAACAATTCAATGGGAAAATATGATTTTGACAAGATAATAGACCGCAGAGGTACAGACGCCGTGAAGCTGGAAGTATTGCGGGAATGCTACGGACGTGCGGATTTGCTTCCGCTATGGGTGGCGGATATGGATTTCGAGACACCTTCTTTCATTACCGCGGCTTTGCAACGGCGGCTGGAACATTCGCTGTTCGGTTATACAATAGAACCGGCAGAGTATCGGCCTGCAATTATCCAATGGATTGCTTCCCACCACGAATGGGAGGTAAAGAGCGAATGGTTGGCGTACATTCCGGGGATTGTGAAAGGCATCGGCATGGCTATCAACGTATTTGTGAAAGAGGATGAAAAGGTGATTATCCAGCCGCCCGTATACCATCCTTTCCGCCTTACGTCGCAAGGAAACGGACGTGAAGTAGTATATAATCCGCTACATGAAAACGAGGATGGTTCCTATTCGATGGATTTTGATAATTTGGAGGCGGTTGCCGACGAGAAGTGCCGCATGTTGATTCTTTCCAATCCGCATAATCCGGCAGGGATTGTATGGGATAGGGAAACGTTGGTTCGTCTGGCGGATTTCTGCTATCGACGTCACATTCTTGTGTTGTCCGATGAGATACATTGCGACATGGCGCTTTGGGATAATAAACACATACCGTTTGCTACGGTTTCAAAGGAGGCTTCCGCGTGTAGCATCACATTCGGCGCACCTTCCAAAACCTTTAATATTGCCGGTATTGTCAGTTCTTATGCCATAGTACCCGATGATGATATCCGGCATCGTTTCTTTACCTGGCTAAAGGCGAATGAATTGGACGATCCTACGTTCTTTGCTACCATTGCCACTGTTGCCGCTTTCTGCGAGGGTGAACCTTGGCGCAGGGAAATGCTTCGCTATGTGGAGGGAAATATAGATTATGTGATTGATTATTGTGCAAATCATTTGCCTCAGATTAAGCCGTTGCGTCCACAGGCATCGTTCTTAGTGTGGCTGGATTGCCGTGGATTGAAGCTGGAGCATGAGGAATTGGTATCCCTCTTTGTAGAGAAAGCCCGCTTGGCATTGAATGACGGCGAAACGTTTGGTGTGGAAGGCAGAGGGTTTATGCGGCTGAATGTAGCCACACCGCGGTCTGTGATCAAGCAGGCGTTGGAACAACTGCGTCATGCAATCTATCGGCTGCCACCTGTGTAAGTTGTTTGTATATAAGCAATAAAATACTTGATAAATATATGCTATGCTATTAAATTTAACAGAAGAACAAATCAGTCAGCTGGCTCCGGATGCTGCATCCGTCAAGGCGGGAAAGGGACTGGCAAGCCAAACGAAATGGGTACTTCTGGAACATAACGACCGCGCTGTCTGGGGGCATTGCCAGGGTAGCGGGAAGACTCCTTATCAAACAGTGGTCGATACAAAGGATATTGCATTCAAATGTTCTTGTCCGAGCCGCAAATTCCCCTGTAAACACGGGCTTGGGCTTTTATTTATGTGCATCGCCCACGCCGGCCTGTTCAAGGAAGCCGAAGAACCGGAGTGGGTAACCGCCTGGCTCTCTAAACGGGAAGTAAAAGCAGAGAAGAAAGAACAAAAAGAGAAAGCAAGCGCTCCGGTAGACGAAGCGGCGCAAGCCAAAAGGCAAGCCGTGCGCCATCAGAAGGTATTGGGAGGCATCGACGATCTTCAGATATGGATGAAGGACTTACTTCGCAACGGACTGCTGAATGTACCGGAAAGGGCATATACGCTGTTCGAGGCAATCTCGCGTAGAATGGTCGATGCGCAAGCCGGCGGATTGGCAGGCAGGTTGCGGTCGCTTCAAGAGATAAACTATTATGCAGACAGTTGGAAATATGAACTGACCGACAAACTGGGTAAGCTGTATCTTCTGGCAGAGAGTTATAAGAACCTGGAACACCTTTCCACCGACTGGCAAGCGGAAGTGCGTACTCAGATAGGATATTCGCAGGCAAAGGAGGAAGTAATGTCAGGCGAACCGGTCAGCGACCAATGGTTGGCGTTGCCCATAAGGAACCGGAAAGTGAACGATTTGCGAGTGGATGCCTTTTGGCTGTATGGCAAGTCGAGCCGAAGGTCGGGAATCTATCTCAGCTTTATGGCTCCCGGAGCATTGCCCGAATTTAACCTGGTTCCCGGTGGCGTGTATCAGGGAGATACCTATTTCTATCAGGGCACGGGCATATTGCGCATTTTGCCGAAGAACCTGCAATGGACGGATGCTACGTTCTCTCCCTCTTTCTCTCCCGACCTGTCGGTTGCCGTACAGTACTACAGAAGCGTGATGCAAACTAACCCGCTGACAGAAGAAGTCCCCTTGCTGGTTGATAACGTCAGACTGCTGGGCAATGGTAATACATTCTATATACAAGACACGGCAGAGAGAGCAATCCCTGTGCATATCGAAGAGTCTGCCCGTATAGATATTCTCGCTATCACAGGCGGGAAGCCTTTCTCAGCCTTCCTGCTGGCGAACGCTACCTTTTGGGAATTGAAAACAATCTGGTATCAAACCGAATTTTATTTTTGGAACAATGAACCTGACTGATTCTATCATTAATACGGCATTGCTTGGCACTGCCACCCGGGAATTGACAGTTGCCGATTTCCCGGAAGAACTGCAAGACGCTTTCCGCGATATTCAGGAAAGAGCGGAAGATGCCGAAGCCGCCTTCTATCAAGAGTCTGCCCTGAGCTTTGCCTTTGAACATAGCGGAATGGAAACCGTAACCTTGCCGGAAACGGTGAAAGCTACCGAGGCTCCCGATGAAAGCAAACCCTATTTCTCTCGTGAAGTAGGAGAGTTGCTGGTTTCCTTGCATCAAAACAGGAATCGACACCTATTATTATATGCATATAAGAAAGCGGCGAAAATAGATAAGCTGATACTTCCCGCATTCCTGCAAGCATTATTGGGAAGAGCCTTTGACCGGAACAATCCCGGCAGGCACGAAGAGCAGCACCGGTTGTCTCAGCTTGCCGGACAAAGAGGTCGATGGCTGCTCCCGCAAATGGGACTTCCCGCATGGGGAGAAGCCGGTAACGAAACCTGGGAAACAGCATCTCACGAAGAACGCAAGCGAATGCTATGCAACCTGCGGAAAGAGCACCCTGAACAGGGACTTGCCTTATTGCAGACAGAACTGAAGAATGAATCCGCCACCCATAGGGATGAGCTGATCCGGTGTTTGCAGTTAGGACTGAGCAAAGCCGATGAAGCTTTCCTTCAGCAGATAGCGGAGACCGACCGGAGCGTTAATGTCAAAGAGACAGCCCGGCAATTATTGGGTAGCCTGCCTGATTCTGAACTGCTGAAAAAGTACGAGGAATTATTGCAGGGAAAGTTGCACTATAGCTTTCTGCTGGGATGGTCTTACGACAAGATTGAGTTTACCCCCGAAATGAAGAAGCTCGGACTGGAAGAAGTGAGTTCCAATAAAAACGAAAAGGACGACCGCTTCCTGTTGCGGCAATTGGCTGAACGTGTTTCGTTGGGCTTCTGGTGCCGGTTCTACGATTGTGACCCGGAAAAGGCTGCAAGTAAGTTGGCTAAGAACCCTCCTTTTCAGAAACTGTTCAATCTGTCGAAACCTATCCTGAATTTCAGAGACCCGGTATGGGCATATCATACGTTGAAAGAGAACTCGAATGCAGATGTTGTTATCCCATTAGTAGGTCTGCTGTCTCCTTCACAACGCGAAGAAATAACATTCCAGTCGGACAAGGAAGCCTATATCCTGGATAATTGGTTCAATGAAGACGGGGCGGTATGGGGAATGAAGTTCTCCAAGTACGTCCTTCAGCGGGCATTCCGCAACAATTATTATTTGCCGAAGGAGACTGCCGAACAACTGTCATTGTACTTCCCGCCGGAAATGCGAAAGACAATAGAACAGATAGCAACCTCTGCCAACGCGCAGTCGCAAGACACATCCGTGCGCTTTAGCCGGCTGATGATAGAATATATGAATTTGAAACAGAGAATAGATACCTTATTAATAGAAAAAGTATGAGTACTTTATTAAGACAACATGCCGAACAGCAGTTCGCAGAAGAACTTCATGAGTTGAAACAGAACGAAACATATTCTGTTCCGGAGAATTGGGAGATGTCCCCGCAGTCGGTAGTTACTTACCTGATGGGAGGTAAACTGAAGAATGGATTTGAAGTCTCCCCCAAGTATATAGGCAACCGCCGGTTGATGGAAATTGCCGTAGCAACGCTGGTTACCGACCGCGCCCTGTTACTGTACGGATTGCCCGGTACGGCGAAAAGTTGGGTAAGCGAACACATTGCGGCAGCCATTTCGGGTAATTCCACCTTGCTAGTGCAGGGCACTGCCGGCACGGGCGAAGAAGCCATCCGCTACGGTTGGAACTATGCACGTTTGTTGGCAGAAGGCCCGAGTGCGGGAGCGTTGGTGCAGACTCCGATTATGAAAGCCATGCAGGAAGGTAAAATAGGACGTATCGAAGAGTTGACCCGCATCGGATCTGATGTACAGGATACGCTGATTACGATTCTTTCTGAAAAGACCCTGCCCATTCCGGAGCTGAATGAAGAGGTGCAGGCAATCCGCGGTTTCAATATCATTGCTACTGCCAACAACCGCGATAAGGGAGTCAATGACTTGTCGAGCGCTTTGAAGCGCCGTTTCAATACGGTTATCCTGCCTCTGCCCGATTCCATTGATGAGGAAATAGATATTGTCCGCCGCCGAGTGGAGAGTTACGAAAAGATTATGCAGCTTCCGGCAGAGAAACCGGCATTGGAAGAAATCCGCCGGGTGGTTACCATCTTTCGTGAACTTCGCCAGGGAGCAACGGTCGATGGAAAGACAAAGCTGAAAACCCCGAGCGGAACGCTTAGTACGGCAGAAGCAATCTCGGTGATGAACAATGGTCTGGCGATGGCAGGCTATTTTGGTGACGGAGAGATTCATGCCGAAGACCTTGTTTCCGGTGTTCTGGGAGCTGTGGTGAAAGACCCGGTGCAGGATAAAGTAGTCTGGCAGGAATACATGGAAACGGTTGTCAAGAACCGGGATGGCTGGAAGGATATTTATCGCGCCTCCAGGGATATGATATAATAAGGAAGTAGGAATGGCAACTCATTTATTAGGAATCAGGCATCATGGTCCGGGGTCGTGCCGCAATGTGCTGAACTATTTGCAGGAATTGCAACCGGACTTGATTCTGGTAGAAGGCCCGGCAGAAGGTGAGGCATTGCTCTCCTGTGTGGATAGTCCGCAGATGAAGCCCCCGGTTGCCTTGTTGGCATACCAACCGGATGAACCGCAGAATGCAGTATTCTATCCGTTTGCAGAGTTCTCGCCGGAGTGGCAGGTCATGCGTTATGCTGTGGAGAATCAGGTTCCCTTCCGCTTTTTCGATTTGCCTTTGGCTCATTCGATGGCTCTTCGTAAACAGGCGGCAGAAGCAACGGAAGAAGTGGCAACAGCAGAGGTAGAGAAAGCCTCCGGCGACGCATTCGACTGGCTTGCCCATGCATCCGGATTTACGGATGGGGAGTCTTGGTGGGAAACCATGATTGAGCACCGAAGGGATTCCATTGATATTTTCCAAGCTGTACAGGAAGCTGTGACTGCGCTTCGCGAGGAACTACCGGAGCATACTTCTTCGCGCGACTTGATACGTGAAGCATGGATGCGCAAGATGATTCGTGCGGCGCAGAAGGAGAACTACGAGCGTATCGCTGTTGTTTGCGGCGCGTGGCACGTACCTGCATTAAGCAGTATGCTCAAGGTGAAGGATGACAATGAATTGCTGAAAGGGCTGCCCAAAGTGAAAGTGGAGTGTACATGGATTCCGTGGACGTACGACCGCTTGTCGTTTCGCAGCGGTTATGGAGCAGGAATCGAGTCTCCGGGCTGGTATCATTACCTTTGGCATCATCCCGATGATGACGGTACGCTTTGGGTGAGCCGCATTGCCGACTTGTTCCGCCGGAAGAACATGGATATTTCAGTAGCGCATGTGATTGAAACTGTCCGCCTTGCACAGGCTACGGCTGCTTTGAGGAACCTGTCTCATCCTTCCTTACACGAATATAATGAAGCGGTAACCACCGTAATGGGCTTTGGAGATGACATACTATTGCAAATCATCAAAGAAGAACTGGTTATCAGCAACCGTTTGGGAAGCGTGCCCGACGAGGTGCCCAAAGTGCCTTTGCTGCTGGACATGGAGAAGATACAGAAACGGCTCCGTGTGCCTTTTACGGCCGAAATAAAAGAACTGGTGTTAGACCTCCGCAAACCGAACGATTTGGAGCGCAGTGTCTTCTTCCATCGCCTCCGGTTACTGAACATTGATTGGACATTGCCCGGACAAACGGACGGTAAGGGTACTTTCAAGGAGAAGTGGACCTTGTATCATAAGCCGGAACAGATTGTTCAACTGATAGAAAGGGCTATCTGGGGAAATACTGTGATGGAAGCAACGCAGAACTATCTGGTTAAGCAGATGGTAGATATCAAGCATATTCCCGAACTGACTGTTTTGTTGAACGGAGTGCTTCCGGCAGACCTTCCGGCGTTGGTAGAAGCTATGACTGTGCAGTTGGATAATCTGTCTGCCGCCTCTACGGATATCCTGGAGATGATGGAGGCAGTGCCCGGTCTGGTGAGTATAGTCCGCTACGGGAATGTGCGTAATCTTGATTTCTCTAAAGTGGGTACGATGCTTGAGGCTATCATAGCCCGTATTCTGGCGGGTGGAGTGCTGGTATGCATTCATATTGATGAGGAGGCGGCAAGTGATATCCTGGATAAACTGGCGGCTACGGATTATGCGCTTTCTATTCTCAACCGGGAAGAATTGAATGGGATGTGGCTTAGTTTCATTGGCCAGATGCGTACTTCTGCGGGTGTACATCCGTTGTTGTCCGGTTATGCTACCCGGTTATTGAATGATAAGGGGGAGATTTCGGTAGAGGAAATGGAGGCTACGCTGAGCTTTTATTCGTCAGTGGGTAACTCTCCGGCGGATATGGCATACTGGTTTGAAGGGTTTTTGCGTTCCTCAGGTTCCATTCTTCTGTTGGATGACCGGCTTTGGAATTTGGTGAATAACTGGGTGTGTGCGCAGGAGAAGGGAGTGTTTATGGAGCTGCTTCCTGTCCTGAGGCGTACCTTCAGCCAATTCACCTCTGCCGAACTGCGCAAGTTGGGGGAGAAGGCGAAGAATGCGGGGGCAATGTCCGCTCAACATTCTGCGGGAATCGCTGGCGCGGGTGATATGCATCTGAACCGGGAAGAAGCGAAGAAGGTAATCCCCGTGATTCGTCAGTTATTGGGGCTTGAGACAATGAGGAATTGATAATATATAGAGATACTCCTGTTTGTGAGACAACTAAATTCTCATTATCGTGCTATGGATATGACCAATCATTTATAAAATCAAAAGAAAACATGGAAGAAGAAATGCTGAAAAGATGGCGCTTGATACTGGGCGGAGATGAAGCCGACGGAACAGGAGTGACCTTGAACATGGAGGAGCAACGCATGGACCGCTCCCTGCAAGCAGTATATGATAGCGACAAGAGGGGAGGACTGGGATCATCAGCTCCTAAAGTAAGCCGATGGTTGGGCGATATCCGCGAGTTCTTTCCGCAGACGGTGGTGCAAGTCATTCAGCGGGATGCCATCAAGCGATTGAACCTCACCAGCCTGCTTACCGAAAAGGAAATGCTGGAAACAGTTGTTCCCGATGTCCACCTGGTGGCAACCTTAATGTCACTGAGCCGGGTGATTCCCGAAAAGAATAAAGAAATGGCCCGTCAGGTAGTCCGCCAAGTGGTGGATGAGCTGCTCCGGAAACTGTCGGCACCCATGCAACAGGCAGTGACCGGAGCCTTAAACCGCTCAAGCCGTCGCCGGAATCCGCGTTATAATGAGATAGACTGGAAAACGACCATCCAACGGAACCTGAAGAACTATCAACCGGAGTATAAAACAGTTATCCCCGAAATACGTATCGGGTACGGACGTAAAAGAAGAGCGTTGAAAGACGTCATCCTGTGCCTGGACCAGAGCGGTTCGATGGGTACTTCGGTGATATACTCCGGGATATTCGGTTCCGTATTGGCATCTATCCCGGCAGTCACTACCCGGATGGTAGTTTTCGATACGGCTGTAGTAGACCTGACGGAGGATTTGCAAGACCCTGTCGACCTGCTGTTCGGCGTGCAACTCGGAGGAGGAACAGATATCGCCCGGGCGCTAACCTATTGCCAGGGAGTGATTACCCGCCCGCAAGACACCGTGCTGGTATTGGTGACCGACTTGTACGAAGGAGGAGATGCCCGGGAGATGAGAAAGCGGTTTGTGTCGTTGGTCAATAGCGGTGTGCAACTGATTGTGCTTCCGGCATTGAATGACGACGGTGCACCATCGTACGACAAGAACCATGCAGAATTTCTGGCTTCCATCGGCGTACCTACATTTGCCTGTACCCCGGATAAGTTTCCGGACTTGATGGCCGCTGCCCTCAGCAAGCAGGATATAGGTATGTGGGTATCCCAGATGCAATAACACGTATGGTCAGCTTTTCAACTTTTCCTTCTGCAACGCCTCTTTCAATATCCGTTTATCCAATATCCTTTCCTTGGCTTTTATTAGGTACAAGGCGCATCGCCGCACCACATTGGTGATGGAGCCACCGGAGAGTTCCGTTTCGGCGGCAAGAGCGATTAATTCGCCCTTATCCCCGCCCAGCCATTGCGTGGGGAGCATCTTCCCCCACAACTCGGCACGCAGTTCCGGTGTGGGCATCGGAAAGTAAACCACCGACTGGAAACGGCGCGAGAACGCTTCGTCGATGTTGCTGCGCAGATTGGTGGCCAGGATAATTATACCGGGGAAGTCCTCTATCCGTTGCAGCAGGTAAGCCACTTCCTGATTGGCATGCCGGTCGTTGGAGCTATTTGTGGAAGTACGTTTGCCGAAGAGGGCATCCGCTTCGTCGAAGAAGAGAATCCAGTTCCGGTTTTCGGCAAGGTCGAACACCCGGGCAAGGTTTTTCTCCGTCTCGCCGATGTATTTCGATACAATCATGGAGAGGTCTACGCGGTACACGTCCATTCGGTTCTTCTTGCCCAGTAGGGTTGCCGCCAGTGTCTTTCCCGTGCCGGGAGGGCCATAGAACAGGGAACGGTAGCCCGCCTTCAGGAAACGGGACAGTCCCCAGTCCTCCATGATGGTCTTTCCGGAGGAAATCCAGGTGTTTATCTCTTCCAATTCGGCTTCCACCTGATAGTCCAGTACCATGTCCTCCCAGTCCAGTTCGGTGGTGATACGTTTGGCGGGGAAACCGATGTTGTAATCCGGTTTGTACTCTGTGTCAAGCAGTACACGACTCAGGAACTCTTCCGTTACACGCAACTGCCCGCTCAGGAACGGTTCGCCTTCGCCCGCGCCTTCCAGCCGCAGGATGTTGCTGCGGTAGAACCAATGGTCGCGTCCGAACAAGTGTGCTACTTCCTTCCGCTTCTCTATATCTTCTCTGGCGAGGATGAACAAGGCCGTTTCGCCCGTGGGCAGGAAGCCACTGTGCGACAAACCTTTCCAGCCGCCGAACTCGGTGTATTGGCGGTCGAAATCCTTGTTCTGCACAAAGAAGATGTCCAGTGCCTGTGGACAGACATGGGGCATGAGGGCGAGCATCACCACGACATGCTCATCGAAGCGGATGTCCGGGTTGTCCGTCACTTTCTCCATCCAGCCGTTACGAGGTGGCCGTACCTCTTCCAGTCGACCGTATTTGCACTCCTGCCGGAAGTAAAGCTGGATGGCGACGGTCAATGCCTGGTTAAACCATTCGATAGATTCACGCATAACTCCTTTAACTCCTGATTCGCATTATTAAAGGCTGTTTGCCCTTGCACCCATTATGTCCGCTTCATGTTCCAGACCGATGTTGTCATTCACCGGTATTCCGCCCACTTCCATGGTTGGATTCACACGACCTGCCATCTGTTGCGCCACGTGCCATGCCTCATGGGGTAGGTGCTTTTCCTGTCCCGGGCCTACATGGATGTCTGTACCTTGCGTATAGGCAAGTGCCTGTATCGTAGCCGGTTTGTCCGAATTGTAATGCACCCGTACATCATCCATCGCAAAGCCTGATAAATCCTCAATTCCGGTTTTCAGATTATCCGGTATGCCGGTTTCATTTTTTTTCTGCACCGGCTCCTCGAACTTTCCCTGCATCAATTCTTCATCCTCCTCGCGCTGAAGCGGTTGTCCGAACTTTCCTTGCAGGGTATCTTCTTCGTCTTCTCCCATCCGTTGCAGGGCCGGGCTTATCGGACGGTTATCCACAAATTGCAAAGCGCCGCTACCTTCCTGCTTCTGCTGGATGGTGCGTGCCGTCTTTTCCTGATATACTTTTTCTGTTTCCATACGATATCCATTTATATGGTTTATATAATGTCTTTATCTCAACTTTCTCTTGTTGCCGACTTGTGGCATCAGGGAAGTTCCTGTTTCTCGTTCCATACCACCTGAATGTATTTCTTGAGCCACGGCAACCGTATCTTCCTGAAGCTCCATGATACGGAATTGAGCAGGATGTCGTGAGTCTTTTTCTCTACCGACAACGACCACTGTTCCTCCTGCTGTTCCAATGTTCCGTTGCGGGCGATGAAGCTCTGACGGAATCCTTCTACCGATGTGCCGTTCATTTGCGACCAGTAGGCCTTTATACTTGTCACCATGGAATCGGCGGTTTGTTTTTCCTCATCGGTAAGTGGCAGGTACTTCGGGAGGGGAATGTGCCGGGACAACCCGGTAAGCAACCGGTTGAAGACCAGTTCTGTCTCCCGGTATTCCCGTTCCTCCCCGTAAACAACGTATTGCAGCAGGAACACGGCACGGATTTTCAGAGTCGTATTCTTGAGCGAATTCCGCTCTTCGTCCAGATAGCCGAGCATACCGAACAATCGGATAAACCAGGGGGTGAACAGACAAAGACCGGCATTGCCTACGAGGAAGAACTCCGGTACCTTATCTATGACAGGCATTACATCTTCTTGAATTTTCAGTTCCGCTTTGACTCGTCGGACGGTTTCTTCCACTTCTGATTCTCCTTGCCCTTGCAGGGAAACTACTGTCTGCACGAAGAGGCGAATCTTTTCCTCCGGACTGCTGTACGACCATTCCTCTTCCTTTTTCCCGGTTGCCATATAGGTGCTCCATGCCAACCGTTGTTCTTCTTCGTCCAAGCGTAATACTTCCGTCACTTGTCGGAGCAGTTCCGCCGTATACAGAGGAAGGCTTGCCCGGATTTTAGCTACTTCTTGCTCTTCTTGCCCGCTATCTTCCTGTTGTTCCGGCTTCGGTATGATTTCTTCAGACAGTTGCTTCCACCCGGTTTCATTGTGGTAGTCTGTTTGTCCTGTATATATATGGTATAGGAAAGCAAGGAACTTCTCTATAATCTCCCTCTCCGTCAGTGTACGTTCCAAGGTGTCCGCATCCTGCATATAAAGCAGCAAGGCTTTTGACAGGGCCGAAGATAAAGGGATACCGCTTGCCGTAAGGAATGGAAACGCATCCGCATTTTGTTCAATCCGCTCTATCGTCCTTGACAAGACCGATGCCTGATAAAAGCTGACCTTTGCCATACCTTGTTGCAACACGGACACAGGCAGATTGTCGGTTACCGCATCAGGTATGCCCTCTTTTGGTACTGTTTTGCGGAGCAACGCCATCCATTCCTGTGTATTCTCCGTAACTGCTGTTTGCAGTAGCTCACGCTTACGCTCGGCAGGCTCGGATGAGTCTTCCAACCATGCGGTAAAACCTTCCGTTGTATTCCAGCGCTCTTCAAACAGTATTTGGGATTCCACTTTTTCCCCGGTTGCTTTCTGTTTCATAATAGCAGGCTGTCGCAACAGGGAAAGCTGCATAAATATCCGGTACAGTTCCCGGTTGAAATATCCGTCATACACGGGAGAACCGTCCGGCTGGCTGGCTTGTAACTCATAGATGTCGTTCAACACATCTTTATAATAGGTATGACCGAACACTTCCAGCAGGAAGTCCAAGGTCAGTTCCACTTTGGAAAGGTAGGGTGAATCGCTTCGTTTGCGGATAAATGTCAGCAGGCGGTGGTGCAGGTGGCGGATGAACTCTGCCTTGCCGCCGAACATGGCAAGCCCGTTGAAGGGATAATATTGGATGAGCCATTCATACAGATAATGCCAGTAGGGAGGAAGGTCCACTTCGGCGTGTTCCTTCATCTCGGTCTGCATGAGTTGCCGGACAGTCGGGCTGTCGAGCAAGACCGTCATGCTGTGCAGTTCCTCGTCACTTCCTACCTTGTGGATGAAGCGCACGGCGATACCGGGCTTTTCCTCCAGTATCAAAGCAAGGAAACGGTGCTTTTCCTGCAAGCCTGCGGAGGGTTCGGCAAGCGCGGTAGTGTAAATCCGGAGGTGCATCTCCACGTTGTCCGTCTGCCATAACAGGCGGCGCAAGGCATGTTCCCGTCCTAAGCAAAGGAGGGTGGCATTCTGTATGAAGGGCATATAGATAGTGGTGGATTGTGAGAGCAACCACTCAGCCTCTATCGACGGGTTGAAGTCACCGTCTGTCCACTCCGGCTTTGGAAAGCCATGTTCCAGGAAGAACAGCAGGTTGTCCCGGCGGGAAGCAGCACTCTTTTCCACCTCGTCTGCAGTCCGTATATTCAGGGAGGACAATGCTTTCAGCAGTTCTTCCCTCAATCGCCGGGGAAATTCACTGTGAAACTCCTCTTCCGGGATGTTACCCAGGTTCAGTTCCAGCCGTTCAATCTCGTACAACACCTTTTCTTTGTCGTAGGTGGTGCAGCATTCCTCCACCACTTGTTCGAAGCAGCGGTGGCAAAAGTCGTCCCAGTCTGCATACAGTCTGTGTGCGAATACTTCGTCCGGGGCGGTAAACTCAAAAGATATGTGGTCAATTAGTATCATCTGATTTATCTTTTTTCGTTGTAGGGTTCAATAACTCGTCCATGGCTAATAGCAGCAGTTTTTTATAATCTCCCATACGGCAGTTTGTCAGCGAGTGTATCCACTGATGATAGTAACTTTCAAATCTTTTCATGCTGTGCTCATTAAGCCAGTATATCTCGACGGAAAGATGCGCCGGAAGGAGGCAACGCAACAAGTCCTTGCAATTTTCCCGGAAACGGGGCGAGTGGAAACGCCTGGTCCAAGCTGGAAGCACAAGTATCAGCCGGAATGGTCTGTCGGTGTCAGCCAGTATAGGCTCCACAATATAGACCGTCTCGCACGCACGGTTCAGTTCGCGCAGGAAACGCCGCAGGATGTTTGCCAGCGTATTCAGCCGTTCCCGGCTTCCTGCACTTCCCAGATTGATCCAGCCGTTCCGTTCCCGGTTGCGGTACATCAGCATGTATTCTTCCTTGCCGAGTTGCACTGTCCGGTAATTCTCCAGGTCTGTTCCGCCCCGGAACAGGTCACCGCTGATCCGGTTTACATTGAAATAGCCCAGTTCCGAACGCATCATCTCATATTCCCTGCGCTTTTCCGCCTCGTCCGCCGCAAGTTCCTCGTAATTGATTTTGTCCACCTTGTCTTCTTCCAGCATACGTTCGTCGATAAGCAGAGAGTCAATTCTATCCGTCAATGATATTTCGGCCTTATCCACAATGCGCAGGTTGTGCTTGGGCAATACGTTGCTGACGGTATATTCGTCGCTCTTCTCAAGACCCAGCAACCGGCAAAACCATTCCTTTACCACCGGTGTGTCGCTTTCTTCCTTACGGGGCAGGATGTCTCTTGCCCGCGAACGGTTACCGGTCAGCCGGGCGACATGGCGCAGGAAATTCATTCTCCTCCGCAACGTGCCTTCCTCTGTCTCGCCGTAGCAGTTCTGTTCCGACAGCCAGGCGGGGTGGCTTTCCACACCATATAGCTTGTCGAGGAAGTCCAGATACTGTTTTTTCAGCGCACGGATGCGCCGGTCGGTCAGGTTTGCGGCACCCTCCGTTTCGATGGAGAAGATGCGGGGCAGTTCCTTCACTTCCTGCAGCCCGTCCTGTATCACTTGGTCATACAATTTTAAATAGCTTTCAAAGGCGGTTTGTTCTTGTCCTTCCTTTCCGGACAGGCGATAGCAGACCGGGAAGTCACCAATAACGGAGTCGTGAGCAAAGATGTCGCGGTAAACGGTATCCGGAAGGCTCCAATGATATTTTTGTCCTTGCTCCGTCCGGTTGGGCTGTCTGTGCCGCCTTGCCTGGTATAGTGCTTCCAGCTGGGTACGGAAGATGGCGAGGTTCGATTCCACCTCGAAGCGTCCCTGACGGATACGGACGTGCAGTTCCTTAGCTTCCGTGGGTATTTGCAAGCCGAATCCTTCCAGGAAATTCGTCTGTGGCTCTCCGTCCTTCATCAGGTAGCAGGTTGTGAACGAACGTACCCCTTCCACCGCACGGAGTTGTTTGTAGAGTTCGTGTTCGGTCTGTTGCAGTTCAGGAACCACCGGACGCACGACATCAGTCACGCCTTCCAGCCACTCTTCGGGAGAGATGCCGGAATTTACCGCTTCATCGGGAGTGGAAAGCCGTACCGTACCGGAGAGGTAACGCAAGATAGTACTATATATCCTGGCAAGTACGACGGACGCGTCCTCTCCCGGTTTTATCTCGAACTCAGCATGAAATTCCAGTTCATCGGGTTTCAGTATCTTCACTTCGTCCGACAGGTACTCGCACAGGTTACGGTGTTGATGGAACAGGGCTTTTATCTGTTCGCACACCGTTTTCTCGTCTTCCACCCCGAAGGGAGAAAGCAATGCTTTAATGGTATAGCCGCCGGTCTGCCGGTTGCATACCAATTGTACATCGTCTATTTCGGGGATATGGGTAAGGAAGAGCTTGCGGTAATCCTCCACCGTAATGGGCTGGGTGGTATAGACCTTCTCCGGTGGGAAGAGACCGAGCCGTTCGGGGGCAAATGTGCCTCCCTTTTCCGCACAATAGTCCGTCAGGGGGAAGCCCAATTTATAATCCAGTTCCGTCAGGGCATGATTCGTGATGTCGCCTACGGTCACGCCGGGATCATGTACGTTGTAGTCTGTCCATACCTTGCCCGACAGCCGCTGCACTTCTTCCAACATCTGTGTTTGCAATTTCGTGTAGAGGGCATCCTCTTCGGCCTGCTGCGCTATGTAGGGTTCTTTCTGCTCGTCCATTACTTGATTTCTATTCATAAGCTATCTTAATCATAAAGTTTTTTCCGATTTCGGCTTCTTCGATGCCGTCACTGGGAGAGAGCAGTCCGATTCTTATTTCCGGTAGCAGTGTACTCCACGGCTTGCTGCCTTTAAAGACGTAGTCTTCCGTTTCCACATCCACATTGGGCAGGCTGATTCCGCCGACTTCCAGCGAAACCAGCCGCAACAGATCTTCGTGATTCGCCATCCACGTGTGCAGTTCCTTGTAGGAGAAACTTCGCCCCGAGTCGGGAATCTCCTTTTTCCGGTACCACGGAGAGATGCACTCCTGTGCCAGCACCACCAGTTGTCGCAATACTTTGCTTTTGTCTTGTACCTTATCGCGCAGCACCACCTTGCAGTTTACCGTTATCTTATCATACTGGGGATTGACCACTTTCAGCAAAACGAAAGGCGATGTGTACCGGCTTACCGTCCGTTGTATCTCTTCGAGTTTCCAGGCCGGGGAGAGGAAGTAGCGGCTGTCCTCCATGCGGCTGAATACCACGATATGGATGTCCGATGGGGTATTCTCTTGGGGAATGGCGATGCACTGCGCCTTGTCCACTTCGGGGAAATGCTCCAGCACCAGTTCCTCGTAATCCTTCATCGTGACGGCTCGGTGACGGTTGTGCAGGCGCATCTGTTGCCGCACGGCATGTTGCGTCTCCGTCTCGGCTGTCCGTCCCCCGAAACCGGGCAGAGGCTGCGTGATACTTTCGATTCGTTCGTCAATTTCTTCCAGTTCCTGAAGGGTTCCGGCGGGTAGCGGTGTACCGTCACCATCCACGGCGGTCACTTGGATGCAGTTCATCCAGATGCCCCGTATGGCAAGGCAGGCGGACACATTGCCCGTTAATGCGGCACGCAGCCACAAGCAGCCTTGCCGGTCCGTATAGTTGTTATTGATCTTCTCCGGCAGGGTTATCTCGATGAAACCGCTTTGCGTCAGTCCGCAGGTCTCTTCCGCTTGAACGGATTCGTGGCTGATGGTTTGCCAGCCGGTTCCGTTCCACAGTTCCCAGTCTGCTTTTACGTTTTGCCCGGGTTGCGGACTGCCGAAGGGAATGCGTTCCTTGGGCAATGCCGTGTCGATGTACATCCGCACTTTGCCTTCTCCCGCGGCACGGGTGAAGGCAAACAGAACCAAATGTTCCGCCGGAGCGGGAAGCAGGAAGGGTTGTATCTCACCCTTGTCGACAGCTTGCGGCTCTTGTGCCGACCAGCCGGTGATGCGGCTCAGCCGGATGGTGGGGTCTTTCCAGTCCGCCTTGGCAATGTATGACAGTTCCACATCGGCAAGTAGCGGTTCGGAAGGTTCCTGCGGGATTTCCTTAAGCTCCTTCTTCTTGCAGCAGATGTTGTGCATCAACACTTCCATGAACCGTTTGCGGCGGCTGTTGTTTATCATCACTTCCATGAACCGTTTGCGGTAGGCTTCCATGCCGAAACCAATGGCGGGAGATTCTAAGGTGACACGGAAAAGACCTTCTTTGTCGCAGTGGTCTCCGTATTCATTGGAATCTTCTTTTTCATTGGAAATAAAAGAAATTTCCGCCTTGTCCATATTTCCGTCCGCATCGAAGCGGAACAGTCTTTGTTCTTCGCCGCAGCGCTTCCACCTGCCGTCTTGCCGGTATCCGACTGAGACGGTGAACAAGTCCGCATGGGTATCATATTCCTTATACAGCCTGTTGAATTCCGCTTCCGTTCCGGGCAGGTTCTTCCACGTGCCTTGCAAACGGACTTCCTGCAAAGGTTTCAGTCCCATTTCCATACTGCCGAAAAGGAACGATGCACCGCGTCCCCCTTGTATGCCGAAAGGCTGGAAGGGTTGCGCGATGTCCGCCTCTCCCAGTTCGTTCTTCAAGGTGAAATTACGGATACCGGTCACTTCCGCCTGTATTTCCACGTTGTCAATGCTCAACCGGCTTGCCCATCGGGGCTGGTCAGTCAGAAGCCGCAGGGCGGGATATTCCGTTGCCATGCCGTGTATTTCCTCTGTACAGGCGGTGGGGACCGCCTCTTCCTGCCCGATGGTAAAGTGGACAACAAGCTGCCCGTCCTCTATGCCGTACCGGCACGTCCGTTCCGTCCATCCTTCCTCACTGCTTAGTTGCAGTGCAAGGGCATCCGCCGGGAAACTGTCGGGCAAAACGCTGTTGCCGGTCAATGAAAAGAGAACCGTCACTTTCCGTTTCCCTTCCTCCAGCACCAGCATGGGCGACTCGATTTGCCAGCCGATATATAATGCTTTGCCGTGAGCGAACGGTTGTTCTGTTCCTTGCAGCAGAGGGTGTTTGTAGAGCACTTCCTTGTCCGGATAGACTGCATCCGCCTCCACACATTGCATTGGGCTGATGTACTCTTCTTTCTCCGTCTTATAAACCGATTCTGCTCCGGCAGGGAACGCCGTTCCTGTCGGCAAGGTGAAGCCTTCCGCTTCTGAGGTGATGACTACATAGGCATGGTCCGGCTCGGCGGCTTTCGGCTTGGCGTGCAGGATTTCCCGGAGATAGATGCCGGGCAGCGAGGCAAGGCGATGGTTGAAAGTATCGGTGATGTCGCTGTAGCTTTTCAGATAAGCCAGCAACAAGGCCAGTGCAGGTTCCGTATCTCCGCTTTTCTCCGCCTGTTTTGTATAGCGGTCTGCCTGTTCCTGAATGGCAGTCACGGTGCGGAGCATCCGGTAATAGTCTTCCTTCTTCGCTACATTGCCATCGGGCAAGGCGGCTTTCAGACTGTCATCCAGTTTTTGAGCTGTCTTGACGGCAATGCTGTCGCTATGTCCCGACTTCAAACTCTGGAGGATATAAGTCTCCAGACGTCGGCTCCAGCTTTCGATATCTCTCCTGAGCTTCTCCGCATAGCGTGCCACATCCGCTGTGCCTTGTGCACCGGAAAAACTCTCGCCATAGCCCGACAGTTGCTTGCGGCTGATGTCGGCAAGCACGCTTAGCACGTGGTTCTCCAGAAGAGGACACAACGTGCCGCCCGACTTTTCCAACCGGTGTAGCAGGACGTGCCGGTCGGAGGTTAGGATCTGGAAGCCGTCCAGCCTTGCTTGACCGGCTTCGTAGTCGGTGCGGAGGGTGCCGCTGTGCCTGTTGTTCATTGCCATTGTCAATCTATCATTTTTATATCTCAATGTTTTCTGCGTTCTTCAATTCTTGGGAAAAAGAAATCTCAATGTTGCTACCCCTGAACTCTGTTAAGTAGAATTTGGAGGCGGAATGGGCAAAATGAACGATAAAAAATATTTTCTACACTCCCGATCTGCATGATAAAAGCAACTCTATTATTCTTTTTTCCCAATATGTCAAAGAACACTATTTCTCAATATAATTCGATCATCCATATGTATCAAGATATAGCGGATTACAAATCCGACGGAACGGGATCTCATTAGAAACAATACCTAAAACTCTATTTTTGTATAACTCCCCCTATAATCAGTTACTGTCGTATTTCTAAGACCTAAAACACTTGATGTATTGCGATTCCTTCTATGATTAGCATCAAAATGATTCGCTAAAGGTGTCGCTGGTAGTACACCAATATTATCACGTATTAATCGCTCTGTTCTATTATCGCCCTCAATCCACTCCGTACCCCAACGGCTTGTCATAGCGGCACCTAAATTTCCTTTCACAGTAAAATCGCCGTATATAGAAGGCGTTTCCATACCTGACAAATTGCGTAATTCACGTTTGAACTTTTCTGCATAAGAAGAGCCATCTCCAAGAGTTCCAAGAAGTCCTGGCTCTCCTGTATGGCATCCATCTAAATAAATTTGCCCACTGTAACCAACAGGTAATATGCGCGAATTAAAAATTCCTCTAGCTAACATAGCAGGTGTTCTAAATGCAAAAATAGGGACGTAACGGGCACCATGGGATACTATAATAAGTGTTTCATTAACTCCTATAGTTCCTATTTGCCCCAAACTATTCGCTACTGGAGAAGGAGCAGGGGCAGCAATCATTGCAGGAGGAATAACGCCATGTCTCAAACCTCTTTCGTATTGTTTTTGGTCTCTACCAAGACGTAATGATATATAATGTTTTCGCCTATTGACATTCTGAGCATCTGTGGTTAGATGGGTGGGTGAAGAAGGAAGCAATTCAATTACTATCGTTTTAACTCTCTGAATAGTTTTATTAATATTATTGTCTGCGATAGCTGCGCGTTGTAATATTAAGGGGATAATAGTTGCATTTTTTCTGATATCTTTCATTTTAAACTGCTGCACACTTTTCCCATCCGATTTCCCAATCACCCGACTGATCTGTCTTTTATATT
Organism: Bacteroides sp. UBA939; assembly: GCF_002293435.1. Lineage (GTDB taxonomy): Bacteria > Bacteroidota > Bacteroidia > Bacteroidales > Bacteroidaceae > Bacteroides. Next base: position 10,340 of record NZ_DBDF01000038.1, on the reverse strand, counting down.
CTCTTCCTACATACATAACTGTCACATTTTAAAGTTACTACTATTCCTTATTCTGAAAGGAAGACCAGCCACCCTGCGAGCAGGGCGGCTATCTCTTAATTTCAAGATTCACCCCTGTCTTCTGCCATGCGGGTGTGTATTGCACCAGAGACGCCAACTAGGACGGACTGAATGTCTCTATCTGATATAGTGGAAATCCGCGTCAGGTCGCAGGCGATGGTTGTCGTTTCCATAGGTCTACCCAGCACGATGGCTTGGGGGGTAATAGACCTTCTGCTGTTCATCTTACGTTTTTTTGTAAAATGGCATAGTTGTAATTTTTCAAGTGTTATACATTCATTCCTTCATTCAGATAAAACGGATAAACCATATTGTTGCGGTTGTTGGTGCGAACCACGGTGTAGGTGAGCCGTATCAACAGCACACCCTTCTCCGGTTGCTCCTCAAACGATACATCTTCCAGAGTGATGCGCGGCTCGAAGAGAATAATGGCTCGCGTGATGTCATTGCGCATCCGTACCGTGGTTTCCGTGGTTATCGGCTCGAAAGTGTATCGGCGCAGAGGGCATCCGTAGTCGTAGCGGTTCACCCGTTCGCCGGGCGAGGTGCTGAAGAGGATGCGCAGGCTTTCCTCGATGTCCTGCTCATAGGCGGACATCTTTATGCCGCTATCCGTCAGCACGGGCGGGAAGCTCCAGCCACGACCGAGGAAGGCATCGGCATTCAAGAGGTGTCTCAAGTCGTCCATATTGCTATCCTCCAATCATCACCGTGGGGCATCCTGAAACTATCGAGCCGCCATGCGCCGTGGTGTCACCCATGCGGGCTGCGGGTTTACCGCCAATCATCACCGTGGACGAGCCTTTTATAATGCTATCCGGTGGCCCTACGCAGATGCACGTATCGCCTACGACGGCTGCGGGCAATTTCCCTATCAGTACATTCGGCACACCGGGACCCACTATGGGACCGCCCACGTGCGGAATCGGCGAGGGAAACGCCGGAGTCTGCATGGGGCAGGTGTGCATATCGGTTAATCTTGCTGCTGGAGGCATGGTTGTATAATTGAAAGTTGAGAATAGAGAGTTAAAAATTTGTTTCTTTTCATTGTCTATAAACTATTATCCGTTGTACATTAGTTGATCATTACTGTTGGGGCTTTTACAATGGCCTGGCCGTTTGCTGTGAATTTCGCTATGGCACCATCGACCATTGCTTCTATTTTTGCCTGCACTTTCACATTCAGCCCTCCCAGACTGACGTCCTGCTTAGCGGTTTCACTGAGTTTCATCCCGGCATCTATCGTGATGTTGCCCTTAGCTTTCAGCGTTATGTCTTTGGCAGATGTGAGGGTGATGCCTCCACTGTCCATCTTGATTTCATTCTTATGCTGGTCAGAGAGACGGATATGCTTTCCGTCGTCGCTGATTTCCACTGTGTTCTTTCCGGGGGTGGAGACTGTTATAGCTTTCTTCTCCTCGTCGAACTCAATGCGCATCTTCTCACGTGTGACGAAGGCTTTCTTGTTATTCTTCGCCTCGTACTCGTAGGGCGGCTTGTGCTTCTCGCTATACAGTGAGCCGAGAATCACGGGATGTCCGGGATCTTGGTTCACGAAGCTCACCAATACCTCATCGCCCGGTTCGGGCAGGAAGAACAAACCTGTGCCACTGGTGGCGTAGGTCGTGGAGAGGCGTGCCCAGAGCAGTTTGCTTTGACCGTTCAGCCACGGCAGTTCCACCTGTATGCGCTGTTCTTTCAGCGGGTCGCCGTCCAGCTTTCTCACCACAGCCGAGTGCAAACCCAGTATGCCGGGCAGGAAACCTGCGGCGGAGGGAGACACCACGTCCGTTTCATTGGTGATGTTCAAGGGCGAGATGCCTGCACCGGCTTCGGTGATCCATTCGTTGTCGCAGATGGTGTGTATCACCGCACCGACAAACAGGTTGCCGCCAAACCGTTTGCCCAGCCCTTTCAGTTCAATCATGCAGCCGGGCTTCGCTTTGGCGGAGCCGTAAAAGCTGACGGAACCTTGATAGCGTGCCAGTCCGGCTTTCAGTGCCATGCTGTCCGCCCATTGCTTCAATGCTTTCTCGTCTGTGGGCGCATCGGTTTGCAGCAGCAGGCTGTTACCGGAGGTGATGTTCTTGGGCTGCAGGTCGCCTTGCTTGTTGAGCAAGGGGGAGGAAGCGGAAACCCGAACCATCTTCTGTGTCTTGGGACACCACGACACGGCTTCGTATTGCGTGAACTGGTCGTCGGAGGAGAGTTCGAGGTCGAGGGCGATGATGTCCGTGCCGTAGGTCACCGTCAGTACGGGCGAGCTGCTTACATCGGGTTTCTTAACCTTTATCTTATTGCCTTCGGTGAAGACAAACAGTCCGCAGGCATCGGCACGTGAGAGGGCGAAGTCCCAGTCCGAGCAGTAATACTGCATCAGTGTGGGGTGCTGATAAGAAGTGGCATCCACATCTACGCTGCCGTAGGCGGCGAGTACTTCCTTGATGATGTCGCTGTCATTCTTCTTTTCGAAGATACGGTTCTTGCGCCCCTGGGTGGCAGCGTAGGCGTTGTCGCGGCACTCCACCATCATATAAGAGCGGAAGTCCTTTTCTGTGAGGATGCGCAGCCCGGTGATGATGCCATCGAACAGTGTTTCCTCCTTATCTACTTCGCCTGCGTCCAGACGGATACTGTTGCCCGGCTTGAACAGCGAGTCGTCACTTTCATCGAAGGTCTGCTTGTCCATGTTTCCGACATTGAACGTCAGCGTCGCCTTGCCGATTCGGTTCAGTTCCAGTCGCACCGAAGCTGATACCAGTGAATAGGTGTCTTTCAGCTTGCTGCCATTCACATAGACGGAACAGGACAGTACGCGGTCTTTATTTACCGAAGGTGATTCTACCATAATTTCTTTATCCTTTCTTTAACATCGGCATCAGGAGTTGCGTACCTGCCGGTATGTTCCTATAGCCGTTCAGATTATTAAATCTTGCGACTTGCCCCACTAAGAGCGCATCACCATATACTTCGTAGCAGAGGGCGGAGAGTGTCTGCCCTTCATTCAGTGTGACCAACCGCGACACGTCAGGCGAATGCTTGGAGAAGTGTTTCTTTTCCTCCTTCTGGTTGCAATAACCCGTCAGTGTCACTTTCAGTTCGGCGCGGAGCGGGATGCCGTCTGCATCGAACAGGGTGTATTCCGTGTCCAGTGTCTTGAGCTGTCCGAAGAACGTGATGTCGCCGTACTGCACCTTGACAAACGAAGGGCGATGTCCTTCGGTGTTGTAGTCGTACAGTCGCTCCTCGATAGCATCCACCATGTCGTGCACCGGTTTCTTCTCGTCGTCATCGGCCATGGCAGTCATATCCAGCAGACACTCGAAACTGAACGTTTCAGGCTTGTAGCGCACATAGACATTTGATCCGTTCAGACTGCCCAATTGCTTGTCTTCCGCATAAACGATTCCTTTGCCAAGCTTCACCTTGTTCGGATTGATGGGGAGATTCAATGCGGATTTGCATTCGCTGTTGAAACTGTCGTCCCTATAGGCGGTGATGGTCATCTTTCCCATTTCGTTTTTGTTCTTTATATGTCACTACCTTTCGTTCTTCTTTCGCTGCCACCGCCGGGTGAAGGGCTGCCACTGCTGGGTGGATAGCTGTTTGTTGCTTTCTCCGGCAAACAGTCCCTCCGTTACACGGCTTTCTATCTTCCGGAACAGTTCCTCCGAAACTTCCGCTTCTGTGACGATTCGTTTCTCTACAACGGTGCGGACATGCATTTCCTTGATTATTATCGGCATAATTTCTTATTTTACACGTTCCAAACGGGCATAGGCCAGTTCGATAGTTTCTATTGCCATTTCACTCTTGTCGGAAGCAAAGTTGCCCAAGCTCCATTTCATTGGATAGACATTTACACATTGCCACGAGGCGTGGGGCTTTCCGTCTATATCCATCAGATGAATGACCATATCGTAAGTCATAATAGCTTGCATATCTCTGTCCTTCCTTGCGGAAGAGATAAAGTCATGGCACTCCTTCAGCCATTTGGCCAGTGCACCGGACATAGGCCCCAGAGGACGCTTCAATGTCATATTCGTCGGATAGGTCAGTCCGGTAGGAACAGCCTGGAAGCTCCCGTTATTCCCCCGGTAGACCCTTTTACCCAAATCCCACGACAATCCGCCAATTTCCAGGAATGAAGCTTGGAAGTTGGTACCTCCCATCCGTTGGAAATTCACCTGAAAGTAAAAAGCAACGGATGGAATCCATTTAACAGTGGATTGTGATGCGGGAGAATCAGCCATATCACTATGTTGAAATATTCACACCTTCGTGTGCCAGTACCAATGTCTCGATGGCGGCAGTGTTGCCGTCCGCCTTAAAGCCTTCCACTGTAATCTTCTTGGGCCAGGCGTTCACTACTACCCACGTCTTCACAACCCCGCCCGATTCGTCGAGCAGGTTGACGGTGACAGTTTCGCGCTGGATGGTATTCAGCTTCACTTTATTGATCCAGTCCCACATTGCCTTGTCGTCCTTGAAGATGCCTTTCTTCAACGTCACGTCACCGGCCTTTCTTAGCCCCGGCATTTTCTGCTTGGTGAACACCGGGCTGTCACCGGCACGGTACTCAATGGTATCGTATTCCATCTCAAGTCCCGACACTTCACTGCATGACATATCCCCTACATTCGTAATGGAGATTTTGAAATAAAAACTCGGCAACGGCCACGCCTGTGTACTTGCACTCTGTGCTGTTCCATTATCTGCCATAATATATTGATTTTTTTATTGTTGCTACTATAGTTAACTCTTCTGCATCTGCTGCTGGAAGGTGATTTCGATGAACTCTGCCGGACGGCTGACTGCCACCAGCACCGTGATGCGCATAATGCCATCCAGAATATCTTCGGCTGTCATCGTGTCGCCCAGCCCCACGTGCACCTCGAAGGCGTCTTCGGGAGTCGCCCCCGCCAGTCCGCCGCGTTTCCACACGCTGCGCAGGAAGTTGTCTATCATGCACTTCATGTTAATCCATGTACCGGCATCGTTCGGTTCGAACACGTAGGCGCGTGCGGCGTTTTTCACCGACTGTTCCAGATAAATCATTGTGCGGCGCACATTGACATACCGCCAGTCCTGCGAGTTGCCGTCCATCGTGCGTGCCCCCCATACTTTGACTCCTTCGCCGGGGAAGGTGCGGATAGCATTCACCGCCTTGCCGCTCATGGGTATGTTCAGATTTTCCTGCTCGTAGTCGTTGATGGCTACCGATGGTTTCACCACGGAATTAACCGTCACGTTGGCGGGAGCTTTCCATACGCCGCGCGAGTTGTCCACCGAGCAATATACGCCCGCTATCGCTGCCGAGGGGGAGAGTAGGTTCAGGTTGTCCTTGACTGCTTTTATGAGTTGCCGGTAAATTACGGAGTTTTGCAGCAGGGCCTGATTGATGTCCTTTGTCATCTCCCCACTATTTTCCTCTGTGAGAAAAGCGGTCTTGAAGGAGGTTATCATTTTCTCGTCTAAATCGAGATGCGTAATGAAGTCGGCTACGTTGTCTTTCAGTACGATCATGTTTTCCGTAATGTCGGTATCAGCGAGAGCGGAAGTATTCAGATAAGGATAGTAAGCCGCCGCGTAAGAGGGGAAGTTGGTGCTGAACCCGTTACGGAAATTCTCCACGTAGTCTACTTTTGCTTTCGGGTCGGCGGGATATTTCTGGATGAACACGTCCAGAATGGAGATACGGCTCTGCATCTTGTTGCAGTGCTCCACCATTTTCTGTTGCAGGGAATAGCAGGCGGTGTCCGTCAGGTTGACGGCTTCGGGGATGACTATCATGGTAGGCTCCGCTTCTTTTTCCAGCGGTGTAAAGGCCGTCTCGAAGTCCGCTGCCTTGAATTCGGTTTCGTATTTGCCTACGGACACGATGTAACACGGACCGCCGCCATTGGTAAAGAACAATAGCATGTGCAGATAGAGTGTATAGTCGTTCTCCACAGCAATGGAAAACTCACTACCGGAGGAGGTCTTCACGGAGAAGCTCTTGGCGGAGGGGGCGGATTCCTCACCGCCCGTCTTGAGGCAGATGGTATATTTCGGGGTATGCATCCCTCCGAAATACTGAATAAATTCTGTCATGGAAGTAATCTTCCATGGTTTGCCGATCAGTTCTTCCGTACCGTTCAGCGCCTTTTCGGTGTAGCCGATAAAGGCAGGCACGGCAGTTTCCACTTCCACTACCGAGTTGCCGAATGCGTTTTTCTCTACGATGTAAACGCCGGGGGTCTTGTATTCGCCCATAGTTTTTCAATTTTAAAGATTAATACTATATTTGACGTGACTCAAATCTTTGGTTATTGTTCTCTGATGTAGCATATCTCTCTCAGGATATCCGGAGAGTCCGACCGGAATTTTCCCATTTGCGGTGGTGAAATGAACCGATTTTCCACTCGCGTGCCGAGGTAGAGTTGCAGTGAAAAATCATAATGCTCCTTCAGTGGTATCCGAGCGATAGAAACGATTCTCCAGACATTGGCTCCGAATGCTGTTGTCCCGCACTTTTCCGGTGGAAAGAAAGACACAGAGTTGTCGCTGCACTTCATGCTGAGGTCTTTCCCGCGCAGGTCATTCTCATCCCTGAATATGCACAGATACTCCCAATAATAGGGACGGGAAGAGAACCGGAGGGTGAATATGGGGCAGCAGGCGGCCTGTAACGTTTGTGCCGGTTTCAGCGTTAGGCGGCAGAACTCGTTTCTCAGTTTCTGTCCTTCTGTTTCCTGTTTCCAGACATAATCGGCATTTACTTCCGTCACTCCGTCTTTCACGGTGAATTTGTAAAAGCCGCCTAACTCATATTCTTTGCTCTCTATCTGTTGCAGGAAATCGGGGCTTTTCACAATCATCGAAAGCTCCAGCGCATCATCATCCATAAATCCCGGCGCATCATTGGACATAATCCATTGCCACTCATTCCTGTCGGTAGATCTGAGTAACACGCCCCGTCGATCCGTCAGCTTTCGAGTGTCGGGGGTCTGCTCCATGTCCACAAAAGGGTTTGCTGGAGGGGCGCAATAATCATGTTCGATGCGTATGATGGCTATGGGCATATATTGGCTCATGTATTTTTCTCCTTTCTTTTATTGGTTACATTGGCCGACGGGGCGCGGGAGATGCCACCGCTGCCTACAGCTTCATTCGCATCCACCGCGAGACGGCGCAGTTTGCACATCACCGACGGATAATATTGTCCACCCAATGTAGACCAGATGTTATTAATGTCTTGTGTCGAGAGTGTGACGACCTCTACCGTATATCTTTGCCCGTCCAGTTCAAAAAAGGGATGCGACTGGATGAAAAGCAATGATTCGTGCAGGACGGAAAGCGACTCGGCATACCGCCTCTCGTCATATACGGCGGCGAGCATCAGGTCGAGGTTTAGTAGCAGCGGCGCAAAAGTCCGCGTATAATCCATGCCACTGCGGTTGATACTCCCCGCTATGCCCCCTGCCGTTTCACGCTCGATGTTGACCAGCGAAACGACCAGCTTGCATGGTTTTTCATCCGCGCTGTTGCCGATGAATCCTACTTCTGCCATGCCTTCGGGCTGCGGAAACTTGTGGCGCAGGTACTCGTCCAGGCGGGAGGCGTAGTGTGTCACTATCTTCTTTATCATATAGCTTTCAAAGAGTCTTTTTTAAACGGTTAACTATGCCAGTACGCCTTTATTTCATTTGAACTATACCGGTTAAAATTGATTAGTACAGTCCAAAAATAGTCTTTACGGAAATACAAGCCAAGAAAATAGAGGTTCAAGATATACCACTTTGGCACAAATATCTACCACTTTGGCACACACCTTTTTTGTTTCGTTTGTTTTGACTTGTATATCTCTTATTTTTTGGGAATTTACGTGGTTTTTCGATATTCACTTGGTGTCATGCCGTATTTGGTACGGAACAGCCGATTAAAGGTCGGAACATTGGGCAAGCCACATTTTTCGGCGATAGTCGGTATCGTGTAATTAGGATTGTTTTTTAGTAATTTTGCAGCAAATTCCAACCGTTTCTTATTGATATATCCCGTTGTACCCAATCCTGTATTCTGTTGCAATATTCTTCCCACCCGTGTTTTATTTGCTCCGGTGAGCTTCACTAAATCCTCACGCGACAAGTCAGGGTTCAGATATAGTTTGTCACGTGTTACCACATTGTCCAGCTTTTCAAACAGTAGCCGGTTTTTCTCTTCTTCTTCCGTGTCCGTTACGGTATCGTTATCCGGTATGATGCTATTATCCGGCAGGTCGGCAGTATTATTATTTTCTGTCACTTTGCGCAGTTTCTCCTTTGCTTCGTCCAGTTCGTCCTTATAACTCAGCAGGTCATCAATCGTTTTCACCATGGCCGTGTTCTTTCGGCGAACGGTACGGGTATGCCGTATATTAAGTACGAACAACACCAGCAGGATAACAAGCACCACTCCGGAAGAGAGCAGCATGACTGTGTACATTTTCACCCGTTCCGTCTGTTCGTGCAATTCCTCTTCGCGTTCGTGAGTCTCATATACTGTTGCCAGTTCGATGGCGGAACTTTTCTGTTCCCGTGCCTTCAGACTGTCTGTCAGGATGGAGAGCGCATTATAGTACCGTGATGCCAGTTTATAGTTCCCTTTGCCCTCGTAGGCTTTCGCCAGCGAACGCTTCGCCGTCATCATGTGGTAGTTGATGGTGTCCTTGTTGGCATACAGGAAGGCTTCGCGCGGCGTGTACATTTCAATCACTTTGTCGTATTGTTTCCTGTCCATCAGATAGGGGATAATCAGATAGTCGTCTTTGGTGTATGCCTCCCCGATGGCTTTCCACGCCTGATAAGCTTCGTTCGCTTCCCTGAACCGTCCCAGCCGGGAGAATACGACTGCACGGTGCGCATACAGCGTTTTCTGCTCCTTCTCCGCCAGATTGCCGATGCCGGGTTCCTCGTTGGTTGCCTTGGTCGTCACCTTTTCCAGCTCTTCCAGTGTTTGCAGGGCATCCTCGTAGTGTTTGTCCCGTTGCTGCATGATGAATAGTGAGTTGTAATTATATCGTAGGTTGTCATACTTGTATTTATAGTCTGTCTGCTTCATCAGGGAAATAGCTTCCTTTATCATTTCGTAGCCCCGTGGCTTGTCCTCTTGGTAATAGATCATCTTTCCCATATTGAAGAGGGCGATGGATTTCATTTCTTTGTTGTCGCACTGCTCCGCCTTCTGCAACAATAGCCGCACATAGCCTGCTTTCTTTGCTTCGTCGTGCAGGCAGTCGTAGCAGGAAATCATGCGGTGTACCTGCTCCATGTACTCCTTGTCGCTACCTCGCACCGTGTCGCTTTTCATTACCCGTTTGTAGTATTTCAGTGCTTGCAGATAGCGTCCTGTATTGAAATACAAGTCGCCTTCAGTCACGTCCAGTCGGTATTGTGAATAGGTATTCCGCTTGCGCAGTTCCTTCATTATTTGCACTGCCTTGTCATAATTCGAAAAGGTATATTCATAGACACAGTCTTCGGTCAGCAGGCTGTCCGGCAAGGAGTTGTTTGCTGCAAAGGCATGTGTTACATTAAAGCCGGTTGCTACAATCAACCATATAAATACGAGTATGCTGTAAGGGTAGTTCATATTTTTTTGTTTTCTCATTTTCTGTTTTACATTCAGTAAGCATCTGCAAATTAATATAAAATTAGCGACATAGTGCTTGCTTGTGGGAAACTTTTTTATTTTTCTTTATCTTAACTTTAAGTACCTGCCACTTTAAGAAATGCGACTCCAGAGTATTGCCATATATTGCATAATGGTAGAGGTGATGTTGTTATACAAGGTCATGAATGTTCTTTTAGAATTGGCATAATGCTAAAGGATGAAATTTGGTGGGATTGGGTATTATAGGTTGTTTCAAGGAGGCCAAAGGTCTACCAAAATGTTAATGTTATGTTAAAGTGAAAAATTAGCAAATGTACGGTTTGGCGGAAAAAATAGGGCTTACAGCATGTTCTAAGGGCGTTTTTTCTCGCCAAACCGTACATTTGCTATAAATTATCATTTTTATACCTTTGCAGTATAAAAATACGGGAAAAGTTTCACATAAGAAATCTTACGTTTGAATGTCATATTTATAATGAACCGTCTTACCGGAAACTTTTCCCACTGTAAAAACCCAAATAACCTGATATGAAAAGTAACTTCTATCTGAAACATCCGCTTATGGCGATGCATGACCCCAGAATGCAAAACCTGATCAGCGTAGAAACCTTCAAAGGCGTCGGAGCCTATTGGTTCATTATGGAAAAGTT
>NZ_DBDF01000101.1 GCF_002293435.1 Bacteroides sp. UBA939 | reverse complement strand
AGGAGAATAGAGATACTTCTATTGATGATTTGCACTGCTAAATTATCCTTTATAAGACTAATCCCTAAAGACTAATCCCTAATCACTAACCTCTAACCTCTAATCACTAATCACTAATCCCTAATCACTAACCCCTAATCCCTAATCCCTATAAGTCATAACTGAATCCCACCTCAACCCCCGTACCTTTCCTGAAGCGTTCCACTTCCAGTTTCTCTCCGGTGGTGGGCACTTCCTGTTTGAAGAGGATGTCCTGATTCAGCAGGTCGTTAATTTGCATCTTCACCGAGAAACGCTTGTTGAAGCGGTAACTGCCGGTGAAGTTCAGCGTATGTACCGGCTGTTGCTTAACGTCGCCCAGTTCGGAGATACCTACCGAATGGATGCGCGGCCCTTGCAGATTGTAGAGCAAGGCAACGCTGAGCTGCCGTTCTTCGCCAAAGCTTGGCGAGTAGGTGAGGTCTGCATTACCCAGATAGGGCGATGCTCCCTGCAAGGCACGCTGGCTGTTGGTATAAGCGCCGCCTTCGGGCAATTTCACGTTGGTGTACATATAAGAACCGTTGATGCCGAAGCGCAAGTCCTTGGTTATTTCTTTGCGGAACTCTATCTCTACGCCCGTAGCCATACCATTGTCCGCATTGCGGAAGGAGTGGACGGCAGAACCGCCTGCCAATGTCTGTACACGCTCTATCGGAGCATCCAGGTGCTTGTAGTAAGCTGTGACGGAAAGCATGTCCCCGTTGTTCTCGAACAGTTCGTAGCGCAGGTCGATGTTGTAGTTGTAACCGTTCTGCAAGTCGGCATTACCGCGTATCTGTGCCGAACCGTAGGATTCCTGATAAAGGAACGGAGCCATTTCGATGAACGAAGGCCGCGTCACGGTACGGGAGAAGGCGAATCGCAGACTGTTCTTCGCGTCCATCTGATACTTTGCGTTCAGTGCCGGGAAGAGGTCGTTCTTGTTCAGTTCGCTACGTTCGGCTTTTCCACCGTCGGTGTGGTAGTTTACCCACTGCTTACTGACTTCGTAGCGTACTCCGAGGTTCACCAGCAAAGGTGTTATCGGATAATATTCGGCGGAGAGGTATCCTGCATAGATATCATTGCCTGCCGTATAACTGTCCTTGGGTTGCTTGACGCGGTCTATGGTGATGGAGCCGTTCTCTATGTTCTCCATGTTGAGGAAGGCGTCCGTATCGTAAATGTCGGTGATGGTGGGATTCAGCCTGTTCAGGTTGTAGTAGAAGCGGGTGCCCATATAGTCACGGTTCTTGTCCTTATAGGTGAAGCCTGCCTGGAGCCTGTTGTTGTCGCCGAAGCGATAGCTGGCAGTGAAGTCGCCCACCCACTCGTTCTCGTTCAGTTCGCCGAAGTAGCGCATGGTTTCCTGGCGGTTGAGTTTGAAGAGTTTGATTTGGTTGTCCTCGCGGATGTACATCACCTGCCGACGGTCGGGTTCGTCGCTGCCCGTCTTGCTGTAAGAGCCGCTCCAGTTCACATCCCATTGGTTGCCGAAGTGGTGCTTGCCGTTCACCTGGTGGTTTTGCAGACTGTAGATGTGCGTCACGTCATTGCTGCCTATCAGGTTGTGGTCTTCGTAGTCCACGCCCTCGCGGTGCATATAGGTGTCTACGGCATTGCGGGCGTAGAAGAAGGTGTATCCGATGTGGTCTTCTGTGCGGAAACTGTAACCCAGGTTGCCCAGTGCGGCTATCTTCAGTTCGTTGGAGTAACTGTCGTAGGTGAACTCATTCAGGGTGTTTCCGGTAGCTTCGAGTGTTCTTACCGAGGCGTTGTTCATGGCTTGCAGGTCGTTGCTTACGCCTACGGATGCCAGGAGGCTGAGTTCGTTTCCGCCGAGGTCGAAGCGTTTGCCGAAGCCGATGTTCCCGCCGAATTCGGGCAGGGAAGTCTTCTTATCTACCCGGAAGCTGGTGTTGAAGAGGGAGTTGCTGCGGGCATAGTCCTCGAAATCGGAGAGTGACATGTCCGTTAGTTTCCGGTTCAGTGAGGGTGTTTTGAAGAGTGAACCGTCGCGGTTCATTTGGTAGAAGTCTTTCCCCAGTGTATTGAACTTACCTCCCGTGTTGAAGCTGACGGAGAAGAAATCGCTGCCTACGTTTTCCTTTGTACTGATGTCGATGTGCGCTCCCGAATAGTCGGCAAAGGCGCCCGCATCGTACACTTTGCTCACGGTGATGTTCTGCACGGTGGAGGCGGGGAAGATGTCCAGCGGGATAAGTTTGTTGTCCGGGTTGGGCGAGGCGATGGGAAGTCCGTTCAAGGTAGTGGTGCTGTAGCGGTCGCCCAGTCCGCGGACTATCAGTTGCCCGGCGCTGGCGATGGAGATGCCCGTTATCTTCTTCACACCTTCCTCTACGTTGCTGATACCTTTGATACTCATCTCTTTGGCTCCGAGGTTCTCGATGGCGAGGGTGGCTTTCTGCCGTTCCATTTGCAGGGCGCGCTCACCTTCCAGGTTCTTCCTGGCTGTTACGGAGACTTCGCCGAGGGTCTGTGCGTCGCTTTCCATCTCGAAGTTCAGCAGGGTTTCGTTCTGTACTTTTACGTCATTCAGCAGGATATCTTTGTATCCTATGTATCTCACGATTATGGTGTACGTTCCGTTTTTCACTTCCAGCAGGTAGTTACCGTCGATGTCGGCCACGGCGCCTTGCGTGGTTCCGGTTATCTGTACGGTGGCACCGGTTAGCGGTTCTTTGGTTTGTTTGTCGAGTACGGTTCCTTTGAGGTTGCCTGCCAGGGCAGTCATTGCAGAGAGGGTAAGTAATAAAATAAGGAAGAAGATCTTTCCTAAATCCGGTTTCATGCTCATCTTTTATAATTTCTTGTTTTCGGTGCAAAGATGAGGGAATAGGATTACAGCCGTAATACAGATACCATACAATTAGCTTTCTAAACGGTTACAATTCGGTTACTTATGCGAATTAGGAGTTAAAGGAGTTATCGCTTCGCTCAGTAATTTAGAATAAAGAACCTTATCTTCTTTGTGATAACAGCTACTTAACAAAGTTTCTTCCCGGCTTTGAGGAATCTTCTCTTTAAAGACAAGAATGGGTTGAGGCGTATATGAAAGTTTATCTCCAGCCTGGAGATGTACATCTCCAAGTTGAAGATATGCATCTCCAGCCTGGAGATACACATCTCTAAGCTGGAGATAAAATTTGAGAACTTGCTGAGCAAACTCCGTAATAGGCTCGTTATAGTTCTGTATAAGGCAAAGCAGACTTTGTTACTAATGATACTGTCACATTTAAGTAGCTGTTCATACTTCAGGATAGATGCGAATAACCATATAAATTTATATGTGAATAGTCCGGATTTGATTCCTAAAGCGTATCTTTGCAAAAGTTCAAAAACTTAATGTACGTTTTACCAGTATGAACGTTGATAAATCACATGAAGCCGAACGCTTTCGTCGCCTTTCGAACACTGCGCAAATAGGGTGGTGGGAGGCTGATTTTGCAACTAAAGAATTCTTATGTTCAGAGTATGTTTGTAAGCTGTTTGGTCTGAAAGATAATACGTTGACTTTTGGAGAATTCAGTCAGGTTATCCGTGAAGACTTCCGCGCCCGTATTGGCAGGGAGTTCCTTTTGATAGAGGAACTGGAAGTGTACGAGCAGACTTTCCCTATTAACTCCGTACTGCAGGATGAAGTCTGGGTACGCTCCCGTTTGGGCGAGAAGTGGGTGACGGAAGACGGACATCTGATGGCCTTTGGCATACTTCAGATAGTGGATACCCCTGGAAACGGGCAATCGAACGATATCCTGAAACAATTCAATGATTTGTTGTTCCGCCAAAACTCGGTATCCAATTCGCTGCATTATTTTCTGAAAGATAAAACCTTGGACGGTACTATCTCAAAGGTTTTAAAGGATCTGCTCGAACTCTTCCGTGCCGGGCGGGCGTATATTATAGAGTACAATATTGAGGCCCACACCGAATGTTGCACTTATGAAGTGGTGGCTGAAGGCGTTAAACCGGAAAAAGATAACCTGCAACATATTGATTTGAACATAATGAAGTGGTTTTTCAACCGGATACAGTCAGGTAAACCTATTCTGTTGAGTGATCTATCCGACCTTCCGGATGAGGCGGTTTCAGAGCGGAAATTACTTGCCTCACAAAATGTCAAGTCAATAATGGCTGTTCCGCTACGGAATTCCGAACGTGTATGGGGATTTATCGGCATAGAACTTGTAGACAGGCATTATCGTTGGAAAAACGAAGATTACCAATGGTTCTCTTCCCTTGCCAATATCATCAATATCTGTATCAGCCTGCGCCTTGCCCGTGATGAAGCCGACCGTGAACGCGCTTTCTTATCCAACCTCTATAAATATATGCCTCTGGGATACACCCGGATTAACATTCTCTTTGACGAGAAGGGGAATCCCAATGACTACTTTATAACAGATGCCAATCAATATGCTGCCGATCTTTATGGACTGCCTTTGGATGCTTATAAAGGGAATCTGGCTTCGAACGTTTACCTCCCGGGGGAAATGTCTCAGAATCTAAAGATTATTTCGGACGTATATCGCCAGGGTACATATAAAGAATTGGATAAATATTTTCATATCACAGGCAAAACGTGCCATTGTGTCTTCTATTTGCCCGAACCCAATGAAGTGGTTTGTCTTTATATGGATGTTACCGAGATACGCCATGCTTATATGGCATTGGATCGCAGTGAGAAACTCTTGCGTAACATTTTCGCCAATATCCCCGTGGGCATTGAAATCTTTGATAAAAATGGCATACTGATTGACCTTAATAACAGAGATCTGGAAATATTCGGTTGCAAAAGCAAGGAAGATGTGCTGGGGATTAACCTTTTTGAAGACCCTAATGTTACTCAGGAGATTCGCGACCGTATAGAGACAGAAGATGAATTCGATTTCTCAAGGGAATATCAATTCGGGCACATGAACGGTTATTATCCGACAGAAAAATCCGGTAATAGTACACTATATACCAAAGTCAGCAGGATATACAGTAGTAAGGGAGATTGCATCGGTTTTATTCTCATCAACATAGATAACACGGAACGGATTACCTCGATGAACCGTATTCGTGATTTCGAAAACTTCTTCCAGCTTATCTCTGATTATGCCAAGGTAGGATATGTCAAGCTGAATTTGTTTACCCGTGAAGGTTACGCCATCAAACAGTGGTATAAAAACTGGGGTGAAGATGAAGATACGCCTCTTTCGGAAGTGGCCGGCGTATATAATAAGATACACCCCGAAGACAGGAAACATATACTGGGCTTCTATGAAAAGGCAAAATTGGGTGAAGCCAAAACTTTCAGGAGTGAAATACGTGTGCGCCGCCCCAATACAAAGGATAAATGGAATTGGATACGCGTGAATGTAGTGGTTAATCAGTATGATTCGGAGAATGAACAGACAGAACTAATCGGCGTTAATTATGATATCACCGAACTGAAAGAGACGGAAGAGAAACTGATTAAGGCTAAGGAAACGGCTGAAGAGACTGACCGCCTGAAGAGCGCTTTCCTGGCAAACATGAGCCACGAGATACGTACACCCCTTAATGCGATTGTCGGTTTCTCCAGTCTGTTGATTGAAATGGAAGACGATGAAGAGAAACGTGAATATTCCAAACTGGTGGAAGAGAACAATGAACTGCTGCTGCAATTGATTTCGGATATTCTGGACTTGTCCAAGATAGAGGCGGGAACATTAGACTTTAAGTATAGGGAATTGGACATAAAGACTTTGTGCGGTGATATTTTCCGTTCCATGATCCTGCGCGTGAAGCCGGAGATTGAGCTTTTGTTTGATTCTACGTTGCCGGAGTGCATTATAACGAGCGACCCTAACCGCTTGTACCAGGTGATTTCCAACTTTGTGAATAATGCCATCAAGTTTACTTCGCACGGCAGTATCCGTATCGGGTATGACCAGCCGGACGCAAAGCATGTGCGGGTATATGTAAAGGATACCGGCATAGGTATCCCTTCGGAAGGTATCTCACGGATATTTGAGCGTTTTGTAAAGCTGAACTCTTTTGTTCAGGGTACCGGTTTGGGGCTTCCCATTTGCCGGAGTATCATTGAGCAGTTAGGCGGTACAATCGGTGTGGATAGTGAACCGGATAAAGGTTCATGCTTCTGGTTTATCTTGCCGTTGGAATAAAAAGACTTATTTCATCGTTAGGAGTTAGAGGAGTTATCCCTTCGTTGGGAGTTAAATAAGTTAAAGCCGATAGCCTGGTTTATGATTCACCGACTATCGGCTTTAACTCCTAAGCCAACTTGTTGGCTGATAACTCCTGAGCGAAGCGATAACTCCTATAACTTCTATAACTCCTGTAACTTCTATAACTTCTTTACTGCCTATACCTTCTTTACCTCCTGGTATAAAGCCGGTATTATATCATCGTCAGCAGTATCATCTGTCCTGCCAGAATGCGCAGGAACATTGTCAAGGGATAAACTGTGGAATAACCGACTGACGGGGCATCATTGCCGGATGTCTGGTTGGCATACGCCAAGGCGGGCGGGTCGGTATTACTGCCGGCAATCAATCCCATTAAAGTAAAGTAATTTACCTTATAATAGAAACGGGCTATTATGCCGATTATCAGCAAAGGGATAACCGTGATGAGGAAACCATAACCTACGTACAACAAACCGTCTCCGTTTACCACTGTTTGTACAAAATGCTGGCCCGCTTCGATACCTACACTGGCTAAGAAGAGTACAATACCTATTTCACGTAACATCAGGTTGGCGCTCATCGTTGTATAGGTTACCAGCTTCAGTTTGTGTCCGAAACGACCGATGAGGATAGCAACTACCAGCGGACCACCTGCCAAACCCAGTTTCACCGGAGTAGGCATACCCGGGAAAGCAATCGGAAGGCTACCCAATAGAATACCCAGGAAGATGCCTACGAAGATAGTCACAATGTTCGGAGTATCGAGACGTTTTAACTGGTTACCCAGTACACCGGCTACACGCTCTACGGCATCTTGCTGGCCAACAACCATTACACGGTCGCCTACCTGCAATATCAGGTTGGGGTCAGCAAATAAATCCATGCCCGAACGATTTACGCGAGTTACATTCACTCCATACATGTTGCGGAAATGGAGGCTGCCCAGTTTCTTGCCGTTGATTTCGGATTTTGTCACTAATATGCGACGCGAAACCATCGGCATATCCTGCTTTTCCCAATCCACCTTAATTTCCTTACCTATAAAAGCGGTAATGGCTTCGGCATCTTCTTCGGAGCATACAATGAATACTTGGTCACCGGTGTGGAACTCTGTCCTTTGATCGGGGATACTTACGTGTCCGTCATGGCGAATACGTGAACATACAAAAGAACGTCCCAGAAGTTCTTTGATCCGGATGAGTTTTTTCCCGTCGATTGACTCATTGCGAACTTCCAGGTGTAGCATGTGTGGCAAGTGCTTTATGTCGGAAACTTGTGTGGTAAGCGCTTCTTCTTCCTTTTTCAGGTTTATCCGGCAGATATAACGAACGGCGATAATGGAACCGATGATACCTACAACTCCAAGCGGATAAGCGCATGCATAACCCAGTGCGATAGGCTCGCCCGTATAACTGAACTGGTTCAACGCTTCCTGTGCGGCGCCCAGGCCCGGGGTATTGGTGACCGCGCCATAAAGGATACCTACTATCATGGGAAGGTCGATACGTCCGTCGAGGAAATAAATACCCAGCGCAACTGCAATATTAAGTATTACAATACCTACGGCAAGCATATTCAGCGTCATTCCTCCTTTCTTGAAAGAAGAGAAAAATGACGGGCCTACTTGTAAACCAATACAAAATACGAATAAGATTAATCCGAATTCGCGGATAAAGTGCAGGATATGTGTTTCACCCGTAAAACCAAAATGCCCCATCAGGATACCGGTGAATAGCACAAATGTCACTCCTAAAGATATTCCGAAAATCTTAATTTTACCCAGAAGCACACCGATGGAAATAACAAATGCATATAAGCATACGATATGAGCGACAGAAGCGGGATCCCATAACAAAGTCTCTAACCAATTCATAGCCTTTTTGTTTGTCTTTTTTATTGTTGTTTTGAAATTTTGCGCAAAGGTATGCAATAAAGAGGATGTGACAAAAGGTTTGATAAAGAAAAAAAGGAGTCCTTCATATTCGGGCATATATTGTTCTATGTACGTGCACGCAACGAGCTGTCCTTTCAGAATGTCATCTTACCTGCGAATTTTACTTAAAAATCCTTGTGTTATTAAGTTATTGAGTATCTTTGCAATTCCTATTTCCTGTTGAATTAGGAAAAAGAAGAGATTACTAATTATCTTTTAAATTTTTACATAGACTATGGCAGACAGTAAAGAAAAACTCTTCTCGGATTTTACTCCCAATTCCACCGAACAGTGGATGGACAAAGTAACAGCCGACCTGAAAGGCGCTGATTTTGAGAAGAAACTCGTTTGGAAGACAAACGAAGGGTTCAAGGTTAAACCTTTCTACCGCATGGAAGACCTCGAAGGACTGAAAACGATGGATGCGCTTCCCGGTGAATTCCCTTACCTCAGAGGTACCGGAAAAGACAACAACGAATGGCTCGTTCGTCAGGAAATTAAGGTGGATTGCCCCAAAGAGGCTAATGCAAAGGCATTGGATATTCTTAATAAGGGGATTGATTCGCTTGCGTTCCGTGTAAAGGCGAAGGAACTCAATGCCGAATACATCGAGACTCTGCTCGAAGGTATCTGCGCCGAGTGTGTGGAACTGAACTTCTACACTTGCCAGGGGCATGTAGTGGAATTGGCAGAATTGCTGGCGGCTTACTTCGCGAAGCAAGACTATGATTTGACGAAGTTGCAAGGCTCCATCGGTTATGACTTCTTCGACAAGATGCTGGCGAAAGGCAAAGAAAAGGGAGACATGGTGCAGACCGCCAAAGCTCTGATTGAAGCAACCGCCACGTTACCGAAATACCGGGTATTGAATGTAAGCGCTTTGACGTTGAACAACGCCGGCGCATATATCACTCAGGAACTGGGTTATGCTCTTGCATGGGGTAATGAATATATGAACCAACTTACTGAAACCGGACTTCCTGCCGCTCTTGTCGCCAAGAAGATAAAGTTCAACTTTGGTATCAGTTCCAATTATTTCCTCGAAATAGCTAAATTCCGTGCTGCACGTATGTTATGGGCAAATATTGTTGCTTCGTACAACCCCGAATGTCTGCGTGAATGCGAAAACAAAGGCCCTAACGGTGAATGCCGTTGTGCCGCCAAAATGCGCGTACACGCCGAAACCTCCACATTCAACCTTTCCTTATTCGACGCCCATGTAAACCTGCTGCGTACGCAGACTGAGGCTATGAGTGCTGCTCTGGGTGGTGTGAACTCCATGACGGTTACCCCGTTTGATAAGACTTACAACACTCCTGATGAATTCTCAGAACGTATGGCGCGCAATCAGCAATTGTTGCTGAAAGAAGAGTCTCACTTTGACAAGGTGATTGACCCTGCCGCCGGTTCCTATTATATTGAAAATCTGACGGTATCCATAGCCAAGCAGGCTTGGGAACTCTTCCTTGCAGTAGAAGAAGCCGGTGGTTTCTATGCCGCAGTGAAAGCCGGTACGGTGCAGGCTGCTGTGAACGAAAGCAATAAGGCTCGTCATAAAGCAGTTGCTCAGCGTCGCGAAGTGTTGTTGGGTACTAACCAATTCCCGAACTTTACAGAAAAAGCAGGCGACAAGAAGCCGCTTGAAGCTGCTTGCTGCTGCGGCGGTGGACACGATACTTGCGAGAAAGCTGTTCAGACATTGAACTTCGACCGTGCCGCCAGCGAATTCGAAGCGTTGCGTCTCGAAACGGAAGCATCCGGCAAACGCCCGAAAGCGTTTATGTTGACTATCGGTAACCTGGCTATGCGTCAGGCGCGTGCCCAGTTCTCTTGCAACTTCCTGGCTTGTGCCGGATATGAGGTGGTTGACAACCTCGGTTTCCCCACAGTGGAAGCAGGTGTAGAGGCTGCCATGGCTGCCAAAGCAGACATCGTGGTATTGTGTTCCAGCGATGATGAATATGCGGAATATGCTGTTCCTGCCTTCAAGGCATTGGGCGGTAGGGCTATATTTATCGTAGCAGGCGCTCCTGCCAACATGGAAGAACTGCAGGCTGCCGGTATCGAGAACTTCATCCATGTGCGTGTCAACGTGCTGGAAACATTAAAGGAATACAACGCTAAACTTTTGAAGTAAGATGAGAAAAGATTTTAAGAACTTAGATATATATGCTGCATTTCAGCCTGTGAACGGCGCTGAATGGCAAAAGGCTAACGGCATCCATGCTGATTGGAAAACGCCGGAACACATTGAAGTGAAGCCTGTTTATACAAAAGAAGACCTCGAAGGCATGGAGCATCTCAGCTATGCCGCCGGTCTTCCTCCTTACCTGCGTGGCCCGTACTCAGTGATGTACACGCTGCGCCCCTGGACTATCCGCCAGTATGCCGGATTCTCTACAGCCGAAGAATCAAATGCATTCTACCGCCGTAACCTGGCTTCCGGACAGAAAGGTCTGTCTGTTGCATTCGACTTGGCTACGCACCGCGGTTACGACCCCGACCACGAACGTGTGGTAGGCGACGTCGGAAAAGCCGGTGTATCTATCTGCTCGCTGGAAAACATGAAGGTACTCTTCGATGGTATTCCTTTGAACAAGATGTCCGTATCCATGACAATGAACGGTGCCGTGCTTCCGGTTATGGCATTCTACATCAATGCCGGTCTGGAGCAAGGCGCCAAGTTGGAAGAAATGGCAGGTACTATTCAGAATGATATCCTGAAAGAATTCATGGTGCGTAACACCTATATTTATCCGCCCGCATTCTCCATGAAGATTATTTCCGACATCTTTGAATATACTTCTCAGAAGATGCCGAAGTTCAATTCAATATCTATCTCCGGTTACCACATGCAGGAAGCGGGAGCTACGGCGGATATCGAGTTGGCTTATACGCTGGCCGACGGCTTGGAATATCTGCGTGCCGGAACGGCTGCCGGTATCGACATTGATGCTTTTGCCCCCCGCTTATCGTTCTTCTGGGCTATCGGTACCAATCACTTTATGGAAATAGCCAAGATGCGCGCCGCACGTATGCTGTGGGCTAAGATTGTGAAACAGTTCAATCCGAAGAACCCGAAATCTCTGGCATTGCGCACACACTCTCAGACGTCCGGTTGGTCGCTGACGGAGCAAGACCCATTTAATAATGTAGGTCGTACCTGTATCGAGGCTATGGCTGCCGCACTGGGACACACGCAGTCGCTGCACACCAATGCGCTTGATGAGGCCATCGCGTTGCCTACTGACTTCTCTGCCCGTATTGCCCGTAACACTCAGATTTATATTCAGGAAGAAACTTTTATCTGCAAGAACGTTGACCCGTGGGGTGGTTCTTATTATGTAGAGTCTCTGACTAACGAGTTGGCTCACAAAGCATGGGAGCTTATTCAGGAAGTTGAAAAGCTGGGAGGTATGGCGAAGGCTATCGAAACCGGTATTCCCAAGATGCGTATCGAGGAAGCTGCCGCACGTACACAGGCGCGTATCGACTCCGGCACTCAGACTATTGTCGGCGTGAACAAGTATCGTCTGGAGAAAGAAGCTCCGATTGATATCCTCGAAATCGACAATACGGCTGTTCGCCAGGAGCAGATTGCCAACTTGAAGACTTTGAAAGAAGGACGCGACGAGGCCGCTGTGCAGAAAGCATTGGAGGCTATCACCAAGTGTGTGGAAACCAAGGAAGGCAACTTGCTTGAGTTGGCGGTGGAAGCTGCCCGTGTTCGCGCTACGTTGGGTGAAATCTCGTATGCTTGCGAAAAGATTGTAGGACGTTATAAAGCAGTAATCAGAACAATATCAGGCGTGTATTCATCAGAAAGTAAGAACGACAGCGACTTCAAGCGTGCCTGCGAACTGGCTGAGAAGTTTGCGAAGAAAGAGGGACGTCAGCCCCGTATCATGGTTGCCAAAATGGGTCAGGACGGTCATGACCGTGGCGCTAAAGTTGTAGCGACCGGATATGCCGACTGTGGTTTCGACGTGGATATGGGACCTTTGTTCCAGACGCCTGCCGAGGCTGCCCGCGAAGCAGTTGAAAATGATGTTCACGTAGTGGGCGTGTCTTCACTGGCTGCCGGACACAAGACGTTGGTTCCGCAGATTATTGAAGAGTTGAAGAAACTGGGTCGTGAGGATATCCTCGTGATTGCCGGCGGTGTAATTCCCGCACAGGATTACGACTTCCTCTACAAAGCCGGTGTGGCTGCTATCTTTGGCCCCGGTACTCCGGTTGCCAAGGCTGCTTGCCAGATTCTGGAAATCCTGATGGATGAGGAATAAATAAAGAAGTGATAAGCGCTGAGGCGCTAACGGTAATAAACGGACTGCGGTATTGATTTACTTGCAGTCCGTTTTTTTTATTCAATTTGCAACAAAAAGCAATTCTAAAAAAATCATTGATTAACATCGGGTCAGTCCGAAAACCCGGTTG
>NZ_DBDF01000077.1:24015-56136 GCF_002293435.1 Bacteroides sp. UBA939 | reverse complement strand
CCCAGGAGGAGGAGAATAGAGATACTACTGATAATCATAATATAATGCAAGGTTTTAAACCCTCTCCTTCCGCTATTTCAACCCCTTTTTTTACCCTATTAATAAACGTTGCCCACGTTTTTTAAAAACGATGGGCATATTCTTTAAAAACGCGACAAGGATTTATAAGAACTCTACCTCCGGTTATTAGCGTAGAGTTTTAAATCATTGTATAATCCCACTTATCTACCTTTAGGCGCGGATTACACGGATTCTTTTTCCTTAGATGATAATTTATTGGAGGCGGTGAGACTATTGTTAATATTATTCCTTTCACCTTTTTCAGGCTATACTTGCCAAAAAGCCCTATTTTCCCCCGCCCAGAATATATTCTGAGGGGGGTGGAATGAGTATACGACTGAGATAGGTTCAGTCGTATACTGAGATAGGCTCAGTCGTATAGTGAATAGGGTTCATTATACGACTGATTTATGATGACTAACAGAGAAGTTTCTTTTGTCCTAAATTACGAATTCAAAATTCATAATTCAAAATTCATAATTCATTTAATTATCCGGAAGTTACCACTGACATGTAACACAGACAGCATATACACCATACCATTGTAATAACGGAACCTGCCCGTAGGCAACGGCTCATCCCATAGTCTCTGCAAGTATTCCTTCGCCAGGTTCTTGTCCTTCAACGCAAAGGCGCCGACAGCATTAGCACCTGCCATTCCCGCCGAATATCCACCGGCAGGCGCCGAACCGTCCAGGTTGAACTGCCCGTGCACATAGTTATCTTGCTTGAAGAAGTTCAGCAACCGGGTCATCATGTCCGTCTGGTTGGCAGCATCCTTCCCGAACCAATAATAATCCATCCCGACGTTCATGGCGCACCGGATAGCGTCGAACTGGTATCTCTTGGCATCATAATCCTTCTTCCAGCGCGGCTGCAAAGGACTACCGTCGAAGGCGGAATAATCGGGGAACAAACCCGTCTGCTTATGCGATGCATTGACCAACAGTCGACGGGCGGCATCGGGCGTCTGCTTCCAGAACTCCTTATTAGTGACAGACCACATGGCCCAAAGTTCAAAGAAAGCAGGCAGATTATAAGAAGGGTCGGTATAATGCCACATTTCGTTTTGCGGCACAAATGTAACGAGCTTGCTATCGGTATTGAACAGGCTGTAAATACCCTGAGAACCATCTTTGGACATGATATCTTTCAGAATCTTCTGTGCTTCCAGAGAATAGTTGAATGCCCCGTCATCTCCCCAACGATGAGAGGCAAAGAACAGGGCGGTAATGAAATAGATTTCACCGTCCGAAGCACAACTCGGTTCCTTTCCTATTTTATCGCCGTTCGTCCTGCACTGCCAGGCAAAATATCCCGACCATTTACCGGAGGTATAGAGCATGTGTTTCTTTGCCCACCGCCACAGTTTATCGAATTCCGCCTGCTTGTCCAACTGCACGCAAATCATCATTCCGTAGGAAACTCCTTCCGTACGTACATCCCGGTTTCCGGTATCGTAGATGTATGCCGTATTGTCGTCGCTCTCATAGTAAACTCTTGTTTCTTCATTTACAAAGAAATGATTCCATATCTGCTCTATTTTCCGGTCGGTTTCTTGTTGAGAGGTTCCTAAATACTCATTGAACAGGTTGCGGTACTTGCCTGTATAGTAAGCCCCTTGGGGAGTTGACGTTCCGGTGTCTCCTTCCGGCAGCGGACGTGCCTGGGCTTCAGGCGAACAAATGATAGAAAGCATCAGGCTGATGCTAAACAGAAGTAAAGTTGTATGTTTCATGGTTACTAAATTAGATGTATGAATGGCTGCGCATAGCGCAGCCATTCAAAATTCATAATTCAAAATTCATAATTAATCGCGCTCCACCCAGCAGTCTTCGCCCGGCTGAGTAACAACATCATATTCGTAAGTGCGATACAGAAGCGGCGCCTGCGGATTTATCAACTTCGACACCACCGGTTCCTTTATAACAGCCGGCGCATACAGCGGATTGGGGCAAGCGCCATCAGCCACCCGTACGCCCTTTCCTTTCAAAGGAACATAAGACCGGATGCGCAACACTCCACCCAAACGGGAATGTATCTTTGCCGTGTTCAACTGCGCCCCGTCCCACGTTATATCCACCACAAAGCCACCACGCGCTACAAGCCCTTTCACACTCCCCTTCTGCCACACTTCGGGCAAGGCAGGCAACAGATGTATCGCCCCGTCATGGCTCTGCAACAACATTTCTGCAACTCCTGCCGTATAACCGAAGTTACCGTCAATCTGGAAAGGCGGGTGTGCATCAAAGAGATTAGGATAAGTACGCCCCTCGGGATATTCCTTCTGCACTTTATCATTAGGCAGAAGATGAAGCATATTCTGTATAATCTTATACGCATGATTGCCATCCAACATGCGCGCCCAGAAATTAATCTTCCAGCCTATGCTCCAACCGGTAGCCTTATCTCCGCGTTGCAGCAAAGTGTTACGGGCAGCCTGGAACAACTCCGGGTTTGTAGTCGGAGATATCTGGTTACCGGGATACAGACCATACAAATGCGAAATATGCCGGTGGTCGTTGCGCGGATCATCGGCGTCAATCAGCCACTCCTGCAACTGATTGTATTTACCAATCTGCATAGGCGGCAGTTTATCCAACAGAGCCTGCAAGGAATCTTCGTACTGCTTATCTCCTCCCAGAATACGGCTCGCCTGGAGCGTAGAGTACAAAGCATCGAAAGCAATCTGATTATCCATGGTACAACCTGCCGTTATCGTAGTCTGCGAACCACGGTGACCATGTTCCGGCGACATGGAAGGCACGGTAACCATCCATTTATACTTGGGATGTTCCACTAAATGGCTTAAATAGAAATCGGCCGTACCCTTCAATACCGGATAATACTTCTTCAGGAACTCCTTATTGCCGGTGAACAGATAGTGCTGCCACAGATGTTGTGCCAACCAGGCCCCACCATTAGGCCACATTCCGTAGATTGCAGCATCTACCGGTCCGCAGGCACGCCATATATCCGTATTATGATGTGCTACCCAACCTTTGGCATCATAAAGAACTTTAGCCGTTTCGCTGCCCGTAACCGCCAAATCGGCCACCATATCGAACAAGGGTTCATGCGTCTCGCTCAGGTTGGCTACTTCGGCAGGCCAGTAATTCATCTCGGCATTGATATTAATCGTGTACTTGCTATCCCAGGGAGCATACGGACTCTGGTTCCAGATACCTTGAAGATTGGCAGGCTGTCCGCCGGGTTGCGAAGAAGAAATCAATAAATAACGGCCGTACTGGAACATCAGGGCTGCCATTGCCATATCATTCCCTTCACCGAAACGCTGCACACGTACCGGTGTTTCGAGTGCAGATACTTTAGAGCTTTCCAACGTCAGAGCCACACGGTCGTACTGCTTGCGATAACCGGCGATATGGTTCTTCAAAGCCTGTTCGTAAGGAACGCGGACGGCTTTCTGCAAATAGGCGGCAGCGCGTTTCGATTCGTTTGCACTGACATCATGGTAATTCACAAAGTTGGTAGCAGCCGAAATATAGAGAGTAGCTTCCGTAGCTCCATTCACGGCAAGCGCACTTTCTTCTTTATTCACCTTGCCGTCGGTTTTCACCTGCACCTGGCATTCGGCACGCATGGCGGCAGGGATACCTTCATGTTCAGCTCCCTGACATGACACAATCAGTTTGCCGCCCTTTACCTGTACACTCGATTTCAGCGGGCCACCGTATGATACGGAGAAATTCAGAGCCTTTGCCTTATCCGCCCGGATACGAACCACAATCACATCATCACTCATAGAAGCAAATGCCGTGCGGACATACTTCACTCCATCTACTTCATAGCGGGTGGTGGCCGTGGCATTCTCCAAATTCAAATCCCGGTAATATCCGGAAGGGTTATCATGTCCGGGGAAATTCAGGAAAAGACTTCCCATCGTCAGGTAACGCATACCATGCTGAGGTGTCATATAGTTCTCGTCAATCAGCTTCTGGGCTTCCAGCGCTTTGCCTTCAAAGATGAGGCGGCGTATTTCGGGCAATACCTGCAATCCTTTGGGGTTATTATTGCTGTAAGGTCCGCCTGCCCAGAAGGTTTCTTCATTGAGTTGCAACTCCTCGCGGGCAGTTCCTCCAAACACCATGGCTCCCAAACGGGAATTGCCTAACGGTAAAGCTTCCAGCCAGTCCTGTGCCGGACGACCGTACCATAGCTTCATGTTCTGTGCCGAAGTCCAGTCGCCATATCCCATTATGGAAAGCATCTTGGCGGCATAGCGTGCTCCCAGCATCCGGTATCCTTCTGCCGAAAAGTGAAGATTATCGAATGTAGCCGGACAACCGGCAGAGGATACGACGTGTGCCGTAGGAATTACCTGTGGCAAGGTGCCGATAATTGTATTCATGCTGGCGCACACTCCGTTTTGGTCAGCATGTACCACTTCACCCGCCAGCAGGGGCACATCAGCAGCCGATAATCCTAAATCTTTCAAAAGATTATCATACACTCCCTTTACTTTCGAGGGCCAGTCTTTATCATTCGTATTCGATTCTCCCTGGTGCAACAGAATACCTTTAATCACTCCGTCTTTCTGGGCTGTCTTTGCCAACTCAACCAGACGTGCATACGGGTTACCGCCATATTCCTTTACCATATTCTTCAACCAGTCCGGAGATGTTTCTACATACGACTGGTAGTTATCCTTATCAAACAGTTCTATCCTGCAACCGCCTACGGAAACATTGATAATCCCTACCCGCACGTCCGACGGAAGGTTAGCTACCATAGCTCTGCCGAAGTAATCGCCCGGAGTTAAGCCTGTATGGCAACGCGCCAAAGGCGGAACTGCCTTGTACCAATTGCCTTGAGTTCTCCCCAAATTGGGACAATCAACGGCTGCCAACACCTGGAAACGGCTGTCAATAGCCACCGTATCCTGTTCTTCTATTCTTGCATGTCCTTCCATGTTCGATTGCCCCAAACATAGATAGACATGGAATTTCGCGTCTTGTGCAAACGCTGTCATGCCCACGAGAAGCAGGCATGCAAATACGAATGTTCTCATAATATAATTTATTTAGTTAATTGCTATTCAGATAAATTATTTCCCCAAAGAAACACTGGATATCACAATCGGCTTTCCACCCAAAGACCAGAAACCTATAATATAAAGGTGTGAAGGATCAATCTTCGCCCCAGTATCATCAACCATCCGGTTCAACTCAACAACTACCTTGCGTGACGAGCCAAAATCATAAGTGGCAGGCTTTGACCAATAATTGTTTTTATCAAACAGGCGGAATGAAACATTGCTTTCATTAGCGTTACCCAATTCTACGGTCAGTGTTTTATAGCCCGACAAATTAAGCCCGTCAGCATATTGCCAACCGCCAAATCCATACTGACCTGTCACCAACGTACGGGTAGCCTCATCAAAAGTACCTTTCTCCCAAATAGACGGATTAAACACATCTGCCGTCAGAGAGAAAGGAGAAATTACCGTAACATCCAGTGATACCTCCTTGCTGACTCCGGTTGCAGACTGATAAGTAACAGTCACCTTAGCTTCACCCGGCGCCACCGCCACCAGTTTACCTGCCCGTTCTACTTTCAGCACAGCCGTGTTGGAGCTGTTTACATCCGCTTCCGCAGTCACCATCCGCGATGTTCCGTCCGAATAAGTAGCCTTCACTTTGAGATAACCGGAACCTCCCATTTGCAGGCGAAGCTCACCTTCCTGTCCCATCAGCTCCAAGCTTTCCAACTCCCCATTCACTACCGCGCCTTCGGCATACTCCTTGAACCAGTGATACATTACCCACGGACAGGCTTCGGGGTCATTGAGAAAAGTGTACTTACCCGGCTCGCCCGGCACATTCTTAAATGCCGCCAGTTCATGAGACCTCGTGGTAAAGAACAGCCAGGATACATTGCCCGAATTATCTGCTATGTACTTGAAATTGGCGCCAAAGCCTTCGCCTCCTGCCGTACCTGTAATACTTTTACCCCAAGTAGCATCATACTTCTTCGGTCCCCAGTCTATCTCCGTCACCATGATAGGAGCAAAAGCTGCCACAGGTCCTACCTGTGCATCCCATCCACGCTGGAAGGCTTCATATCCTCCTCCCGTAGAAGTGCCGATTCCTTCACCGCTATCCTGCTCTGCATCACTGCCATACCAACCCGGATAACAATGAACCGCAAAACCTATATTCTCACCTTCAATGCGGTGGGTGGCATAGCCTGCATAAGAAGATTGATACGCAAGACCGGGCACCCAGATAATATTATCGCAATGGTTTCGTATTTTATCGACAATGGCTTGAAAATAGATTTTCATGTTGGTGAAGCAAGCATCACCCGAACTTCCGTAGACCCCGTCCGTTCCTTTTATATCAACCGGTTCATTGGCCAGTTCAAACATGACTCCCGAATTGTTCTTCAACTTTGTATGTTGCGCCACGATATCCCAGACCTTCAACAGGAACTGTTGATACGTATCTCCTACTTCTATACCCTGATATCTGCCCGCAGGTTCACGATTCGGACACACGCCGGGAGGACGCATCACCACGTACATTCCTTTAGAAATGAAATATTCCGCCATCGGTACAAATACTTCATCCAGATATTTCCGGAAACGTGTCTCAGAGAAACGTTCATGCCCTTCATAGCGCACACTTGTCATGGAAGGGTCATCACTCCAATAAGGATCCAGGTGCATACGGACAAAGTTAAACCTCCAGCCCGCAGCCAATATTCCGTCTACCATGCGCTTGTTATAGTTCAGGCAGGCTTGTACATCGTAATTGTTCCATGCACTGTTATTGAAAAAAGGACTGTAGGTCTGCGTAAAACCATGCAAGTTAACAATCTCTCCTTCCGCATTTTTAAGATAACGCCCTACTACGCTGAGAAGAGGCAACGTAATATTATCAATCTTCGGTTCCGGTTCCGGTTCCACTGGTTTCTCCGGTTCTTTTTCAGGCGGTACAACCTCCGGTATTTCCTTATCGGAACAAGACAATAATAATATGAACCCCAAGAAAAAAAGTGTTTGTATGATCCTATTCATTTTAAGCCCCCTATTCTTTCTTTAATAATCTGATATAAAATATTCCCCCCGCTATATTGCCCGGTTTACTCCGGAAAGTTACAGTAACTGACTTCTTACCATTGGTCATTGCTGCCGGAATAGGATATTCCGCATTTACCAATTCCTTACGTTTCCATTTTCCAACCAGGTTCTCTGTTACCAGTAACTCATCATCAATCAAAATATCAAAAGTGCGATTTCTGGTTTCATCTCCCCAATAACGAACCATCAGCGATAAGTCGTTCTCACCTCCCGTCATCAGGTTATACTGAAAATAACCACCGTTGCGGGCATCACGCCAGGCTTCGCCTTCAAAGTTTCCGGTGGTTGAATTCTCATATTTCATCAAATGGTCTACTTCCGGTTGTTGCTCTGCCGTGGCAACGGCATCAACAGTCCGCTTGTCGAGCAACAGCTTGAGTTGCTCCTTTTCTTCCTCGGCTTTCCGGAATGCGGCATACTCTTCATCCGTCATCGAAAGCCAATACATCATGTAGCGACTGTCATGAATACGGAAGAAAGGTTCAAGAACCAGGTCTTTGTACTTACCGGTAAACAATCCGGGTACGGTATAGCAGAAAGGCTTCCCGGCTACCGGCTGCATGTTATCAAGCTTTGCCTGTATCTCTTCGCGGCTACCAATAATAAAAGGAGTATCGAAGACAGAAACCAACGGTCCGTGTGCAATATGCGCCCAACGGCCGTCATCAGCTACCAATCCCTCTACATGGTCGGTTCCCATCTGCGCACCCAGCAATACAGGGCCACGCATAATTGATATATAGTTAGGTACATTCGGCAACGTTTCAATATGCACCTTCATAGGAGTAGTGATTTCAACAACATCGCCATTCTTCCATGTTCTTTCTATAGCGATATAAGAGGAAGGAGATGACCCGGCAGCATAGTTCTTGCCCCGGCACAGCACCTTCATATCATTACCGTCTGCCCACCACGGATGGCGAACCAACAATTTAAACTTAGTCGGCTTCTTTACCCTGATTGTCAGGCGGCTGCTTTCTTCATCCGGGAAGCGGGTTTCCTGTGTTAAGGTAATCCCTTTCTCTTTCCAGTTGAGTTCAGAAGCTACGAAAAGATTCACAAACAAAGAATCGTGAGTATGGGTATAGATGAACTCACCGTATTTACCATGATTCTCCATACCTGTTCCTACGCAACACCACATGGCGCTGTTTGGCGCCGAATACACCCGGTAATGAGCAGGGCGCGCAGATGTGAAATAGACATATCCGCCATGCTCCGGATGTTGGGTAGAAAGAATATGATTATACATTGCCCGTTCATAGAAATCGGCATAACGGGCTTCGGGGTTCATACGGAACAGTCCTTCGGTGAGTTTCAACATGTTATTCGTGTTGCATGACTCTGGTCCTTCACGGTCTTCCACATAGCTCTTGCAATCGTCTGCCGCAGCAAAATGCTCGCGCCGGCTGTTACCTCCCAAAGAAAGGGAACGGTTGTAAACCACCGTATTCCAGAAGAACTCAGTGGCAGCCTCATATTTCTTATCATGCCCCAATTCGGCAACCCGCTGATAGCCCACTACTTTAGGGACTTGTGTATTAGCATGTTTATTATCGAGATTGTCCACCTGCGCCACCATGCTGTCGAGCAACCATCTATGAGAGAAACGCTTGGCAGCATCCAGATACTTCACGTCGCCGGTCATCTGATAGGCATCGGCATATACTTCATTCATGCCGCCAAACTCATTTGCCAGCATCTGCTCCATCTGCTCATCGCTCAACGGAGTTATAATTGTCAGCCCCCAGTCGCAAAGGTCAAGAAACATCTGCCTTGCCTCTTCGTTGCCACCATACATCCAGGCGTCACGCAAGCCTGCATAGATTTTATGCAAGTTATACCAGGGCACCCAGTACTTCCATACGATGGCGACATTTCCTTTCTTAATTTCATCCCAGGCCTTCATCCCCTCGGGCACGCCGCCTATATAGCCATTGCCCTGTTTTTGCTGACAACGCTTCAGCTCCGAAATCATATACTCCATACGTTTCTTACACTCAACGTTGCCTGTAGCCGCATAATGAATGGCGAGTGCGGACAGATAATGCCCGCCTACATGTCCGTCCAGACCTGCCCAGTTAGAGAATATCTCCCCCTTAGGTTGCAGTCCGGCTTCTTTCAGAAAAGGAGCCAGCAGACGGTCAACATCATACTGAAGCAGTATTTGTACATTCAAATCGCACGCATGTTTAAATGGACCATCCAGCAATTTAACCTGCCCTAACGGAAATGTATTCGTATACAATTTATCCTGGGCAAGCGTACTTGTAAAGATTCCAACCAAACAAAACAACACTAATAAAGCGCTTTTCTTATTCATGTTCATGGTATTTCCTAAAAATTGAGTAATTAATATATATTGCAAAACTGTTTTTTCACTTTGTGCTGAGGCTGTATGAAAAGTTTCAGCCTACTATCTTTCATTTGCAGATGACACAGATTACACAGATTTATTTAAAACTTAATCTGTGTAATCCGCGTCATCTGCGGATAAAGTTATTTCTTTTCTATCAATTCTCTCACAAAAGGCTTCGGCTGATAGTTACGGTCGAAGAGTAACGGATAATCGCGGCGGCCTCTCACCGGAAAACCATTTTTCCAGGAATCTCCGTCGGTTACTCCCCATGCCGTTACACGGGTGATAACATCCGAATGCTTCATAAACAGGTTAAAGAAATCCGTCATTCTTGCATTCCACTTCTCGGAAACGCTATCCGGCAATGCTTCCGGATACGGATTCAGCATCTTCCGGTAAGCCACGGTATCGGATATGTTAGCACTTCGCCTGGCTGTAGGCAGGGCGCTCATATCCCATTCGGTAATCATCACCTTGGCGCCTGTTGAGGCAAAAGCAAGAATGCTTTCTTCAAACTCTTTCAAATCCGGGTAATCCATTCCCATGTGTCCCTGCATACCGATGGCATCTACCCTTAGTCCTTTCTCTTTCAGACTCTTCACCAGTTTTACCACTGTATTACGACGCCCTTCCACGTTCATTCCATAATCATTGTAGTAGAGTTCGGCATCCGGGTCTGCTTCATGGGCATATTGAAAAGCCAAAGGTATAAATTCCTCGCCTAAAATCTCATAGAATTTCGTTTTTCTATAAGAACCATTCTCTATAATGGCTTCATTCACTACGTCCCAACCTTTCACACGTCCCTTGTACCTGCCTACAACCGTATAGATATGATCTTTCATCCGTTGCTTCAGTACTTCCGGCGCCACATTCTTCCCTTCGGAATCTGTGCAAAACCATCGCGGTAACTGCGAATGCCACATCAGGCAATGCCCGATGATGAACATACCGTTCTCTTCGCCAAACTTAACAAGCTCGTCTGCCTGAGAGAAGTTATAACGATTCTCTTCCGGATGAATAACTGCACTCTTCATACAGTTCTCTGCTACAATAGAATTAAAATGTTTTTTTATCAACTGCACAGCTTTAGTGTCGCGCCCCGACGATTGTGCGGTATTCATGGCAACGCCGATATAAAACTTGTTGCCAACTGCTTTTTTCAGAGAAGGTCCATCACCTGTTACAGGTTCGCTTCCCCAGGAATTTAATGCAAAACCTAATAGTAATACACACAAAAAGTTCTTGTTTCCCATATCATTTTCAATTTAATTTCAGATGTTAGAAGCTATTTTGAATTCAAAACAGCTTCTATTTTCCGATTTCAAATATAATAGATGGAAACAACATAGGCAGTACTCTCATGCTACACAGTTTTTCGCTGGTGTTACATTTTCGATTTCTATGTTACATTTTCATTTAAGAATGTTACATGCATGGTTTTATAGATAGGTATTATCACTAAAATCTCGCTCTTTACCTATATGTTACTAAACTACTATTCACCGGTTTCACTTCTTTCTGCAATCCACTTATACATGGGCAGAAACGGGTGAAAGCGGTTTTTTTTAACCCCGTCTGTACGCGCTGTGAGGTGGGGTTCTGCTTTCACCGCCCTTCACATTGAATAGTTGGATGATTAGTGCCCACAGACGGACGGTAATATTAATCAATTGGATTACAGATAATTGAAAGGTCAACTGTAGTCGTCCGATAAGCCGACTCCAGTTGACCGATCGGACGACTCCAGTTGGCCGATCGGACGACTATAGTCGGCTATTTAGTAAACTGTAATCCAATACAATAGATAAGTCAGAAAATAGATACTCGTCCTTTCATCCGAAAGCCGGGACAATGCGGGGGAGGGTGAAAGCGGTGAACCCCTGAAATGGGCACTTTTTACAGAGTGCTTTCACCCGTTATTCGCTATGAATAAGGAGATTACAGAGGTATGTGAAACGGGTGAACCCCGGAATAAAACTATAAGTAGAATTAACCTGCATTATTCATACTGCAGGTTAGGTTAGTTATCGAATGACACATACATTTCCTTAAAATTTAGAGTTAGCTTATTGAAATGCATCAATACATCCTGCCCTAAATGGCCATCATAATTTGTAAGGTACGAAAGTTTGTCTGTTAACACCGTGATGGTTGGAATTACCATTTCTTGTCCTCCGATTTTTAATTGGACGTTTTTCAATTCGTACACTTCGCTATCAACAAAACCGCCTACTCCACCTCGTCGTATTGTATTTGAAGTTGCTTTCTCCTTTATTTCAACGGTGTGCGCAGCAAAATAATTTTCGGAAAACTTGGTTGTATTGGCGCCTGTATCCATTATGAAAAGTACTGTATCGTGATTGGCTTCAAATTGAACAATTGGCATAGCGTTATCCAAAAACAGATTGCGTGAATTACCTTTCGTTGGGTGAGCAACCACAGTAATACTTTTATTTTTGCATATCTCTATTTCCTTCATTTGGTTCATAACAGGAAAACCAATAATTCCATGAATAACATAATTGGCTTCCGGAAAAGAGAGTGATTCGTCAGGCATTACCTTGAAAACGACGTTTTCAAACATTAAGTCACCAATCCGCAGTTTGTCGGCCAAACCTACTTTCAATTGGACTTGCTTGTCTACTGCTCCTACTGTACTTGCTTTTGATTCAAATATTCGAATTCCCATTCGCCGGGCGCAACTCTCGGATATAACATTCGAAGCCCCTGTATCGAAAATGAAATTTTCCGATTGCCCGCCACTCGACACATTCATTATTATATGGTTGTATTCATTGAGTGAAACAGGAATACTTACATCAGTAGTTATATGCATTTTTTGTACAGGAAACCCCTTTAGCGACCTAACAAAATTATAATCTTTTTCACGCACCACTGCCAACCAAACGCTGTCTACAGCATGACCATATTTGTCGATGGCAATCTCTAATGCTTCGGCTGCCTTGTTGTAACGATACTGCTTAAATAAATTGTCGTACTTGATTGCATAAACTCTATAAAGAAGGGCGTCGCTCAAAGATTCGCTATAATTGTCGAGCAACTTGTTGATTGTTTGCAATGATTGTTCAGTTTGATTGAAGGCATTCTGTAAATTAGCATCAAGGTACAATACAATATATGGAGGTAATTCAGACCTTTTTTCTTGCAATAGAGCTTCAAGTCGGAACAAGTCTTTTTTATCAAGCATTCGGACTAAATCCCATTCCGTTAACAGGCTATCCGAAGCATGGATTGCCTCTAATTCTTCTGTATGTTTTTGCTGAACACCTGTTGAAGAATTACTTTTTGCACTACACGCTCCAAACAATAATATAAAAAAAAGAAAAAGAAAATGATTCATATTCATCTTAAGTTATTTAGAATTTAGAATCAACTACTGATTCGCATTAATAATAAGGAAATGAGTAACTTGTATTTCATATCATAATTTTGATATGATTATTTGCTATGATACCACTATATAAGAATTTAGCGGTGAGAATGGGTACGCGGACGACAAACACCGGAAAATTACCCTCTGAGAAACGGACGATATAAATACTGACAGTGACACTGGTTGACAGGATAGAGAACATTCTAAATTACAGATATGTGGCGGATAAGTTATCTGCCACATATCTTGTAAGACTGCCAAATTACGCAGATTGGCGTCAACGCTATTATCTATTATTGATACAGTAACACTTATCCCAATCTTGAATTCAGATTTAACAAGACTGTTTTGTATTATATTCTTAATTAGCAATAACTACAACATAATCATAGAAACCATCATTCAACGGATAGGGAGTAATCGGGGGCAAAAATCTACAACCCTTCAGATCACCATGATACGCGACAATTGGTGAACCATTATAATCCTTTACAAATGAATCACTCGTAGAACCATTAGAGATACGCATACCCATAGTACTTTGATACGTAGCATAATCATTATAAACTTCATGTAAAACATTGACTCCTACAGATCCTACTACATTTCCTCCATATACAGGATATCGGGTTGAAATAGTAAACTCATATCTATTTGTTGCAACAGTTGAAACACTCAAAGTGATTATATTAGTACCACTTTCTTGTTTTACTTGTAGTGATAGAGTCTTATTAGTTTCTGATTGAGTTAAAACAACTGTCCCCATTCTTTCTGACAGAGAAGTATTTATTTCTGCTGTAGCAATTACTATGTAATATTTGTAATACACATTTCGCACTTCAATATTACTAACCCAAGCTGGTTTACTTGTCACTATAGGCAACAAGTCTCTATTCGCACCATTTTCCTCCAAATATGACGTAATAGTAGGAATTTCTGTAGCAGTTCCCTGATAATCAACAACCATATTATTACTATTAGTATAAAAATAAGAATTATCTAAAGAAAGATTCTGTAATTCAACAGAAGACAATGAACTTTCTTCTTCCATGCTTAAAAAGCCACTTTCACAACTACACAAAAAGAATAAGGCTAAAAGAGAATAACATATTTTCATAAATTAAATTGTTAGTGCTCCATAATAAACAGAGCGTGTTAATACACTGATAAATCGTTAACAAATAAATTCAGGTAATAGGAAACAAAGACCAATAACGTACAAAGTTATAAGTATAGAAACCATCTCCATAAAGACGTCCTTCATATAATACATACCCACTTATATTACCATGATAAGCGACTAAAGGAGAGGCATTGAAATCCATTACAAAAGTTCCTATCGTTTGTCCTTTAGCAATAACAATAACTGCCTCATGATTCGATTCACCACCATTGTTATATACTTTATATGGAACATAACATCTAACTTCTTCTTTGACAGGATAGGTTGTTGTAGCAGTAAACTCATATCTATTTGTATAGATATTAGCCACTCCTATAGTAACCATATTAGTAGCACTTTCTTGTGTTACTTGTAGTGATAGGGTTTTGTTTGACTCCGATTGAGTTAAAACAATTGCTCCCATTCTTCCTGACAGAGAAGTATTCATATCTACTGTAACAAGTATTATGTAATATTGGTAATACACTTTTCGAACTTCAACATTACTAACCCAAGTTGGTTTACTTGTCACTACGGGTAATACGTCTCTACTTGTACCATCTTCTTCCAAGAAATATGATCTAACAGTAGGCACTGTCGCAGTTCCCAGATAATCAGCAGTTACATTATTAGTATCAACAGAATAATAATAATTATCTAAAGAAAGATTCTGTAATTCAACAGAAGACAATGAGTTCTCTTCTTCCATGCTTAAAAAGCTATTTTCGCAGCTACACAGAAGGATTACACTTAAAATAAATAAAATCTTTTTCATAACAATTCGTTTTTAAATAAGTAATTATGATTAACTATCAATGTACAAACTAATTATGACTTAAAAAATAATAGGTAGCGGTTACGCCCTGCGCATCCCGCTACCTATTTTATAGAGTTCTATTATTTACCGGCCAATCCGTCAGCAAAACCTGCATAGGTATGCTTGCGGCTGTAGTTGGCATCCCATAAACCTACGGGTTCACCAGCGCGCCAACCGGAACCAGTGGGGCTATCGGCGATACACCATTGAGTGATACCATACTGTTGGGCAGCAGGAATAATTTCAAAGTACTTCTTTATGATGAACTTATAGTATTCAGCCATCGCCTTATGCTGAGCTTCAGTCATGTTCGCTGTCTGTACGCTATTGCCGTTCTCGTCTTCGTAACCCATATCAAGCTCAGTAATCTTCACAAGCTTGCCACTGTTAGCCAATATTTCGAACATCTGCACTACATGCTCTTCTTTGCTCCTCTGTGTGTTAGCATTGGCATAGCAAGTCACGTGCATTTGCGTACCGATACCGTCTATTTTCGTCACACCGTCAGCTTCCCATTTCTCAATCCAGTGTACCAGACTCTTGACCTTTTTATTGTCGTCCCAGTCAGATTCCAGATTATAGTCGTTGACAAAGAGCTTCAGAGGATTGGTGCCACCATTCTCGGCATAGTACTTACGGGCAGCAGCTACAACAATACGCACGTAATCCACGCTACCTAAGTAGTCTTGCCAGTAGAAATTGTTCTGGGCATCGGCCTCGCTGACATTAGTAACCGAATGTAAAGGATAGAATCCTTCTCCATCATCACCACCACCGGAAATGGCTTCATTCACTACATCCCATGCTGTTACGTAACCGCCAGTAGCTTTCATCATACCTTCCACCCAAGTATTCATAGCCCATGTAAGGGTATCTTTCTTCTCTTCGGGAGTAAGAGGAATGGTGTTACCCTTGGTCACAATTTGCCACTTGAAGTCATCGATATAGTAGGTATTAGCCTCTTTAAGTACTGCTAAGTTCCAAGCAATTGTTTGGAAAGGCATTATTGCCCCATTACCATTGGAGGAAATCATCTGCGTAGTAACAGAGAATTCCTTCTCAAACAACTTCCATTCAGAAGTAAAGTCCACCCTAACCCCTGCATCATAAAAAATATACTCACCGGGATTTACATGAGTCTGAGATTCTGACCCAGCATTCTTATCCGCCCTATACATAAATGATACCTTACAAACATCACCTGCATTCAATACCCTATCAGCTTTTACAAAGAACTGAGTAGAATGATTTTCCGGAGGATTATCACCCGATTGTATTACAAAAGCATGACCTACACCATCAGCGCCTGTTCCGGATTCACCAATTGTAATGGCTTTAGGACCACCAACACCTTGTTCTGTTGAGAAGAAGCTAGAAACATTAGTACCTTCTGCATCACCACCGACAACCATGTCTGTATAGATATTTACAGCCGGAGCTTCAGAGTGGGATATCTTAACATACTTAATCTGAATAGTTCCAACAAAAAGACCTGATTGAGCCATCACATGACCACCGTTATCCACAGCTTTAAAAGAAAACTCAACTTCTTTCCATTCAGTATCGAAGTCGATTCCACCTTCGGCTCTCCCCCCCCAAGTACCTACACCAACAGGAAGTCGACCTTGACTGGAACCCTTAATCATCACTGTCAACTTATAATCTTTGCCTTGTTCAGTAGGAAGACCATCTGCAATGTGATACTGAATAAAATAATTCTGAGAAGCTGCAACGGAACTCTTGATTTCAAGACAACCTTCCGCTGCATTTCGTCCAATAGATGCAGTTCCTGCAACTTCAGCATCTATTTGATTCCAAAAATTATAATTACTTTCAGAATAGTCCACAATATAATCCTCGACGTCAAGTTTTGCATCAGGATCTGCATCCATTTCCTTGTCCTTAATCAACGAATTCAAATACTTGTTATTCTGCTGCGCATGCCAAGCCAATGTATGCCCATAAATGGTGATTCCGGCAGCTTGAGCCGCAGTAACAAACTTATCGACAGTTCCAAAGTTCATTTCTCCCTGATCGTTTACGCACGAAGCATACTTCATCTCATTACCTGCCGTCATGTCATCGAAGTTGGCTTGCGCCAACCGATAAATCAAGCCCTCTTCGAGGAATTCGTTGGCCGACAAGGCTATTCCCAATTTAAAACCGGGACTGGCTGCGCGGTCGATGTATGACTTCAGCGGGGCATATTCTTTCAGATACTCGTATTGCTCTATAGACGTCGGCTTATTCACCGTGATGTCTACGATTTCGGTATCCACGCAGGAAACCAGCAAGGCTGATACCAGCGTGACCCATATCATATTATTTTTTTTGTTCATTTTATCTAAGCTTTTTTTTGAAATTGTTTAGATTCCGTTTCACTTCAACACCACATTGAAAGTCTCGAATTTGCTCTGTCTGTCGCGTGCCACCAATGTGTCTTCACTACTACAGCTGGCTGTACCCATTTCACCGGTCACGACGTTCAGCACATAAGGCGGATAGGTCACTTCGTAGGTCAGTTCAAACAAGTCACGGTCTTTATCGCCCCACGCCTTCTTGGCACCGTGGTATGTCCACTTACCCGAACCGCTTGCCGTAGCATCCGGCGTATCGGTGGTGATGGTACAATTGCCGTTATCATCCAACGTAATCAACAGATCCATGTTCAGGTTCTGCTTGGCAGCTTCGCCCTGCTCATTCACCACATCCACAGAGACGGTAATGGGGTAACGCACCTTGTTCAGGGCAATGGTGCCCAAAGCACGTTCGTCAGCCTTCTCTATCGCCGGGTTACGTTCAACCGTACTAGTCCTACCGTTTATATTAAAGCGATCTGTTCCACGGCTCAGCCAGAGACCCTCATACTTATTCTTGTAGGTCACGGCATAAAGGGCATAGTCCTTGGGAAGCACATCCCAGTCGCCCGCATTCAGGCGATTGGGGTTTGATACATTATCTTTCGGCTTTCCCTGCAAGATAGAGTCGGAACCCTGTACCAACCGTACCGGAATGACGTAGGTCAGTTCGGGTGCCAAAGCGTCGTTGAAGAAAGCGTCGGTCAACTGTATGTCCATACGCCCGTAGATTTCCCCTTTCGGGAATACCACATTGCCCGAAGTATAGGTGTAGTAGTTCTCCGGCATGGGCAACACGGGGTTGCCGTTCGCGAAGTAAGCACCCCGGCAGAGATCGTTGTCTATGGCAATCTGCGCCACACGCTCTTTCCGGTTGTCCCATATACCTCCCAACGTAGCGATAATCTGCATGCGATACTCGTTATCAAGCTCGGTGGGATATACGTCTTCGCCCAGCGTGATAGTGCGCACAGGAGTCTGGGTGGCAAAACTGATGGTCTGGTATTCGAAGTCATCGAATTCCTTGTCTGCATTTTCGCACCCGGCAAGTAAGGCGCCGAGAACCATCCATTTCATTATAAGTTTATTCTTATTCATATTCATTATAAGCTTATGCGTTTAGTAAAAATTTACAAACAGGTTACCAGCCCTTATTCTGTTTCAGTTCACCGTATTTCTGAACTTCCGAATAAGGAATAGGGCCGTAAAACATATAGTCAGCAAACGAGCGGTTGTCCACGTTAATAGCAGTATAGTTGTCTCCGCTGATGCTCATGCCCTTGGCTGTCTCGCTCAGGTTGCTCTTCCAGCGGCGCAAGTCCCAGAAGCGGAAACCCTCGAAACAGAGTTCCAGACGGCGTTCGTTGCGGATAAGCTCTGCCATTTTCGCCTTGTCATCCTTGACGGATTCCAGATAAGCGTCTCCATTGTTGACACCGATACCGGCACGGTTGCGCAACGCCTTCACCACATCATAGGCCGAATAGCTGTTGCTACCCTTTCCCTGTGGGCCGTAAGCTTCGTTGGCTGCTTCGGCATAAGCCAGGAAGATTTCGGTATAGCGGATGCGAGGCGTATAGTGGTATTGGTCGGCTCTTGCATTCGGGTCGAGGTTGATGTCTTGACGCAACAGTTTCCTCAGGTAGTAACCCGTACGTGTGGATTTTTCATTCACCATGTTCAAGGCATCGTTGGTTGTTCCGTCCGCCGCCGTAATGATTTCCTTGTTCGCATTACCGGCTACTCCTCTGTTGTAGAGGACGTAAGCGGTCAGACGGGGGTCACGGTTATCATACGGATGAGCTGAGTCATAGTTTCCGGCAGACTCGGATACGGGATAGCCGTTCAGCATGGGAAATGCGTCCACCAAGTTCTGGGTGGGGTTGATGCGTCCGTTTCCAAAGAGCGTAGGAGGATAGTTGTCTTCTTCGAGATTCAACGACCTGCCACGCTCGCCGCGCCACAGGATTTCAGCAGGCGACTGTGTATCGCTCAGGTTGTCGATGTCAGAAATATTGCAATACCAAGTCCATCCGGTAGGATCCACGCCAGTCACTCCACCGATGTGGTTCAGCACCCGGGCAGCGCTGGTGGCTGCCGTTTCCCAGCTGATACCGGAGTGTTCGCTATAGGCCGGGCTGGCTGCCAGCAAATCAGCCTTGGCAAGAAAAGCTTCCACAATCTTTCCGGACATACGGCCAGTGAAAGCGGAACCGAATACACGGGTTACCCTTCCTATATCACCTCCCGGATATTTAGAAATAATACGCTGCATCTCAGCTTCGTCGCCATACTCCCAAGGCAATACGTCGAGTGCTTTTTGAGCATCGTCTTTCAAAGCCCTGATGCAGTCGGCAAACGTATTACGGGGCACGTTGAAATTAGAACCCGCTCCTTCCGGCTCCGTCACGATAGGAACTCCCATCAGTACGCCGTCTTCGGTATAGCCGGCATGAGCCTCGAGCAGGTAGTACATATACATAGCACGCAACCCGTAGGCTTCCGCTTTCTGACGGTCGCAGAACATCCGGGCTACGACCTCGTCATTGGCCCATTTCACCTGGTCTGCATTAGCCAGAAAGAGGTTGATGTATTGGATGGCCGAACGGCAGGAAGTCCAGCGATCGGCAGGATTGTTACTTGACGTCCACATGCCGGAAGCAATCCTACGCCAGTTGTTGTCGGCAGCGTTGCTCACGGCATCGTCCGTAGCCACGTCGTTAAAGGAATATCCGCCATTAGGTATTCGTGTATAGGCATTTGCCAGCACACCTTCGGCGTATTGCGAATTCACGTACATGTATTCCAAACCGAGATTGTTTTCGATGGCCGGTTCAAAAAGGTCATCGCATCCGGTCAGGCAAGCTGCAAAGGCGCATATTGTTATTATTTTCTTCATAACTTATCATTCTATATTTTACATTATACATTAGGAGTGCATCAGAAATCCACCTTGACACCCAAACTGTATGAGCGGAGTTGGGGAGCAGTTCCTACATTCATCTCCATATATTCACGTTCCTTGGCCAGGGTCAGCAGACTGGTTCCGTTGGCATAGATTTGCAGTCCCTTAACAATCTTGCTTTTCAGCATGGCAGCCGGGAAGTCGTAAGTCAGTTGTACGCGGTTCAAGTCGAAGCGTGAAGTACTGTACAGCCAGAAGTCCGATGGCACGAAGTTCAGGTCGCCGCCTTGGGTAGTCAGTCGCGGATAAGTGGCGGTGGCAGCCGTCTCCGGTGTCCAACGTCCGCGAACTACTTCGGAATACTTGCGATCGCCATAAACATGCATATATCTATTGTCCTTCAATCCCTTACCGCCAAATGAACCGGCGCCGGCAACAAACAGCGTGAAGCCTTTGTATTTGGCTGTCAGGTTCAGACCCATCAACAAGGGAGCACTCCACTTGCCAAGCACCACCTGGTCTTTGTTGTCGATGATACCATCCTTGTTCTGATCCACATATTTCAAGTCGCCCGGCTTGGTGTTGCTGTTGACCTTCGCTGAGTTTTCCACATCAGCTTCATCCTTGAAGAAACCTAAACATTGGTAGCCGCGCAAGGCGTCGATGGGCTGTTCTTGGTTTTCCAACCAACTAAACTCTGCCATTTCGTCCCACTTGGTGTTCTTCGAAGTATAGTACATTCCGGTAAGACCTACATTCCATTCAAAATCACCCTGTTTCTTTCCTATATTCACGGCCCAGTCAACACCGGTACGGCGCTGGTTGTTGGCATTGATGTAAGGACGCATATCCGATACCGGATAGTAGGTCTGGAAGTAAGACGGATAAGTGACCGGCTGTGCCAGCAATCCTTCGGTGTTGGTCAGAAAAAAATTAGCATTCAGCTTGACGAAACCTTTCCACAGCGAAGCGTCCAAGCCTGCGGTAAACTCTTTGCGCTTGATATAACCAAGGTTCGGGTTTCCACCCCGCAGGTAATCGGAAGTCTGCATGGCATTGTGAGTTTCGCTCCATCCCCACCACGTGCCGGTTTGTGTAAACCTGGTGGCGTACATATAATATTCCCTTATATCCAAGTCCTGATTCAGCACGCTATAGCCTGCAGTCAGTTTCAAGTTGTCCAGCCAGTCGGCATCTTCCATGAAACTTTCTTCAGTAAGACGCCATCCCAATGTGAGCGAGGGTGAAAGACCCAGGCGATTCCCTTCGGGCAGTTTGGCCGAATGTACGGCAGCCATGCTGAAGTCAGCGTAATACTTGCCGGCGTAGTTATAATTGGCCTGCAACCCCAGGTTGGCATTGCTGATGCGGTGATATTCTCCCGAATTGGTCCGTTGATAACCTTGGGCCAACAACAGTCCGGAGACATGGTGGTCGTCGGCAAACGTATTCTGATAACCGAACTGTGCGGAGAAGAAAATAGTCTGATACTCAGTACTTTCATTTACGTTTTGCGTACCAGTGTGTTTGTCCATATTATACTTTGTCAACGAA
This sequence comes from Bacteroides sp. UBA939, assembly GCF_002293435.1. Lineage (GTDB taxonomy): Bacteria > Bacteroidota > Bacteroidia > Bacteroidales > Bacteroidaceae > Bacteroides. The sequence goes on along the minus strand of NZ_DBDF01000077.1, from coordinate 34,420 downwards.
GTAATGCGGTCGGCACCGAAAGCGTTGTTCCAGGCAGCCTCGTAAACCGCATAGTCATCGTCGATAGAAGTGATATACGAGGTTCCGTAGTCCACAGAGAATTGTGTGCGGAACGACAGACCTTTCAGTACACGTTCCAAGTCGAGATTGATACCTGCATCAAACTGGAAACGACGTGAAGTGGCCTTCCGGTAACCGGACGCATACATGGCGGCAAAGGGATTGGTCATGTTTAACTGCGTACCTCCCAGCAGATACTTGCCGTCGATGAGGTAGTTGCTGTTATTGACGAGTGTCCATGAAGCCGCATCGTTTTCGTCGATAAACTCGATCGGAATAAAGGGCACAAGAGGCGCCGAACCGGGAGCCGTAGGACGAAGCGTGGCCGAATTGTTCCAATAGTCGGCTTTATCGCCGCGTGCATCGTAGAAGATGGCGTTGGCGTTCACCCAACCGCTAATCCAATCGTTCATACGCAAATCCACGTTACCACGAATATTCAGGCGAGTATTACGGTTATTCTTACTCTCGCCGAAGTTCAGCAGATCGTTGGAACTCTCATAACCAATGTTCGTATAGAAGTTGGCATAACGTCCGCCACCGGAAAATTCGGCAACACCATTATAATCCTGGCTTGTTTTCCGGATATAGTCATCGGAAAAGAAGTTGATGTTAGGATAACGGTAAGGATTGGCACCGCTGGCATAGTTGTAAATCAGTTCATCGGAGAAAGCAGGAGCCAGTCCGTCGTTGCCCAACGCCTCGTTGTAGAGTGTCATGTACTCTGCCGAAGCCAGATACTTTGGATAACTCTTCGGCACGTTGATGCCGGAGTTGGCACGAACACTCACCTTCAGGTCTTCATTGCCTCCGCGCTTGGTGGTAATCAGAATGACACCTTTCGCGCCGCGGCTTCCGTAGAGCACCACGGCCTGCGCAGCTTTCAGGAAGGTGATTTGCGTAATTTCAGAAGGACGGATGTTGTTGGTTTCCCGAGGAACACCGTCGACCAGCACCAGTGCGTCGCCCATGTTCCACAGTTGCCCGTTGAACCCTCCCACAAAGGATTGCATATTGTCAAGGCTGTATGACGAATAACTTTTGTTAGTCAGTTCCTCCACATCGACAGACGAAACGCCGCCCATCAATTCCGACCGGTCGACTGTGCGGAAAGCCACATTCACTTTCCGGGTCAATGTGTCTGCCTTTTCCGTATCTGCCTGAGCCATCAGTGCGACGGAAGAAAACAATAGTCCGGCTCCAAGAATTATATTTTTATGAATTTGTTTCATGATATTCTGTTTCATTTAAATAAGTCACTTGTTTACCATCCCGGATTTTGATAAAACTCCGGATACAAGGTCACGTCAGACAATTTCAGAGGTAACCAATAGTGCTTCTCCGTGAAGTTACGGGTCACGATAGTTCTGTATCTGTAGTTGCTCACGGCTGTCTCTTGCACGTTTTCGGCCAGGTCGCCCACACGGTCGAATTCCACGGCAGTCTTCGTAGTATAAGGAGCCTTGTCAAGCAGTAACCAGCGACGCAAATCGTTGAAGCGATGGCTCTCGTAAGCCAGTTCCACGGCACGCTCGCGGCGAATTTCACCGTTAAAAGCTTCCATAGAGCCGATATATTTGGCATTTACACCATTCACTCCGGCACGTTCGCGAATACGGTTGACGGCATCAACCGCCGTAAGCGAGCAATTGGCAGATTTTCCGGTTGCCGCTCCGTTGGCGTTGGCAGCCGCTTCGGCATACATCAAATAGATATCTGCCAAACGCATATAACTACAGTACATGTGCATCTGCGGACTCCACCCCCATCCATCATCAAATTTATTGGCTTCCAAAGGAATGAACTTGCCCAACAAGAATCCGGTGCGACTACCATATTGATCGTCGCGGGCTTTGCCACCGGTATAGAGGGCGGCGTTGTACAATTCGCCTGCATCGCCCTTTTTGGATTCAGATGTCATGGGTGAACCATCAAAACGGATGTCATGGTAGAAGCGGGGGTCGCGACCTTCCCAAGGATGAGTCATGTCCCAGCCGGATTCCGAATCATCAAGCGGAAGTCCGTTAGCCATACCATAATAATGCACATAGTTGGCTGTAGGAGAAAGCTGCGGATTGTTTTCCGGTTTGTAATCAGCAGGCACAAACTGCAAAGACACACCGTAACGAGTGTTTTGCCAGCCACTGGCCACAACGCCGCGGAATAAAGCTTCCGTAGATCCGGGCATTAATGCATTCCTGCCGAAAGTATAGAACAAATCGGAGTAGTGTGCAAAATCTACCAAGCTGTATTGGGTCTGCCCACTCTCTACCAACGTAAGCAATTCGCCGAAAGCTTCGGCAGCCTGGCGGCAATAGTCCTGATTATAGGAGGCATTACCGGTAGACTCTTTGTTCATCAGCGGACTTCCCGCCCACAGCAAATTCTTACCCAAATAACCCAACGCCATGATTTTGTTGATGCGCAGTTGGTTGTTCCCCTTGGTACTCGGACTGATGGAGGTCACATCCCAATCAATAGGCAGCAGACGTACAGCCTGACGGAAGTCTTCGGCTGCCTTGTCGGCACACTCATGATAGCTGAGTCTCGGCTCCGCAAAGGTTTCATTGGGTGGCAACACCTTATCTATATAGGGCAGTCCACCGAAGTACTGTATCAGCATGAAGTGGAACCATCCGCGGAAAAAGTAAAGCTGTCCGGCAATGGCATCCTTCTGTTCTTGTGTAGCATCGGTAAGCAACTCAAGATTGGCCAGACCCATATTACATTTGCGGATTCCATACCAGGAAGCCGGCCACAAGTCACGGTTCCATCTGAAGTTGTCGCCAGCGGTATGATTCAAGTACAACGAATTCGAATCCAGGAACCCGGCTCCCCAGCCGTCATGTTGTGCCTGCCAGCCCCAAAAGTCACCTTGGTCTACTTTGTAGCCCATGTGATAGTTAATGTCAGTGCCGATTACTTCATCTTCTCCCCAATTCCAGGAGTTGGTCCAATATTGCTTGGCCATGTCGGGAATGCAGGCATAGAGTTCTTCTACAAACCCTTGGAAGTTATGAAAGTCCTTGAAAGCGCCTTCGGCAGAGACATCCGATTCGGGTGCCTTGTCCAGATAGTCGGTGCACGAAGTTATCATGCCAACCAGACCCAAACTCAGACAAGCCATTACAGCATATCTTATAATGTATTTCTTCATAATTCAATGATATTTAAAGATCAAATTTAATACCTAAGTTAAAGCGGCGTACAGTAGGATAAGCGCCTTGCGAAGCCAGTCCCGTACCGGCAAAGTTCGATTCGCGGTCATCCGGCATGCGCGACCATACCCAGAGGTTGTTTCCGTTCAGGAAGATTTTCAAGCTGTTCAAACCCATTTTCTTTACCCACGAATCTGTAAACGTATAAGCCACTTCGGCATTCTTCAAGCGGATGAACGAACCGTCGTAGTGTGTACGGGTACCCTCATAATAACTCGGAGTGGAATTGATGCGAGGCATAGGTACATCGGCATTGAAATGGTCTTTCGTCCAGAAAGTTCCTTCGTCGAACACAGTATTCAGGTTACCGCTCAATGAACCGAAGCCTACGGTACGGTTGACGTTAGTCACACCATACAGCTGTATAAAGCAGCTGAAACCTTTGTAGTCGAAGCCCAGCGTGGCATTGTAGGTATTTTCCGGGGTGCCGGTATATCCGTAGGGGGCGCTGTCGTTAGCGTCAATCACGCCGTCACCATTATAGTCTATCGTGATATATTGTCCGGGCAGCTTCTGGTCGTTCATTGTGTTGTGCGTAGGCATCGCAAACACTTCGTCCCACGTATTGGCAAAACCTGCGGAAAGGTGCGCGTGATCCTGGCCAATGGCAAAGCCTTCCCGCTTCTGGTAGGCAGGGCGCATGGGGGGATCGTCGTAGCTCAGAATCTTGTTCTCGGCATGGGTCATGTTAAAGTTACCCCACAAGCGAAGCCCGTTTTTCAGTGTTTTGTTCACGCGGAGTTCCAATTCATATCCTTTGGTACGCACACGTCCCAAGTTGGCGGCAGGTGCAGATATACCCAGATAACCGGGAGTGGCACGGTTACCTCCGGCTACAAGAATGTCTGTACGCTTGTCACGGAAGAATTCCAGGCTACCGGCAAGCAGACCGTCGAAGAAGGCATAATCAATACCCAGGTTTTGCTTCAGAGCCGTTTCCCAACGTACGTCGGGATTACCTACTGACGCTTCCCTGTACCAAGTATAGGGTGAATCTTGTTCATTGTTCAAACCATGGTAAGTTTTTCCACCGTAGGCCCACTGAGTGGCATAGAGAAAACGAATACCCAGGTTGTCGTCTCCCACTTCACCTATAGAATAGCGTATCTTCAGCATATCCACCACTTTACGGAGAGGTTTGAAGAACTTTTCTTCACTAATCATCCAGCCCACCGCACCGGAGTTGAACAACTCGAAACGATAGTCGGGGCTAAACTTTTCGGAGCCGTTATAGGCACCGTTATATTCCACGAAATAACGGCTGGCATAGCTATATGTGCCACGGAATGCCCAGTCCTCACGGTAATGCGGGAATTCGCTACCCGTACTCCGCTCCGTGCGGTTGAATACTCCCATGGCAGTGACGTCATGGTCACCAAATTGGCGCCCCCATGCGAGCTGTGCCTGATAATACAGGTTGCGTTGTGTGGCTCCGTTATCCACTTCACCTCCAGCTGTACCCCACAAGATACCTTCCTGAAAATCAAGACCGGTCTTGGAGTCGACCTGTGCATTGGCATAATGAACTTCACCTGTCTCCGGATCTATCCATTTGGTTTGAGTTCCATGATTCAAGTCGTTGACACCACGTCGTCTTTCTATGAACACATTGTCCCATGATATCATTGCACTGGCGCGCAAGCCTTTCAACAGGAAGCCCAAGTCCTGTTCCAGTGAGAAGTCGGTATTGATGCGGGTAGTGGTGCGTATCTCGTATCCGGCGTTGGCAAGGTTCAATACAGAGTTCGGGGCACCTTGACTATTGGGTCTGTAATATCCCCAAGTACCATCAGAATAGCGCGGCAAGAAAGCATCTGCCGGCGAACTGTAGGCAGCCTGCCACAACTGTGTAGCTCCAAACGAGTCATCGGAAACTCCCCACGGTGACTTCTTCGCACCATAAGAACCAAAGATATTGGCTTTCAATACAGTGGTCTTGGTAATCTTGAAGTCCAGATTACTGCGAACGTTGATACGGTCGAAACCATAACCGGCCTGATAACCGCGGTTGTTGTCCCATTCGCGGAACAAGTCACCCTCGTGCAGGTAGTCTACCGAAGCAAAGTATTTCACGTGACGTGTACCACCTGCCAAATTGATGCTGGGATTATAAGCCATGGCATAGTCCTTGAAAAGTTCCTTCTGCCAGTCTACGTTAGGATAGCGTTCAGCCTCTTCCAGATTAGCCGGATTGCGATATTTCTCTATCGTTTCCATGGGCAATACTTTGTTCCAAGAACCTGGGAATAAGCCCAATTCATTCTCAGCAGCCTGGTTACGTACGTAGAGTGCATCTGCCGATTCCATTCTGCCCGGTAAAGCAGAAACCACTTTGGCCGTCATGTTCATACCTACATTAATCTTTGCACGACCTTCGCTACCACGCTTAGTAGTCAGCAAGATTACACCATTAGCGCCTTTCACACCATAGACGGCAGTGGCCGAAGCATCTTTCAGCACGGAAATAGACTGTACAGAGTTCACATCGACACTACTCATTGGTCGTTCAATACCATCCACAAGAACAAGCGGTTCGCTGTTGTTCCAAGAACTGACACTACGTATCACAATCCTCGGGTCTTCGTCGCCCGGCATACCGGTAGAGGAAGAAGTTATCACGCCCGGCAGGTTACCTGTCAAAGCTGCACCCACACTGGATACACCTCCCGCACGTTGCAAAGTCTCACCCGAGGTCTGTGCAATAGCACCCACCACCGAAGCTTTCTTCTGCTGACCATAACCTACGACTACTACTTCGTCCAATTGTTGGCTATCATCTTCCAATACAACTCTTATCATTCTCTGAGTTGTTGCCGTCACCTCTTGTGTTCTCATACCTATATATGAAACAACAAGAACCACATTATCTTTAGGAACAGTCAACGTAAAATTTCCATCTATATCTGTTATAGTACCTATTGAATTGTTGCCTTTCACAACGATGGAGGCACCGATAACCGTTTCACCGGTACCATCAAGAACTGTTCCTTTCACTGTTACTCCATTTTGCGCTAAAGTTGGTAAACAACTTAATAGCAACAAAAGCAATAAATAAGGGATCTTTTGAATTTTTTTTGTTACATTTTTCATTACCACTAGTTTAAGATATTAATAACTACATACTCTCTTTCATTAGCTATTAAGGATAGCCTTAACTGTCATCATACTTGCATTTCATAAATTAATTAATTATTAAGATTAAAAGGTAAATTACCAGCGTTTATATTCCCATTACATATTTTCACGTTCGGAACTATCCATGATAACAAAGTGTTCTCCATAGTCAGCACATCCCGATTATCGGAATCGTTCCTTTTGCGGATACAAATATATTCAACTTAAATATAAAACAAACACGATTATGCTACACGATTTTTCGATGGCATTACATCTTTATTTTCTATGTTACATAATTCTTTGACTGCATTACATTATTTATCATAAAACATTGTATATGAGACTATTACAATTTACAACACCAACATGCAAAAGAAGGTCTTTTTCGCTAAAAAAAACCATTGTAAAGGAAGGAGGAACAAGAAAAGAGAAATAAGAAATACCTTGTGATACACAAGATTGAGAGAGGTAGTAACGTAGCGCAAAAGATATGTAACCAATCTGATAAAACCTAAAAACAGCTTTTTATCCATTTACCGGCAAATACATTCATTAACCTATATTATTTATACTTCAGGAGTCTATAAGCAAGTTACCCCTGCTTATAGACTCCTGAAGTATGAAGCTATATGTCCGGAAGATATCACTCTCCCAAAACCACCTGGAACGGTGAAGCCGGAAGTCCTGCCGTATTTTTCAGGTTCGCATCCTGCGGATTATCATCCCAGGCATAGCGCACCTTCACCGGTTGAGGGACATCTTTGCTACTGACAATCACCTTATTACCTTCAACCGTAGCCTCAGCCCATCTGAAGCGACCGTCTTTTCCTGCCAATGCAAAACCTTTCAGTTCGTTCACCGGCATCAGTTCATCCGTTCCTTCTTCAAAGGAAAGAATAACTTTTCCATCTGCAACGGATGCTGTAGTGAATAACGGACCGCTATAAACGATATTCTGTCCATAGACTTTCTTCCTGACCTGCAGAGCCGTTCTTCTTGCCAGTTCTTTCTTATTGAGCGGATGAATATCATTCCATTCTCCCAGGTCGATAGTCACTACCAAAGATGTATTGGGCAACTTCAAAGTAACCTGCCGTTGAGCTTCGCGCATTCCTGCCCAACCACTTTCCACCGGCTGATGATGGGCCTGCATGAAGTTAGGCAACTGCATGATGAAGAAAGGCAGATTCTCATCGGCTAACTTCTCGCGCCAATCCTTAAGCATGGCGCTCAACAGCGCTTCATACTCATTGGGTCTTCCTGCATTCGTCTCGCCCTGATACCATAAAGCGCCTTTGAAAGTAAGATTCCTCAAAGGAGAAATCATGGAGTTGTACATACCCGTCGGGATATTCTGAAAGGATACGCCTCCCCTTCCGGCAGGCATTTCACAGCCCAACCTGTACTTCCATTGCTCGGACAAACGTACCGTATCGCCATCTATCGCCATGCAGTAGGGTTTATCTTTCACAAAGCCGGGGCGGCCGCCGGAATTGATCAGACGCACCGTAACCAGATTCTCACCGTTTCTCAGCACAGATGCCGGAACCTTATAAATACGGGGCGGATATTGATAGGACGTAGTGCCGACAAAAACACCGTTCACATATACCGAATCGGCATTGACCATACATCCCAGACGTAATATCGCATCTTTACCGGCCTGCTCAGGGGTCAGGCGGATATGCTGACGGAACCAGTGCGACCCGCTGACCGGATAACCATTCTTGCTTCCCAACTGATTGGAGAACATATTCACAGCCTCCCAATCAGAATCATCCAAACCCGATTCATACCACTTCACCGGAGCATGAAGTCCTTCATCACCTTTATATAAAGAGAGATTCCAGAACCTCGACATCATGCCGCCCGCCCTGTTCACCAGCGCCTTGTATTCATCAGAATTATAGATATCCCTTTCGCGCAGATTCTTCGGGAATGCCTGCAACGCATCCTCACTCATCCATGCCTCGACGCTGCTGCCTCCCCAACTCGAATTGACGATTCCTACAGGAACTTTTGTTTCATTATACATCTCTATGGCAAAGAAATAAGGCAGTGCGGCAAATGTCTGTGCTGCTTCCGGCGTCAGAGACGTCCAGTTCATCCGTTCAATGTCTTCCTTCGGCCCGTGCAAATCGTTGCCATAAGGAGTTTTGACGTAGCGTATCATCGGGTTTGCATAAGCAGCCGTTTCCTTGCCAAACATATCCGCCACACGCGCTACCGTCAACTCCATGTTCGACTGTCCCGAACATAACCATACATCACCCACCAGGATATCCTTCACGCGAAGGTCGTTCACTTCCATATCATAAGGCCCGCCTGCCTTCATTGCAGGAAGCGTAACCATCCACTTCCCGTTTTCATCAGCTGTGGCTGTGTAGGTGTTTTTCAGCTTTCCGCCTTTCACTCCATCGGGGAACGCGTTCTTTGAAAATCTGACCTGTACGCTTTCTCCTTTGTCCGCTGTACCCCATATCTTTATGGGGCGTTCCCGCTGAAATACCATTCCGTCAGAAAGCACAGCCGGTAGTTTCAGTTTAGAAGGTTTGAATTCCATCCAATCTATTTCCACTTTCCCCTTTCCTTTGGAGATAACGTATAAGTCGTGAATGCCTTCCGAGAAATCCGTCAAAGGTACTTCAACCGTATTCCAGCCTGCATTTGCAGGAATATTGACCAGTGCAACAGTCTTCCCTTTCAGACCATCCAACCTCACTTCCACGCTGCCGCCGGATTGGGAGAAGGCGCGTACACAAATCGATTTCGGTCTCCTTACGCCAAAGTCCACCTGGTTATAGCGAAGCCAGGAGCCGGGAGCGGCAAACTCCGTCTTCCATCCCTGAAACTTGTCTGTCGTATCCAGAAATGCGATAGATACACCTTTATCGCTCAGTTTGCTGTACCTGTCTATCTGTATTTTCCCTGTTGCCGGGGTAACACCTACTCCGCGCAAGGTGGGAATCACTTTCTTTATCGTTCCGTCTGCGTTGAAGAACAGGCTGTCAATCCGGGCAGAACGATTCTTATCAAACTCCGGCGAGAAGTCGTTATGATGATAGAACAAGTACCACTGTCCCTTGAATTCGAGCATGGAATGGTGATTAGTCCAGCAACCGGTGGGAGACTGATCCATAATTATTCCTTTATACTCGAAAGGCCCCATCGGGTTGTCGCCGACGGAGTAGGCCAGGGTTTCGGTTTTATCCTGCACCCACGGGTAGGTAAGGTAGTAGATGCCATTGCGCTCGAACATGAAAGGGCCTTCTTTGAAGCCTTCGGGAAGTCCTTTTATTACTGTCGGTTCTGTGGCAAGTTCCAGCATGTTTTCTTTCAGCTTTGCCATAATCAGACCGCCGCCTGCCCAGTACAAATAGGCCTGACCGTCTTTATCAATAAACACGTTGGGGTCTATTCCTCTGATGCCTTTGATGGGTTGCTTTTCCGGAACGAACGGGCCGAAAGGTTTGTCGGCAATGGCAACGCCGATGGTGCTTCCTCTCCTGTTGTTAATCGTATCGTTGGTGATAGCCGGAAAATAAAAATAGTATTTCCCGTTCCTGAAGATACAGTCGGGCGCCCACATGCTGTAGGTTGATTCATTTACCCATTCCACGTCGTGTTGGCTCAGGAACATGCCGTGGTCTGTCCAGTCCACCAGATTGTCTGATGAGAATACGTGATAATCGGCCATGCAGAACCAGTCTTTGCGAGGGTAGTCGGCAGGGGCAGGGATGTCGTGAGAGGGATAGATGTATACTTTCCCGTCAAAGACGCGGGCAGTGGGGTCTGCCGTGAACTGGTCTCTGATAATGGGGTTCTGTGCAGATACACTGCCTGAAAGCCATAGTGACAGGACTGATAGCAGGAGTAGATAATGCTGTTTCTTTTTCATACTTTATTATTATTTGAATTATGAATTATAAATTATGAATTATGTGAATCAGGAGTTAGAGGAATTAAAGGAGTTATCAGCCCTCAAGCGGGCTTAGGAGTTAAAGCCGATA
>NZ_DBDF01000077.1:0-23978 GCF_002293435.1 Bacteroides sp. UBA939 | reverse complement strand
CTACTTTAACTACTGATTCACATGAATTATGAATTATGAATGGTTACGCAATTGTGCTGCATAGCAATTCATAATTCATAATTAAAAATTCAAAATTGCGAAGCTCTGCTTCGCATAGCACTCTCAGGAGCACCAAGGAACGAAGGTTTCAGCCCTCCCATATCAATCATTATTTTCTGTATAACGAGCGCCGGGTCGAGCGGACGAACACGCAACGTATGCTTCGCCTTCTTTTCACACTGATGCTTCGTCTGCGTCGTGATGATATGTTCTGCCTGCAACCTGCCGAGGTTGCCATTATAGTCGCCATTGATATTGATTACCTGTTCGTCGCCGCCATCCAGACTTACGGCATAGCGCAAACCTTTGTTATCATTGAAGTTCAGCGTCGAAGAGAAGCGAACGATCACTGTTACCTCACCGCTCTTTTCCGTCTCAAAATCATATTCCAGATACATGCCGCCATCCGGAGTAGCCGTAACGGGCGCAGTGGTGACAGCCGATAGCGTGCGTCCCAGATTAGGGATTGTAATCCAGTGGGCAGAGGCACCATTGGCAGAGCGGGTGTAATGTTCTGCTTCGATAGACACATACCCGTCCTTCTCGACAAACACAGGAGGTGCAGGAGCAATATGCCGTTCGGGAATTACCGTGACTTTAGGCATCGTGTTGTTCCGCGGATCATTCCACGACCTGTAGCCTATATGCGTCTGATCCATGATGTGATTCCATTTGCCGCCACTCATCACATGATTATAATGATAAGTCAACACAGAGTCGCGTTCAAAACACCGGCGCACCCTCATTGCCCATTCATTGGCTTCCACACTGCCGGCTTCCGCCAGTTTGCGGTTCATGGCTACGGCATAGTACATATCGTAGAGGTTGGCACATGCCTGTATCGGGAAGAGTACCAGTTGGTCGAACACATCCCGGTAGTCAGCAGGCATCAGGTAATAGAGTTTCAGGGCGTCCAGACTCAAGGCGGCGTAATCATCCTTCACACGTTTCCATTCGTCGTAGTTCTCCAGGCTGTAGGTTCTGTCGTTCAGCAACTCGGGAGTAACCCTGCGGTTATACTTGGTATATGTATCAATAAGACGCGCTGCCTCTTCCGCATAATTTCCGCCAAACTGCTGCCGGCAGAAGTCTACCGTATGCCGGAAGAGATTGTTTTCATTGAAACGTCCCGGATTCCATGCCATATCCAGGAAGAAAGAGATCGGATATTCCATCGGCTTCAGGTCGCCTACGTTCACCACCCACAGTTCGCGTACACCATATTCGTAGGTCAGCGCCATCTGCTCCCAGGTGCGCTGTATCTGGGTAATGTTAATCCACTTGGAGTTGCGGGGAGCGCCTACGTAATCGAAGTGGTAATACATTCCGTAACCTCCCTTGCGAGGCTTGGCGTTCAAATCGGGCAGCTTGCGTACATTGCCCCAGTTGTCGTCGCACAACAGAAGGGTTACGTCATCGGGCACGCGCATGCCTTTATCATAATAGTCCTGCACCTCTTTATAAAGCGCCCACACTTGCGGGGTTTCCTTTGCTTTCTTGCCGGTTACTTTCTCTATAATCTTCCGCTGGTCTTTCACGATATTCTGCAATAAAGAGATGTTGGCATTCTCGCTCATCGGTTCATCACCGTCGCCGCGCATGGCGAGGGTAATTACCGCTTCCCAGTCTTTGCTGCGCTCCATGCCCTGTTTCCAGAAGTCGCGCAGCACGGCGCCGTTCGTGGTGTAGTTCCACTCTCCCGTGCCGCGGCGCGCCCAGTCTTTCTGTGCCTGGGCCATAGGTTCGTGGTGGGAGGTTCCCATTACGATTCCCATCTCGTCCGCCAGCGGGCCATTGGCGGGGTCATCGTCATAAAAGGCGCTGTTCCACATAGCGGGCCACATGAAGTTCCCTTTCAGGCGGAGCACCAACTCAAATACGGTTTCGTAGAATTTGCTATTGAAGCCGTCAAAGGTATCGTTTGCCCAGTTCCCCAGGCAAGGCCATTCGTCGTTCAGGAAAATGCCGCGGTACTTCACGGCCGGTTCGCCGTCCGTATATACACCTTCTTTAATAGATATGACATCGTGCTTTTCTACCGGAACATCCGCCCAGAAGTACCAGGGAGATACTCCCATCTGCTGTGCCAGTTCGTAAACGCCATAGATGGCGCCCCGCTTGTCGCTGCCGGCAATAACAACTGCTTCCTCGACTCCTTCCATAGGTTGCTTCACGGTTTGCAGGATGTACTTTTCACGTTTTCCCTGCAAGTCGGCGGCGTTAATTTTGCCCGCCTGCACCAATTGCCTGATCCAGGAACTGTTCTCTACGGAACCGATAATCAGCATACGGCTGCCGGAGGCCGAATTAACTATTTCCGGAGTAACTCCCGTTACCTTGCCCGCGTCTGTCTGCAGGTTGGCTACAGCGCGCAATACACCTTTGTCCTCCTGCGAGTCTACCAGTATCGGACAAGCTTTTCCTTGCTGTATCCAGACGAAGCTGCTGCTTTCATTCATCACAAAGCGTTCTGCCGCAGATAGTGACGGTGCGAATGCAACCAGACTCAATACACAATAAATAGCCCAACTAACTTTTCTTTTCATGGTATGATACTTTTGATTAATTTCTGTTATGCACAAAGATACGTCATTACTCCGACATACTTATATCACTCATGTTCCCAGTTCATATAGAAGATGTTACATCTTTCGGAACTATGTTACATAAGCTTTCACTCATGTTACACACAGCCTACAATAAAGCCACAGGATTACTACGGGCAAGGGGGATAATGAGCCTGATACCGAGACATGTTCACCCCTGCAATTAACTTCATCTCCAGACTGAAGATGTATATCTCCAGTCTGGAGATACACATCTCTAAACTGGAGATATATATCTCCAACCTGGAGATGAAATTTCATCCCTACCTCAACCACTCCCATGCCCGGTGAGAACACGCCCCATGACCTGAGATAACATCCCTGAACAACATTAAGATAAAGATGTAACAAGAGAAAACAAACGTGTAACATAACTATTGGGCAGGTAGAAGAGAATGGGGTACATTTGTGATGTAAAAAATAAGATCATGAAACACATTGCAATTCTCTTAGTGTGCGCATTAGCATACTCTACAGGGATGTGGGCACAAGACCCCATCCCCCACTCCCAACCTGGTTTTGATATTGAAAAAGCAGGAGTTACCAAAGGGAAAATAGATACAGTGAGCTACGACTCGAAAACTGTTGGTGTAAAACGGAAAGCATTGGTTTACACTCCGCACGGTTTCAGCAAGGACAAGAAGTACCCTGTTCTTTATCTGCTGCACGGCATCGGCGGCGATGAACTGGAATGGTTGAAGAATGGCAATCCCCAAATCATTCTGGACAACCTGTATGCCGAAAACAAGTTGGAACCTATGATTGTGGTACTCCCTAACGGCAGAGCCATAAAGGACGACCGCGCTACCGGCAATATTATGGCGCCCGATAAAGTAGAAGGATTCGCCATCTTCGAAAAAGACTTGCTGAACGACCTGATACCTTTCATTGAAAAAGAATACCCCGTAATAAAAGATCGCGAAAGCCGTGCCATAGCCGGACTATCAATGGGTGGCGGACAGGCTCTGAACTTCGGACTGGGAAACCTGGATAAGTTCGCCTGGGTAGGCGGCTTCTCTTCCGCTCCCAACACAAAGACACCCGAAGTGCTTGTACCAAACCCTGAAACAGCCAAACAGCAACTAAAGCTGCTGTGGATATCATGCGGCGACAAGGATGGACTGATGCGTTTCAGCGAACGCCTCCATCTTTATCTGCAACAGCATGAAGTGCCTCACATCTTTTACGTAGAACCGGGTGGGCACGATTTCAATGTATGGAAGAACGACCTGTATCTACTCTCCCAACTACTATTTAAACCGGTAGATACATCAAGCTTCGACCGGTATGCAATAAAATGATAATTAAAAATGAATACTTACTAATATTAACTCATATAAAAAAAGAATAGTTTGGTTATGACAAAGAAACAAGTAGTTTTATTATTATTCGCCGTTTTTTCCGTGTTCGCAATGCCCAAAGCAGCAGCCGGCAATGGCAAACAGAACAACACGACTAAATTCGTTTATCACGGAGCAGGCAATCCGTATCTGCCGTTATGGGAACATTTACCGGACGGCGAACCACGTGTTTTTGAAGACCCCGACAATCCGGGAAAGTACCGTGCCTATATCATCGGATCACACGATGTCCGCTTCGGCAGTTATTGCGGGCCGGACATAAGAATGTGGTCGGCACCCGTTGAAGACCTCTCGAGCTGGCGCGACGAAGGCCCCATCTTTACCTACCGGGTAGAAGGACAGTGGGACGTGATGTACGCCCCCGACCTCGTTGAAGTGAAGAGAAAGAACGGCACCAAAGAATATTATCTGTTCCCCCACAGCCGCGGCAGAAACAGAGAAGCAATGGTGGCTAAGGGCACTCGTCCCGACGGACCGTTTACCCCCATCAACCTGACTGCCGACGGAACAAGAACCGTGGACGGAAGTATCCTGGGATTCGACCCCTCCATATATATTGAATACGTTACAGACCCGAACGACCCTGATTATGAAATCGGATTCAGGGCATACGGATACTGGGGATTCCAACGTTCATTGGCCGCCCAACTGGACCAGAACACCATGTACTCCGTACGTCCGGGAACAGAAGTTATACCTTATTTTATGCCCGCCGGAGTGCGCAGAGGCAACAACAACCGCGCCCCGAAAGACATTACATACCCGCACATCTATCCCGGAGAAGACCTCCAGGCATTCAACTTCTTCGAAGCGTCATCCATACGTAAGATTGGGAACAAATACGTAACCATCTACAGCGGATATTCAGGTCCCGATTATGGGTTGGACAGCTCCAACTCCACCCTGCGCTACGCTTATGGCGACTCTCCGTTAGGTCCGTGGAAAAGCGGCGGCGTCCTGGTAGACTCGCGCGCACCGGTGTTAAACCAAGACGGCTCGAAGCTGCAAACCACCAATGCCGGACATAACACGCACGGAAGCATCGAACTTATCAACGAACAATGGTACGTGTTCTATCACCGTCCGCCCCGTGGATTCGGCAATGCACGCCAGGCGATGGTAGCTCCCATCCATGTGGAATGGGACAAGGAGCCGGTGTCCGAAGGTGGCAAAGTATCACTCAGAGCCTACGACCCATACGCCAAAGACAATATCTGGACAGCCAAAGACAGCCGCAACAACGAATACAAAGGAGCGGAAGTAACGTCGGAAGGCTTCCACATATTCGGTCTTGACCCTTACCAATATTATTCCGCAGGATTTGCCTGTTACCTTTCCGACATACGCATCCAGCAGGATTCATGGGACATCTGGGATAACCACGCACCTATCACCAACGTGAAGAACGGTCATATAATAGGATACAAATACTTCGGTTTCGGAGGACTGGCTAAAGACAAGTCGGGCATAAAGGCTTTCAAAGGAACTCAAAAGGGGAATAAAACAGCCTTTAACCTCTTCCTTATGCCGAAAACATCGAAGGCGTTTAAAGTGAACGTTTGGTTAGACGGCCCGTGGGATAATGCAGCCTGGAAAGGGACGAAGATAGGTGAGATAGTCGTTCCGGCTAATTCTACACAGGAAACGGCACAGTTTACAGTTGATGTATCGAAGTTCGTTGACCACCTGGACAAGAAACATGCAATCTATCTTGTTGCCGAAAGTGAAGAAGCAGGCAATCTCTTCGACCTGGCAGGGTTGGGATTCAGTTCAGGCAAGAAGAAGATTGTCCGCCCGGTGGTTCCCCGGGTGAACATAGCAGTCAATGGAAAAGCAATCGAAGTGCCGGCAACTCCTGTCCGTTCTACCGAAAGCAATGGTATTACCGGTTACGACTTGTATGAGGCTGTTTACCAACTTCCTGCCGGTAGCACCGCAGTACCTAAAGTATCGGCATCTGCAACAGATAAGAGCGTGAAAGTAGAGGTTGTTCAGGCTACGTCGGTTTCGGGAAGCGCTATGGTGAAGTTCAACTATAAGGGGGTTACTAAAACGTATAAGGTGGTATTCAGTCCGCTTGCGGCTACGAATTAAGCTGTAGTATCTCTATTGGTTGTATCTCTATTCTCCTNNAGGAGAATAGAGATACAACCAATTATCAACAATATAAATAGAGATAATACAGTAATATAAAACTTACAATAAAAAACTCTGGTTATGAATTTACTAAGAAAAACATGGGTGATACTGGTAGCCATTATGGTTAGTTCGTGTCACGCGTATGATATCAAGTCTCCCAACAGAGACCTGAAAGTCACAATAGAACCTGCAGAAGACAACACCTACGGTGAAGCTCTCTTTTCAGTAGACTATAAAGGAAACCGCATCCTTTCCCAATCAAAGTTAGGATTGGAGACAGATGCGCAGAAGTTAGCCGGAAACCTGAAGTTGAAATCCGTTTCCGATGTACTGAACAGAGCCGAAGCCTACGATATGATAACCGGGAAACGCAAACGTTGTGTGAACCTCGCCCGCGAAAAAACCTTCTCCTTTGAAAACGAAAAGGGACAGACACTGGACGTTACATTCAGAGTATACAATGACGGCATCGCCTTTAAATACAAAGTGAATGCCGTTGCCGACGAAGAACACATCATCAACGAGCATACCGAATACACCGTTCCGCAGGGAGCTAAAAGATGGATGCAACAGTACGACCCGGGATACGAGAAGTTCTATCCGCTATCCACAGACGGAAAACTCGCCAACCGCCCGGACGTTGACCGCTGGGGATATCCCGCACTCGTCGAACCGAAGGATTCAGTCTTCATGCTGATAACAGAAGCAGATATCAAGCGAGGGCATTGCGGCTCTCTTTTATATAATGGAGACAATCGCGACAGCTACCGGGTGCGTCTTGCCGATGATAAGCAAGCAGTTGGCAAGGGTTCGTGGGAATCTCCCTGGCGATTACTCATCACAGGAGATTTGTCTGATGTGGTAGAATCCACCTTGGTAACCGACGTCTCCGAGCCTTCTAAAGTGAAGGATACGGAATGGATAACCCCCGGTATGGTATCGTGGATATACTGGGCGCACAATCACGGGTCAAGAGATTACCAAATAATAAAGGAGTATATCGACCTGGCTGTCCGCATGAAGTGGCCCTACGATTTGATTGATGCCGAATGGGATGAGATGGTCAATGGAGGCAACATTGAAGATGTGGTGAAGTATGCCCTGCAACAGAACGTGAAACCGTTGATATGGTATAACTCGAGCACCAACTGGATTAATGGCCCCGGCCCCGGATTCCGGCTCAATAAGAAAGAAGACCGGGAGAAGGAATATAAATGGTTGCAGGACATAGGAGTGGTAGGTATCAAAGTAGACTTCTTCTCGGGCGATAGCGCCACCACCATGAACTATTACATGGACTTGCTCGAAGACGCCGTGAAGTATAAGCTGATGGTCAACTTTCATGGCTCCACCATCCCCCGCGGCTGGCAACGCACCTACCCTCACATGATGTCGATGGAAGGTGTGTATGGCGCCGAGTGGTATAACAACGCTCCGGTACTGACTAACCGTGCCGCCGAACATAATGCAACGCTGCCTTTCACGAGAAACGTCATAGGCCCAATGGATTATACTCCGGGTACTTTCTCCGATTCACAG
Organism: Bacteroides sp. UBA939; assembly: GCF_002293435.1. Taxonomy (GTDB): domain Bacteria; phylum Bacteroidota; class Bacteroidia; order Bacteroidales; family Bacteroidaceae; genus Bacteroides. The sequence goes on along the minus strand of NZ_DBDF01000077.1, from coordinate 16,273 downwards.
CATCCGCATATCACCTCGCACGGCCATGAGCTTGCACTGCCCGTGATTTTTGAATCGCCTCTGCAACACATGCCCGACAGGCCTTCTACTTACGACAACCTGCCGGAACCGGTAAAGCGCCTGCTATCGGAACTGCCCACGGCGTGGGACGACACGAAGTTTCTGGCGGGCTATCCCGGAGTAGAAGTGATCATGGCGCGCCGCAAAGGCGATGTATGGTATATTGCAGGCATCAACGGAACTAATGAACCCAGAACGCTTCGTGCATCGTTAGAAGCTATCCCCGTAAGCGGCAAGCAGATATCCCTGTTCAAGGATGGCGCCGATGACAAGAACTTTGCCATTGAAGAAAACATATCCTTATCGGATAATGAAACCGCTTTGGAGGTACAATGTTTGCCGCGTGGCGGTTTTGTAGCTATAATAAAATGATGAAGACAGATTGATAGCCATCAGAATTATCTAATATTGAAGAACAAATGTCTAATATTTAAAGGGAAAAGTGAATATACTGCTTACTTTTGTATCGTACAAAGTTATAGAATATAAGTTTTAATCATTAAATGTAATAAGAACCATGAAATCAATTAAGAGTGTATTAGTATTGATGGCGCTGTGTTGTTGCACTTCCCTCGCGGGGCAAGACTATCAGCAAACCCCCGGGGGCGTGAAGGCGACCATTAATTCGGTAGACGTGGAGTTGCAGTTCTACTCTCCGTCAATTGTAAGAATCCTGAAGTCGCCTGACGGATGGAAGTACACAAAGGAGAGCCTTTCTGTAATAGAAAGCCCTCAGAAAGTGAAACCCACCATTACCCGGGAAGGCAGTACGGTGAGGCTGAAAAGCAGTGAAATAGAAGTTACTCTTAACCTGGAGTCCGGCATTGTGTCTTTCTTCAATGCCAAAGGAGAGCCTCTGCTCAGTGAAAAGGGCAAGCCGGAGTTTACCGACTTCAACGATGCCGGAAGCAAAACGTTCACCGTTAAGCAAGCGTTTATCCTGGATAAAGACGAGCCTCTTTATGGATTGGGCATTCTTCAGAATGGAAAGATGTCACAACGTAACCAGACCAAGCGCCTTATGCAGGGCAATGTGGAAGACGTGGTTCCATTCGTACAATCGGTGAAGGGATATGGCCTGTTCTGGGACAATTATTCGCCGACCAACTTTACCGATAAACCGGAAGAGACCTCTTTCCAGTCCGAAGTGGGCGATTGCGTGGACTATTACTTCATGCATGGCGGAAATGCCGACGGCGTAGTGGCACAGATGCGTGCGCTGACCGGACAAGTACCGATGTTCCCCCTCTGGACTTACGGTTACTTCCAAAGTAAGGAGCGCTACAAAAGCCAGGAAGAAACGGTGGGCGTGGTACGCAAGTACCGCGAACTGGGTGTTCCGCTTGACGGAATCATTCAGGACTGGCAATACTGGGGAAACAATTATCTATGGAATGCCATGGACTTCAAGAACCCATTGTTCAACGACCCGCAGAAGATGGTTAACGATGTACACGGAATGAATGCGCACATGCTGATTTCCATCTGGTCGTCGTTTGGGCCGATGACCAAACCTTACAGAGAGCTGGACAAGAAAGGTATGCTGTTTAACTTCTCCACATGGCCTCAGTCGGGACTCGAAACCTGGCCGCCGAACATGGAATATCCTTCCGGAGTGCGTGTGTACGATGCTTACAATCCGCAGGCTCGCGCCATCTACTGGAAATACATGAACGAAGGCCTCTTCAAACTGGGTATAGACGGCTGGTGGATGGACTCTACAGAGCCTGACCATTTTGACTGGAAGCCGGAGGACTGGAACACGAAGACCTATCTGGGTTCATTCCGCAAGATGCGCAACGCTTATCCGCTGGTGTCGGTGGGTGGAGTATATGATAACCAGCGCGCCACGACTGCAGACAAACGTGTATTTATCCTCACCCGTTCCGTATTTGCCGGACAGCAACGCTACGGCGCCAACGTATGGTCGGGAGATATCAGCTCGTCCTGGGAATCACTGCGCAACCAGATTCCGGCAGGGTTGAACTTCACGCTTACCGGAAATCCCAACTATAACACGGATATAGGCGGCTTCTTTGCCGGACATTACAACAGGGGCTGGAATGACGGAAGCGCACCCAAGAATCCAATGTTCCAGGAACTGTATGTACGCTGGATGCAATTCGGAGCGTTCAGCCCGATGATGCGTTCGCATGGAGCCGATACGCCGAGAGAAATCTACCAGTTCGGAAAGAAGGGCGAACCGGTGTACGACGCCATTGAGAAGATGATTCATCTGCGCTATTCGTTGCTTCCTTATATATACTCCACTTCGTGGGAAGTGACCGAACGCCAATCGAGCTTCATGCGCGCTTTGGTGATGGACTTTGCCGGCGACAGGAACGTGTGGGATATAAATGACCAATATATGTTTGGCAAATCCATCCTTGTAGCACCGGTCATCAACGCGCACTACACTCAGGAGAAAGTAGTGAGAGTAAATGAGAATGAAGGTTGGAATAGAAATGACGACCGGAAGTTTGGGGATAAAGCGGCGGTAGATTTCATGCAGGCCAAGTCCGAAAAGGTATATCTGCCGGCAGGCACTGCCTGGTACGACTTCTGGACGAACGCGAAGTATGACGGCGGACAGGAGATAGAGAAGGAGACGACGATTGACGTCATCCCGCTGTATATCAAAGCGGGCAGTATTATTCCGATTGGCCCTGAAGTGCAGTATGCAACAGAGAAACCGTGGGACGATATTGAATTGAGAGTGTACGCCGGCGCCGATGGTTCCTTTGTGCTTTACGAAGATGAGTTCGACAATTATAATTATGAACTGGGGGCATATACGGAAATCCCCATCGCATGGAACAACGCCTCACGCCAGTTGACGATAGGAGCACGGAAAGGTGCCTACAAGGGGATGTTGAACAACAGAAAGTTCACTGTCGTGCTTCAGGACGGAACCCGGAAAGTGGTTAACTACAGTGGAAAAAGAGTTAGTGTGAAATTCTAATATCAGAAACAATGAAGAAACTTATTTTGCCCGTATTGACAGCAGCGCTATTACTTACGGCTGCTACCCAGGAGAATCTGAATGCCCAGACTCCAATCATACAGACCAAATTCACTGCCGACCCTGCACCAATGGTACACAAGGGTACGGTATATCTCTATACCACCCACGACGAAGATTATGCCCCCGAAGGAATGGCAGGCTTTCGCATGAAAGAATGGCTGCTGTACACCAGCACCGACATGGTGAACTGGACCGACCACGGCACCATCGCCAACTTATACAGCTTCAAATGGGCCGACCCTGCCATATCCGGTTGGGGAGGATTTGAGAACGGCGCCTGGGCGCCCCAGTGCATCGAGCGTAACGGGAAGTTCTATCTGTACTGTCCGGTACAGGGACGGGGAATCGGCGTACTGGTTGCCGACAATCCTTTCGGCCCCTTCACCGACCCCCTCGGAAAGCCTCTGATTGGCGCCCAGTACGACAGCATCGACCCCAGCGTATGGATAGACGACGACGGACAGGCATACCTCTATTGGGGAAACCCCAACCTCTGGTATGTGAAACTGAACGAAGACATGATATCCTGCTCAGGAGAAATCACGAAAGACGAGTTAATCCGGAAGATAAAAGACCAGAAAGACCCTTACCACTTCCAGGAAGGCCCCTGGGCATACAAGAAGAACGGGCACTACTACATGGCATATGCAAGCACCTGCTGCCCCGAAGGCATCGGTTATGCAATGGCCCCCAGCGCCATAGGCCCTTGGGAATTTAAAGGTTACATCATGAAGCCCAACAGGAAATCCTCCGGAAACCATCCGGGAATCATCGACTATAAAGGCAAGTCCTACGTATTCGGATTCAACTACCGGTTGAATTTCATGATAACCGACAAGCATCATGAACGCCGTTCGATATGCGTAGCCGAAATGAAATACAATCCCGACGGCACTATCCAGGAACTGCCCTGGTGGGACGACGGCGTAGCGGTTGAACCCGTCGGCACACTGAATCCTTACAAGCGGACTGAAGCTGAAACAATGGCATGGAGCCAGGGACTCAAATCTGCCGGGGACAACGAAAACGGGATGTACATCACCTCCATCCACAACAAAGACTTCCTCCAGTTGAAAGCCGTTGACTTCGGGAAAGGGGCAAAGACATTTGAAATCCGTGCAGCCACGATAACCAAAGGAAAGATTGAAATTCGTCTGGACAGCCTCGAAGGTACATTGCTCGGAGTATGCAGCATAAACAACACCGGCGGTTGGGATGCGTGGAAAACCTTCACTGCTGACATCGAAAAGGTAAGTGGAGTTCACGACCTGTACTTCGTCTTCAGAGGAGGAGACGGAGAGATGTTCAACATAGACTACTGGAAGTTGAAGTAAACGACCGGGAAACTACGGTTGAAGTAAATTATAGATAAACAACACCTCGATATTTATGAAATATTTTTTAGTTATTGCGGCGCTATTTGTTTGCTCCGCAATAAAGGCAGAAGAAAAACAAGTCACAAGCCCAAACGGGAAAATAACAGTTACCATCTCTGATAAGGATGGACAACCGTCATACAGTATCACTCATAATGGTACTCCTTTTATCACATCCTCTCCCTTGGGGCTTGTTACCAACATCGGCGATTTCTCCAAAGAAATGTCTTTGGGGCAGGAAGTACGGTCGAGCGTAATTGACGAGACCTATACATTGCCCAACATAAAGCAGAGCAATGTACACTATGTAGCCACAGAAGCTGTGTACCAATTTAGTAAGCAAGAGAAAGTGATATACGACGTCATATTTCGCGTAACTGACCGGGACGTCGCCTTCAGATATAAAATGTATCCTCAAAAGAATACTTTGTCCTGCGTCATAAAGCAAGAGGCGACAGGCTTTGTGCTTCCCGACGGGAGTACCACTTTCCTGTGCCCGCAAAGCAAGCCTATGGGAGGCTTTGCCCGCACCTCGCCCAGTTACGAAACGCCTTACAGGGCAGATGATTCCATGGGTAAAAACGGATGGGGCGAAGGCTATACCTTTCCCTGCCTGTTCCGCAACGGCGACAAAGGATGGATACTCATCTCGGAAACAGGTGTAGACAGCAAATATTGCGGAAGCCGTCTGCTGGGACATGAAAATGGACTGTACACAATCGGTTTCCCGCAGGAAGGTGAAATGAATGGAAACGGTACGACTTCACCCGGACTTGCACTGCCCGGAGAAACACCCTGGCGGACAATCACTTTAGGTGAAACCTTAGCCCCGATCGTTGAGACAACAGTTGCCTTTGATGTTGTGAAGCCGCTATATGCAGCATCACGGAAGTATGAATACGGCAGAGGCTCCTGGAGTTGGATTATCGGTATGGACGGAAGTACGAAGTATGAAGAGCAATTGCGCTACATTGATTTCTCGGCAGCAATGGGATATCAGTCTCTGCTGGTAGATGCACTGTGGGATACGCAGATTGGCTATGACAAGATTGAAAAGTTAGCTAAATACGGAACAGAGAAAGGAGTAGCCCTCTATCTGTGGTATAACTCCAACGGATATTGGAATGACGCGCCGCAAACGCCGCGTGGCATTATGGACAATACAATAGCCCGGCGTAAAGAAATGAAATGGATGCAAAGTATCGGGATACGTGGCATAAAGGTTGACTTCCTGGGTGGCGACAAGCAGGTAACCATGCAGATGTACGAAGACATTCTCGCCGATGCCAACGAGTATGGGTTACTGGTGATTTTCCACGGATGCACTTTACCTCGCGGTTGGGAACGTATGTATCCTAACTATGCATCGAGCGAAGCTGTACTGGCGAGTGAAAACCTGCATTTCTCACAAGGGAGTTGTGACAACGAAGCTTTCAATGCCTGTCTGCATCCGTTTATCCGCAACACAGTGGGCAGCATGGACTTTGGCGGCAGTGCATTAAATAAATATTATAATGCGACTAATGCTCCGCGCGGAAGCCGGCGTATTACTTCTGATGTGTTCGCTTTGGCTACTGCGGTAATGTTTCAAAGTCCGGTGCAGCACTTTGCCTTAGCCCCGAACAACCTGACGGATGCTCCGGAATGGGCGATAGGCTTCATGAAAGAAGTTCCCACTACATGGGATGAGGTACGCTTTATCGACGGTTACCCCGGTAAATATGCAGTCATGGCTCGCAGGCATGGAGATAAATGGTATATAGCAGGAGTCAGTGCACAGAAAGAAACCGTGAAGTTGAAGATTACTCTGCCCATGTTTGCACCCGGTAATCAGGTGCGGGTATTCAGTGATAATGAAGAATTGCAGGGCAGCGTAAAACCGGTAAAGGTGAATAAGAAACAGGAATTGCAGCTGACAATACCTTGCAATGGGGGAATATTAATTGTAGAATAATCAAATAAGAAAAGATAATATGGATAAAATGAAATCTCTACTTTTCTCATCACTATTGGTGATGGCAAGTGCTTCGGGACTGGCACAGAACCCGATCATCCAGACAAAGTACACGGCTGACCCGGCTCCAATGGTATATAATGATAAAGTATATCTTTATACCACCCACGACGAAGATAACTCTACCTGGTTTACAATGAACGACTGGTGCCTGTACACAACAAACGATATGGTGAACTGGACTGATCATGGTGCTGTTCTGTCATACACCGATTTCAGTTGGGCCAAAGGGGATGCCTGGGCGCCGCAATGCATTGAAAGAGGCGGAAAGTTCTACATGTATGTGCCTGTGATTTCTAAAATCAATAACAGGGGGGCGATTGGAGTAGCAGTGGCGGATAGTCCTTATGGCCCCTTCTATGACCCGCTTGATAAACCACTGGTTCAGAGTGAATGGGGAGATATTGACCCGACAGTTTTCATTGACGACGACGGACAGGCTTATATGTACTGGGGCAACCCCAACTTGTATTACGTGAAGCTGAATGAAGACATGATTTCTTACAGCGGAGACATCGTACGCGTGCCTTTGACTGCGGAGTCATTCGGAAAACGCGAAGGTGATTCTCAGCGAGCCACCCTTTATGAAGAAGGCCCCTGGCTTTACAAAAGAGATAAAATGTACTATTTGTTCTGGCCCGGAGGACCGTTGCCCGAACACATCGGCTATTCAACCGCTAACTCTATTACAGGACCGTGGAAATATGGCGGTACGGTAATGGCTGCTGGAGGCGGATCATTTACAATCCACCCGGGAGTAATTGATTTCAGAGGCAAGACCTATTATTTTTATCATAACGGGAAGTTGCCCGGTGGTGGTGGTTTCAACCGTTCGGTATGTGTTGAAGAACTCAAATTCAACAAAGACGGATCAATTCCTGAGGTGAAGATGACGGAAGGAATCACCAAAGGAATTGCCACCTTGAATCCGTATGTAAAGAATGAAGCGGAAACAATCGCATTCTCCGAAGGTTTCAAGTCTTTCAGGAACAACCAGGTAGGTGTTTTTGTGACGGCAATGAAGGACGGCAGTTATATCCGGGTTTGTGGCGTGGACTTCGGAAAAACCGGTGCTACCAAGTTTACTGCCAGGTTGGGTACTACGCACAATGCTCCGGTGCAACTCGAAGTGCGTCTGAACAGTGCGGACGGAGAGTTGGTAGGAACCATTAAAGTACCCCGGACTGGCGGCGACGACCGTTGGGACTTGCGGAGCATTGATATCTCCAAGGTGACCGGAGTACACGACCTTTATTTTGTGGTGAAAGGAAGGCCGGCTACCAATCTTATGTATTTCGATTATTGGAGGTTCTCTAAATAAATCGGCATCAGTAATTCTTTAGACGCGGATTATTAAGATAATCTACTTCGCTCTATACTTGCTTAAAACCCCGCCCGGAAGGTATTCTGAGAGGGGTAGTCTAAGTATACGACTGAGGTAGCCTAAGTATACGACTGAGATACCCTAAGTCGTATAGTGAGATAGTCTAAGTATGGGAGTGAGATTATAACTACTAATTTAACTCCTGATTCACATTAAACATAAGTACTTATTCCATGAAAACAATAAAGAAGCGAACTCAGGTTGGAGTAATCGCAACAGCTCTGTCTCTCTGTGTATTCATGCTAAATGCAGCATGTATCTCAAGAGAAAAGGAACACATAGTTCTTGAACTGAAACAAGGTACACTCTCACTGATACCACTCAACCGGAATGCTGTCCGGGTACAGTTCACTCAACCGGGTTCAGCGCCTATGCAGGAACTGATCTATACAGAAAGCGTAACCGCTCCGGAATGTAAAGTTACAGAGAATGACAAATCGTTGACTCTGTCTCTGGAAGGTATTTCCGTGGAGTTCGATAAGGATACGGAAACGCTGACTTTTAAGGATGCGAACAAGCGTATCATTCTCCGCGAAAAGGCAGGAGGACGTTTCATGACGGCTTCTTCTGTTCAGGGAGAAGCCACATTTCAGGTAGAGCAGCAGTTTGTATCTCCGGAAGACGAGTACATATACGGTACGGGGCAATTTCAAGATGGCTATCTTAACGTCAAAGGGTTATCGCGGAGGCTGACACAGGTCAACACACAGATTGCCATTCCTTTTATTCTGTCAAACAAAGGTTATGGCCTGTTGTGGAATAACTACGGATTGACGGATTTCAACCCGGCGGATGCATCTATTGAATTGACGCCTGAGAGTGCAAGCGGCGAAGCTGTTACCGTGAATGCCACAGGTACAAGCGGAAATGTAAAAGAGACCAGACAGACATACTCTTTTACCGCTTCGCTGGAAGTACCCCGTTCCGGACGTTATTCGTTGTTGCTGGATGTCGGCCAACGGATGGCTCGCAAGTATTATCTTACCGTTGATGGAAATAAGGTGTTTGATGTCAACAACTTATGGTTGCCTCCTACAACCTCTGCCATAGTAGAACTGGCTGCCGGGAAACATGCTATAGAAGTGCAGGGTGAGCGTAACGACAAGCCTGTATTATATTGGCGCCCTGTTTCCGATGAAACAGTTTTCCGTTCGCCGGTTGCCCGGGCATTGGATTATACTGTTTTTGCAGGCAATGGGGATGAAGTTATTGCCAGCTACCGGGAGTTGACCGGGCCTGCTCCCATGATGCCTTTGTGGAGTTTAGGATATATACATTGCCGGGAACGATACAACACTCAGGCAGAGCTGTTGGAGAATGCCCGTGAGTTCAGACGCAGGAAGTTACCCATAGATTTGATTGTTCAGGACTGGCAGTATTGGGGGAAACATGGCTGGAATGCCATGAAGTTTGATGAGGACAGGTATCCCGATCCGGACAAGATGCTTCAGGAGCTTCATGACATGGATATGCGCCTGATGATTTCTGTCTGGTCTAAAATAGATGTTCAGTCAGAAGTTGGGAAACAGGCAAAAGAAAACGGGTATTATATTCCGGGCAGCGACTGGATTGACTTCTTCAATGCCGATGCCGCAGCATTCTATTGGCGGAACTTCCGTGACGGACTGTTGAAATACGGCATTGATGCCTGGTGGCAGGATGCTACCGAACCGGAGAATGATGACCTCCGGAACCGGCGTATCAATAAAGGGCAGACGCCGGGAGAGGTTTACCGGAATGTCTATCCGATGTATGTCAGTAAAACCATTTATGAGGGTTTGCGCAAAGACGACCCTGACCGGAGGGCTATGATATTCACCCGCAGCGGTTTTTCCGGAATGCAGCGTTATGCGGCGGCAACATGGTCGGGAGATGTGGGACATGACTGGGAAACCCTGCGCCGGCAAATAGCCGGAGGACTGGGGCAAATGGCAACAGGACTGCCTTGGTGGACGTATGATGCCGGCGGTTTCTTCCGCCCGGGCAATCAATATACCAATACGGAGTATCATGAACAATTCATCCGTTGGCTACAGGCAGGAACATTTTTTCCATTGATGCGTGTGCATGGTTACATGAGTAATACCGAACCCTGGAGATACGGAGAGAAGGTTGAACGCATAGTTGCCCGGTACTTAGACTTGCGCTATAGGTTTCTACCTTATATATATTCACAGAATGCTGCGATTTCCTTTAAAGGTTACACCCTGATGCGTCCGTTGGTGATGGATTTCCCGGAAGATCCTCTCGCGTTGGAACAAAAGCATCAGTTTATGTTTGGGCCATCTCTCCTGGTTGCTCCGGTTGTAGAGGGCGGCATTAGCCGGATGAAGGTTTATCTTCCCCAATGTCAGGCGGGTTGGATAGACTTTTGGGATGGTGCATTTTACAAGGGCGGACAACTGATAGATACAGATGTTGACCTCACGAAGATACCTTTATTCGTGAAAGCCGGCTCCATATTGCCATTGGGACCTGCCAAACAATTTGCTTCTGAAGATACAGAACAGCCGTGGGAAATCCGCATTTATCCGGGCGCTAACGGTACGTATTCTGTTTACGAGGATGAAGGGAACAATTATAATTATGAAAAGGGACAGTTCTGCACGTTTGAATTAAGCTGGAATGACGCGGATAAGACTCTGACTATCAGTGATAGAAAGGGTAAGTTCACCGGAATGAAAAAGAAGATAACTCTTAATGTCACGTTGGTATCACCACAATCCGGCACCGGGGTTTATCAGTCAACGCCAAACAGAACTGTGACGTATGCAGGAAAGAAGATGAAAATATCGTTGTAATAAGTAGCAATTCTTTAGACGCGGATGACGCGGATTTTTAATACTGCGCTACGTTATCCCACCCGGAAGATAAAAAGAGATCCGCGTTATCTGCGTCTAAAAAATTATAGTATAAACTCATTATAATCAATCAAAATAACTTTTAGAACTATGAATAATAACAAAATTCTGATAACACTCGTGAGCCTTGCATTAGCAAGCGCAATCACGGGATGCAGTCAACCGCAGACCGTATGGCTCGATGATTTGGACTTGACAGCCATGACCCAGGGACATGGTAATGCCATGAAGAACAAATCAGTTGACGGCAAAACGCTGACAATCGGAGGCCAGACGTTTGAACGTGGAGTAGGCACCCACTCTGTCAGTGAAATAGCCATTCAAGTGGATGGTAAAGCAACCTCATTTACCGCTCAGGTGGGGCTGGATGATGAAATACTGGAACGTAAGGTATCGGCTGAATTCATTGTAATCGGCGATGGCGCTCAACTATGGTCCAGCGGAGTTGTAAAGGCAGGAGATGCACCCAAGCAATGTTCTGTTGCACTTGACGGAGTGAAGAGGCTTGAACTGATTGTTGCCGACGGCGGCGATGGCCCTTATTATGATCATGCAGACTGGGCAGATGCAAAGATTATTTCAAAGGGAAAGAAAAGTTTTCCTACACTAAAGTTCATAGCTACCGAACCTTATATACTGACTCCTCCTGCTCCTGCTACACCAAGAATTAATAGCGCATCCGTGTTTGGAGTGCGTCCAGGTTCTCCATTCCTATTTCAGGTGGCGGCTACGGGCGACCGTCCAATGGCATTCTCGGCAACAGGATTACCGGCAGGATTGGAGATTAACCCGGAAACTGGTTTGATTACCGGTAAACTAACTGTACCCGGAACGTTTGAGGTAACTCTACAGGCTCAAAACGAAAAGGGAGTAACAGAGAAGACATTCCGTATTGAATGTGGCGACAGAATTGCCCTTACTCCGCCAATGGGATGGAATAGCTGGAACTGTTTCGGACATGAAGTCTCGGCAAAGAAAGTGAAACAAGCAGCAAGAGCCATGGTAGAAAGCGGTCTCATTAATTATGGCTGGACTTACGTCAACATAGACGACTCGTGGCAACACCACCGCGACCCCAACGACCGTACCAGAGGCGGAAAGCTGCGCGACAACCGTGGCAATATCATAACCAATGCCCAATTTCCCGATATGAAAGGACTGACTGATTACATACATTCGCTTGGGTTGAAAGTAGGTATCTACTCCTCACCCGGCCCGTGGACATGCGGAGGATGTGCAGGTAGCTACGGTTATGAGAAACAAGACGCCGAGATGTATGCCAAATGGGGATTTGATTATCTGAAATATGACTGGTGCAGCTATGGAGGTGTACTCGACCGTGATTTGAAGAAAGACCCCTACAGTGTATCTTCTTTGGCTTTCCAGGGAGGAGGAGACTCGATTGTAGGTAGAGAACCGTTCAGAATCATGGGCGACTACCTGCGTAAACAGCCCCGGGACATTGTTTATAACCTGTGTCAATATGGTATGGGAGACGTCTGGAAGTGGGGAGATTCCGTTGGAGGTCAGAGTTGGCGCACAACGAATGACATTACCGACACGTGGGAAAGTGTAAAAAACATAGCTCTTTCTCAGGACAAAGCCGCTGCCTGGGCTAAACCCGGTAACTGGAACGACCCGGATATGCTGGTAGTTGGCATTGTAGGTTGGGGTAATCCTCACCAGACCAGGCTTAAACCGGATGAACAATATCTGCATCTTAGTCTCTGGAGCTTGTTCTCCGCACCGCTCCTGATAGGCTGCGACCTGGAGAAGATGGATGATTTCACATTCAGTTTGTTAACCAATAACGAGGTTATAGCTGTCAATCAGGACCCTCTGGGGAAACAGGCCACATGTGTACATGCCATCGGAGAATTACGTATCTACGTGAAGGAGTTGGAAGACGGAAGTAAAGCGGTAGGGTTCTGTAACTTCGACCGTGAAAAGGCGGATATCTCTTTCCGGGATTTCAATAAACTGGGCATCACGGGTAAGCAGACCGTACGTGACCTGTGGAGACAAAAAGATATTAAAACGCTTGATGCCGGACAAGAAGCATTGTCTCTGAATGTGCCGGCTCACGGTGTATTGCTTTATAAGTTTACTCCGGTTCAGTAGAGTTAATGTAAATTAGAGTAGAAGTTAGATAATTAAACATGAAAACCTATGATAAAAGTATTGTTCTTCTTTTTCCCTCTCATTGCATGGAGCCTTTACTTAGAGGCGCAAACCGCTAATGAGGATAAACATCGACTGATTGTGACAACTGATTTGGGAGGTACCGACCCCGATGATACTCAATCAATGATACATTTACTGCTGTGCTCAAATGTAATTGATATCGAGGGACTTATCAGCTCACAGGTTTGGGTAGATGACCCGGATAAAACCGCTAAAATCTCAGAAATAGTGGAGCTGTTTGGAGAACTGCTGCCTCGCTTAAATAAACATGCAGAGGGATATCCCGGTTTAAACCAGCTGAGGGCAATTATAAAGCGAGGACAAGCTCTTTCCAATATGAATGGGGTAGGTCAAGGTAAAGATTCGCCCGGTTCAGAACTGATTATTGCGGCTGTTGACAAGAAAAACGACCAACGACCTGTATGGCTTGCGGCCTGGGGCGGAATGAATACCATAGCACAAGCCTTATGGAAAGTGAAACATACACGCAGTGAGAAAGCTCTTAAGAGGTTTATTGCCAAAATCCGCATCTATGATATTCTTGGCCAAGATGATGCCGGAGCATGGATAGCAAAGAACTTTCCAGAAGTAGTGTACATCAGAAACAAAGAAATATATGGTTGGGCGCCTTCAGACCAATGGATTAAACAGAACGTTCAAAACTGTCAACCATTAGGTAAACATTATCCTGATAGAATCTGGGTACCGGAAGGAGACTCCCCTTCTTTCTTTTACGTTTATGCAAATGGCCTGAATGTACCCGACTCACTGGAATATGGAGGATGGGGAGGCCGTTTCTCCAATCAAAAGACGAGTGACATACGAGGTATGGATTTCATAGTGCGCAACGGGAAAGATGAAACGCAATACGATCCTTATTACATGCATGGAAGCTGCAAGGAGGGCTGTGGCGCTATCAATAAATGGAAACAGCACATTTGGAATGATTTAGCAGCACGTATGTTGTGGACTACAACTGATGATTATAAAGCGGTGAATCATCATCCTCATGCGGTACTTGATGGAGACCATTCGTTGAAATGTATTTTCAGAAAGGTAAAAGCCGGCAGCTATATAGCTTTAGATGCCAGCGGATCAACCGATCCCGACGGTAACAATCTGACATACAAATGGAGTGTTTACACAGAGCCAAGCAGCTACAAAGGTGAAGTAAGAATAGAGGGCCATAACGCAGCAAAATGTAAAATACATATTCCTGCTGATGCTATGGGAGAGAATATACATATCATTTTAGAATTAACAGATAAAGCAACTCCTACGCTTACTGTTTACAGGCGCGTAGTGGTAAATATAAATTAGAATAATCTACAATTAAATTATAACATTATGAAAAATAGTCTTTTTACTTTTAGTTTGTGTCTGCTCCTGGCCGGTTATGGCGGAGAAGGCAATGAAGTGACGTTTACTCCGGAAGGAGAAAGCAATGAAGTAACATTTACTCCGGAAGGAAATCCGATAATTCTGGATAAATTCACAGCCGACCCGGCGCCACTGGTACACAATGGCAGGCTTTACCTCTATGTAGGCCACGATGAAGCCGAAGACGGTCAGGACTTTAACATAACCGAATGGTTGTGCTATTCCACCAAAGACATGAAGACGTGGACAGATCACGGAAGTGTACTCAAACCTACGGACTTCTCATGGGGCATAGGCGAAGCATGGGCATCTCAGGTTGTAGAAAGAGATGGGAAGTTCTATTATTATACAACAGTACAAGCGGGAGCTCCGTATAATAGCAAAGTTGTAGGAGTTGCCGTTTCGGATAGTCCGACCGGGCCTTTTGTTGACGCACGTGGCACACCGCTTATAACAGACAACATGACTCCCAACGGGCCACGAGGATGGTGGAATGACATAGACCCGACAGTTTTTGTAGACGATGACGGCACTCCCTATATGAGTTGGGGTAACGGAACCTGTTTTATGGTTAAACTTAAACCCAACATGACAGAGTTGGACGGCCCTATAGAGATACTTAAAATGCCGAAGTATATAGAAGGACCGTGGATTCATAAACACGGAAATCTTTACTATCTTACGTATGCTTCAAGAGGTAAGGGACGAGAAACAATAAGCTATGCCACAGCCCCAAGCATGAAAGGCCCTTGGACATACCGCGGACTCCTGACAGGAATGGCAGAGAATAGTTTTACCATACATCCGGGAATCATTCAGTATGAAGGTCAAGATTATCTGTTCTATCACAATGCAACCCTTACTTTGAACGGAAAATCAGGAGCTACAGGCCGTAGAAGCGTTTGCGTTGATTATCTATATTACCTACCGGATGGCCGGATGGCGTACGTAGAACAAACCAAAGAAGGAATTACGGTGAAGCCGAAAACTGTAGAAGAAGTAGCCGGAATTGTAAATCCGTCTGCCGATGAGGAGGAAGTAATTGTAGAGAAAGAGATTATAAAAAAATAAGAGAATTGGTGCGCGGGCAACATGAGCATCTGTATCATTGCTACGCCTACTATTTCTCAGAACTTGGCTTGCGCAATGCGCGAATCAACTCAAACAGTTTTATGCCCCGCTACCTGCTGCGATACAATCAAGCGGTAGCGGGGTAATCTTTAAGCAAAAGCATGCATTTATGTAATATAGCGAGGTGCTATGCCGAATGTGAAAACTTCATTTAACCTGCATTGGGTTTTCCTTACCCAAGCAGCCACTTCTCTATGTTCCGCATCTTGGCAGAGAAGGTTATGCCTATCTTGAATAGCTGTCGGGAGTCGTGTGTCAAACGGGAGGGCGTACTGCTTTTCTTCTATCTGTTGCAAGGCTTCCTCCGTTGTGCCGTCCAGCTTGAATTCCATGACGTAAATGAACTTATCGTTTGGAGAACCAGGTCAATGCGCCAGGCGCTTGTGTGGTATTCAGCTTTTACATAAAAACCTACAAGCTTGAAGACGATAAAGAGTACATTCTGATAGTGCAGTTCCAAGTCACGAACCAGTTCGTAAGGGGTATCGGAGAAGAAACTTTGCAAGCGGCGGAAGAAAGCATCATAGTCATCGGCACGTACTTCATGAACAAACTTCTGAACTACTAACTACTAACCCCTAACCTCTACAGGCTAAGAATTTACGAAAATATCTAAATGACAATAAACAACCACCATTTGCATTCATTATGATAGCATTATCCCGCCTTTCGTAACATGCCTTGATTTATAAATTCATCTTTTAGAGTACTTGATGAATAAACAAAGAATAATGATGCACTATTTATGTGCATTATTGCATATTTACAAGCTGTTTATGCAAAAAGTACTGGTTTCTTAAGGATGAAACACTAACTATCTATAAATAGATCACTAACTATCTATAAGTAGATCACTAA